>MHDQ01000105.1:7932-8413 GCA_001803565.1 Nitrospinae bacterium RIFCSPLOWO2_12_FULL_45_22 | reverse complement strand
GATTGATAGGCATTCTTGCCGCCCCGTTCCGGAATAACCTGCTGGGGATGTTGCAGAACGGACTCAAGCAAGGCTAACGGTATCGCCCGTCGTTGCATTTCTTTCTTCGCATGACGGGAGAGTTTGAAATTCACCTTTCCTCCAGGCTTTTATCTCTAATAATTCACCCTTTTTGTCCAACCCCCTCCGGTACTTGATGTCGTAATTGATGATAAAGTCCAACTCCTTATCTGTAAAACCGTAGTACTGCATCAGGACGCAGTTGATCTCATCGATGCTGGGTTTATATTTAGGAATTCGTGGCCAAAGGTACGTTTTCTAGGGCAACGGACGGCAACTGGCCCCCTCCAAGAACTTGCTTGGCATCGAGTATCTCAATACCCACAAGTATTTCGCCTGGACCGATGTTCAATGCAATCTCTTCGTTCAACCTTACCGTGCGGCATTCGTGATGTCCTTCAATCAAGCGGATATAGAGGGC
>MHDQ01000105.1:0-7923 GCA_001803565.1 Nitrospinae bacterium RIFCSPLOWO2_12_FULL_45_22 | reverse complement strand
GCGGCATTCGTGATGTCCTTCAATCAAGCGGATATAGAGGGCATCAACCTCAGGATCGTAACTGATTTTCATCTTGGTCTCCTTTCATAAGTAAAACGTATAGACAGTAATCACCACTATTTCGTTGGGTTCTTCCTTGATGATGGGTGCGACTTGTTTGATAGCGTAAACATTGCCCTGCCACGGTTGCCCAAAGGCAAAATTAAATTTTAAGCTTGTTTACGATATCCCTTAGCTGGTCTATAGACACCATCTTCCCTACTTTTCGATGAACCATTCGGTGGCAATTTGAGCAAATAGGTACAACTTTCTTTAGGGCTTTAATTAACATACTTTTAACTCCTCGTATGTCATTTAAATGGACGGGTTCGGTATGGTGGATTTCAATATAATCCTTTCCATAATCTCCATAGCATTCCGAAAAATCAAAATTACATACCACGCAAATTAGTTTATTTTCATGTCTTTCTTTAAACTCCTTAATCGCTATTTGTCTCAATTTTTGAGATCGTTTCCTTTGTTTGGAGGTTTTTAACCCTAATATCCCCTCCTCGATAACAATTTTTGAATAATCCCCATCGGTTTCCTTTTCTATTTTTTCAGGGGTGAAACCCTGATCGTGGAGTAATGGGCGTATATGCTCATTCTCTTCTAAAAATGAAGAACCTCTATCTGTAATTTTCCATAGACCATTTCTATATGTAGCGAGACCTCTACTTGTAAGAGTATTATGAGATTTCAAATTCCTAACCTTCTGACTAAAATAAGTATCTTTTCTTCCAGAAATAAGCTCTGCATTATGACCTTTTGGTTTTAACAATTTCTCAAGTTTCTGTATTAATTTGCTTGTTCTAAGTCCCGATCTATTCTCAGAGAGTAATATTAATGCTGGAATTATTAACTGTGACTCACTGTATACACCATGAGTACCTTTCCGTAATAAATCAAAAATAGCTTTCCGATTGATATTCTTATAATCGCCCATACATTAATCTCCTTCCCTATCTTCAGCCATTCTGTACTTAATATCATAGTTGATAATGAAATCTATCTCATGAGAATTAAATCCATAATATTTTTTAAGAATAAAATCTATTTCATCATTCAATGACTTGGAAAGAGAGGGGAAGAATGTTTGCATTCTACTAATACCTCCACCTTTATGGATTCTTTGCCTTATTTCACTTTTACGCTTCATATCATCCATTAGTTTCTTTGAAGAAAGAAGCAGTTGTCTTCTTGTTGTTATCTCCATTTGATCAAAATCTATGGGGAATTCAAGGATATCTGGCGGATTAACGTGATGAAAAGATGAAAACACTACATAAAAAAACCAATAAAGATTGCTGTTCAATATTCCAGTTACCAGGGAGAGAATTTCCTTATCTACAAATTCTATGGTTGACTCAGTACTGGAACTCATCCGATGTCCATTTTGAGAAAAAAAAGGTTGGAAATCGGTGAAAATACGCCAGTAGAGACCTCCTGTATTTCTATAAAATAGTGTTCCTCCCCTACTTTCAAAATGGGCTTGATAGTGACCAAGGGGTGTCTGTTTTGTAAATACTTTAGACAGAATATCCCGTTCAATAGGGTCTCCAATTTTTGGGATAACATAATCAAATCGCAGAAACTCATTGGAATCGACATACTGTAAGGTTGGGAATACAGCGGGTCGATAATCTCTGTACCATTTCACAAATGTAGTAGTGTAAATACGAGGTTGTCCTGGCTTGAATAGCAAAATCGAAAGAGGAATATTAACTCCTTCGAAAAGTTTAGCAGGACGCCATCCGAAATGAGCGATCCACTTGGCGCCACTTTTCCCCTTAACCAATTTAATCAAAGGCACCATCCTTTGCGTACAAAATGCACTCAACGGTAGAATTATGCCTAAACTACCACCCGAAAGGAGAAGAGATTTAGATCGCTCCAATATAAACGAATACAGATTGCTTGTAGCTTCAGTTTTGTATTGACCCCTTATTATCGTATAATCATCGCGAATCTTGCTGTACTCCACATAGGGTGGATTGCCAATAATTACATCAAAACCGCCCCTGTTGTAAACAATGCCATAGAACTCAATAAACCAATGGAATGGTTTATGGGAGGCGAGCCATTTATCGTAGGCAGCCTTTTTGTTTGGGTCAACACCGTATTCCTTTACTAGGTAGCGGTTGAGTTCGTCTTCCAATGCCTTCAGGCTGTTACGAAGTTTTTGCTTGTCGGTGAGAGTGACTTCTCCACCAATCTCGGTTTGTTGCTGTCGGAAACGTCCGAAAAGGCGGTCAACATCCTGGGCCTTCTCGTCAATCCGTTTCATGGTATCATCAAATTGCATCTTGAGCTGGCCTGTGGATGATCTGGTTACTGCTCCCTTGACTTCATCATAAGTAGCATAGCCTACCAGGGTGTTACCTGCGCGGATATTGAAATCAATATCAGGGAGTGGCTCAACATCTTCCGCCCGCTCTATCTGTGCTACCAGCTTGAGGAAGAGGCGGAGTTTGCAGATTTCTATGGCCTCTTCCATAATATCTACGCCGTAAAGGTTGTTCACAATAATAGATTTGAGGATGAAGTAGCGACGGTTGGGGTGCTGTCCGATACGTTCCAACACCTTACGAAAGTCACTTAACTTTTCCGGACGATGTTTCTCCCCCGAACGTTCCAATTCGTCCAGAAAGACCTCCATGCGGTCCAGGCATGCCTCATACAGGGGATCAAGAATGTTTAACGCGGCAAAAAGAAAGGCCCCGGAACCACAGGTGGGATCAAGAATGGTAATGCCACTTTCAAATTTTTCGTTGGCCTTCTCCGGTATCCTTCCCACAATAGCATGCCAGAAGGCACGCAACAATTCCGGGCCTTCGCAATTCTCGATCACATCTTGGGCAAACTGACGGATGTTTAGATTGTAAGTGATGAGATCATTAATATCCCGGATTTCGCCATTTGCCAGTTTGGTACGAATCTCCTCGTACCGTTTGCGCCTTGCTACTACTTCACGCCAGATTTCAGTCGGTAAGGCATATTCTCCAGGAGCGGGTTTGTTCCATTCAGTGCGTTTCGCGACATCATCTAAACCCATAGCAATCTCATGAGGCAGGGGTAAGTCAACCCCTTTTTTCACGGCATCGTAGATATAACGGTCAGGATCAGCCTGGAGCAAACGCCATACCGATGTATCGGGCGCATTGCCATGCGCCCTTACATCAAAGGCAATTTTACATTTCTGCCTTGCCGCATCGAATAGGTATGGGATTACGGTGCTTTTGCTGATATATTCAGTGATGTCTTCCTTGGTGTAATAGGCGCCCATCTGCTTCTGGTTGACATACTTCTCAAAGATATAGCCGAGTACGTCCGGGTTAATTTCATTATCGGCCCGCAGGGGACGCTCGTCTAAATGCCAGTGGTACTGGTCGAAAAAGTCGAATAATTTTTCAAAGGCAAGATCAGCAATCTGGATGCCCTTGCCGTAAAGCTCCTCAAGCTGGTGGGGCTGAAAAATCCCTCCATTAAGGAAAGGTACTTTCCCAAGTAGTTGGTTAATAGCGGCTTTGCGCTCATTCTCCCTTTTGGCAAACCCTTCGAAGAAGAGGGGGCAGAGGAAATCCTTATAGAAACAGTCCTTCCCCCGTTGTTTGCTTTCTGTGAGTTTGTCACCTAAATAGTTGATGTTACTGTCAAGGAAGCCTTTTTTCTGAATAAAATAGATAAACATCAGGCGGTTAAGCATCACCGATGCATACCACCGCTGCATCTCTTCATCGGGTATGCATTTCAGAAATTTTAAAAACATATCGTGCTCGGATTTGAAACGGTCATAGAATCTCCTGGTGACCCGATCAAGATCGAAACCAGCACGGACGCGACCGGTCACATCAACAATGGTAAGCCCTTCTTCCTCATCAAGGCTGAAGGCGATGGCGTTCAATTTTTGAATGAGGGAATCGCCTGGCTGATGGCAATAATAGGTATGCTCACGACATTGGGTGGGCTTGCCCGCTTCGCCACGCTTGACCCACTGCCAAATCTGGATTTTTTTATCCTGGTCGGTATAAATGATGAGATGCTCGTGGACAGATCTTGCCACCTGTCTCTCGATTTTCCGTCGTGTGGGGTAATCAGGGATACGACCATCATCCATTGGAGCACAGACAAAAGCCACCATACCGCGCTTCTGGGAGATAGAAGTCAGACTGTAGGTGTTTCCATCAACATAGACGTCGAGAAGATAAGGATGTTGGTCCCATCCTAGTTCTTCAATGAAGAGGGCCTTGAAATTCAAATCTCTTAAATACTGTCGTGCTCGTGTGACATCGAGAGGCATTGCCTATTTTCTCTTTTTATTTGAGATTAGATAATTAGCCTCAACATCTCGGACAGTAATCTGATCAGGAGGAACACGAACTACTTTTCCATCGCGCCAGATGGCAATCGGAATACCCTGGCGTTGATGTTCCGCAATAGCTTTCGCAACGGCCCTTTTAAGAGCTTCCTCGGCTCGGTATGCCAGTAGACTATGAGGTGACTTTTTCTTTTTTTTCATCGTTTCTCCTTGTATTTTAATAACATACTAAATAGCCCCGGATCAAGGATTTCAAGCTTTCCTGATTCCGCGTAAGCAATCATTTTAGGGGTATCCGCTGAATTGTCAAAGATTACCCATGAATCCACTATCATTTGATAAAAATTGAAAAAATTGTAAAGTCCTCTGCTAAAACGACGGCGAACAATAGATTCTGGAATATTATGTCCTCCACTTTGAACACGGATTTTAATACGTTCCAGGGCAAGCTTAATACTGTTAATCCAAAGGAAAAACAGATGAATATGGTATCCTTTTTTTTTCAAGTGATGCAGGAGTTTCACATATGATCTTCCTGAGAGGGTAGTCTCGAAACCGAAATCCAGGCCCCGATTACTCAGAAAATGAATTTGTTCCAGCATAAGTCTGCCTGCATGAATGGCAGCTCTTTCTGGGGCGAATGGTGATAAACCTCCGGCGATCAGATCAGCGTTCACAAATTCAGGACACTCAGCATAATGCGGAAGAAATTCACGGGCAAAGATTGTCTTCCCTGCACCATTTGAGCCAGCAATGATATAGAGTCTGGGGTTTTGGGTTTTGTTCTTCAAATCATCCTTTCCCTTGATCGACTAATCCCATTGAACAGATAATTTTAGGTTCCTGGGTCTGTTCTTCTTCATGGGTAATACAGAGGCGATCTTCATCCCGCAGGGCAATGACGAGTTCTGCGAGGGCCTGGTCAGAGATACCGCTACGCAGTTGACGGTTAAGCGTGTCAATGGCCGATTGGCGCAATGGACAGCGGTAAATGTCATCAATAGCTTTTAATAGTTCTTTTGACTCGAAGAGCGTGCCTTTTATTTCTTGGGCATAATGTTTTAACCTCTCATAAGTACGGAACCGTGCGCTTGATGGTCTCCCCAACTGCCCACCGACAGATTTCTCCTCTTCCAAAATAAGCTCAACACCTCTCTTAACCAGTTCATGGTGATTTTCCTGGCGTGGCAATGCCGGTGTATCAGGCAAGCACTCCGCTGCCTTCAGGATTTCAAACTGAGACTCGGTGACACTGTCACCATTCTTATCAATCCGGGCTAAGGCATCGTTCCCTTCCGCCGTTCGAAGATAGAGGAGCACGCCTTCGGGATTTTGTTCATTGGGTCTGTGTGGGCGTGTGGAATAGACAACCGGAGGTAGTTCAGGGATAATCTTTTGCAGACCGGGGTCGGCAGTAATGGCATTTTTCCAAATCTGATAGGCATAAGAAGCCAAATCTACCTCGGTATCAACATCACCATCCAAAATATTTGCCTTCTCATTATAAAGGTCAAGTACCACCTGGTCATTCCGATCATCCTCAAAGAATGCCTCGTCTGTGCATAAGTCCTGATGCATTTTTTAAACAACCGATTGCATACAACCTTCTTGGCACACAAGAAGCCCTACCAGTTTTATAAAATGAATCTTGTTTGCTCCGTAAATTTTGTTCTCTCGGGTTCTATATACACCGTTAAGTTCTAGTCGGCCTTTACAATCATCCCGTGATATTATGCCGCTAAGAATGCGCTTCGCACCTGGAATGGCCCACGCGAGTTCTCGATTTTTTAG
Source organism: Nitrospinae bacterium RIFCSPLOWO2_12_FULL_45_22 (assembly GCA_001803565.1). GTDB lineage: Bacteria > 2-12-FULL-45-22 > 2-12-FULL-45-22 > 2-12-FULL-45-22 > 2-12-FULL-45-22 > 2-12-FULL-45-22. Next base: position 1,775 of record MHDQ01000105.1, on the reverse strand, counting down.
CCCGAAAGAAGCAATCGTGAATGGGCAATGCATGTCCAATCAGTGAACAACTCCTGATCCTTCGGACTTGATTATTCGTTATCTCCACCGAGACTTCCGTTCATCATCCTACCATTGGATCTCTAAACCCAGTTCGTTCAGGAAGACCTTATCACACTGTCTTTGGGCCTTGATATCGACCGCCAAATGGCAGATCTCGGAGAGTTCCTTATGATCGAGTTTCCGATCTGATCTGGCAATGGTGACCATCCGTTTGAGGATCCTTGTTTTCCATTTGTCAGGTAATAACGATGCGCGTTCCATTAATTCTTGGTAATTTTCATGCCGATTGTAACTCTCCTCACAAAAGGTCCATAGTTCTTCGTATTGCTTGCGCATTGGCGGTGGGATTGACTTTCTCAGTACCTCATCCTCCTTGGGCGTGACCTTACCATCAATGGCCGCGACGGTAGCCATTAGAACAAATTCCATTAACCACACTTCGATCATCTGGTTTGTCGGAGACTTGGCCTCAGGTACTATCTCACTAACCAAGGAATCAATCTCATTGATCGGTCTCCCGCCTGAACCACCTACGAGACTCTGGTAGACGTTAGAATCTGAGAACAGTTTCAGCGCATGGCAGCATTTTGGGAAGTCCGGGTGTGAAGGTGACTCTATAAGGTCATCCGGAGTCGAAGGGGTGAACTGCCGAAGAAATGCCTCGGCGTCGAGGGGTGTCGGCGGTGAAAAACCAAGCACTAGCTTTACAAAAGCTCCCATTGCTACGGACAAATCCCTTGTTAGAAGCAGCGCAAAGCGATCCGCATTGAGCTCTTGACACCAGGATAGTGCACTACTCAACGCAAAACTGGCATATATATCGGCATCTCTCGAAATGGCTTCTACTATGTCTTCCTCCAGTGGACGTTCCGCCAATCCCTGGGTTACTCGGTGGTCTATATGCAAGGGGTGTCTCAAAATGCAATGACCAACTTCGTGGCCAACTATGCACTTTAGCTCTTGCTCGCTCATGAGCGGCAGAATCTTGTTAACAAAGTAAAAAACCGGGGTCTCGCCATCAAACGTACAGACCGCGTTTTCCTGGCCAAACTCTGGGTCCAGTCCCACAAAGACCTCAAAGCACTGGCCGGGTTGCCCAAATAAAGTAAACGCCTCATGGAATGATTCGAGTAATGAGGGAAACATAGACGAGCCGGTGACGCGCACAGCCAATTTCCGAAAGCTGCCAATTGCACCCTTGTCCCCATTTGCAACACCTTCCCAATAGGATGGTAACAGCTTTTTAAGCTTCGGAAGTCCTGGACTAGTCAGAAACTTCTGTAACAAAAGGTCTTCTTTTGCGAAAAACCACTCGGGGCGGACGCTGAGGACTTCCGGGCCCGTAGACAACGGAGTTGGATGCCCGCATATATGGCAAAATCGGCTAATATCAAGTATTTCTGCACCACAAGAGTCGCACGTTCTCATTGCATTTCTCCTTATTGCTAAATTTTGTAGATTCTAATTGAAAACTGACCCACCCTATTATCGTTAAAAGCCAAGAGATTGGGGCGATTAGAAAAGCCATCGCCATATCTTCTTTACCAGTGTCCTCCCCAGCAGCTTATTCTTTGCCCTTCTAGCGATCCTTTTCGGATTGCCCGAGGCCAGGGTAGTAATGTCATTCATGAATCTGGCAAGCCAATATAAGAAGCCGGCCTCATCTTCGTTGGTTGGAATGCCTATGGTCAACTGGTACCGAAACTCTTCGGCCAATTTCTTTTTAAGCCGTA
>MHDQ01000104.1:9671-10015 GCA_001803565.1 Nitrospinae bacterium RIFCSPLOWO2_12_FULL_45_22 | reverse complement strand
GGCGCTGGTCTTGAGGTTAGAAGGGTCGTTGGATGTTAATTCTGCTAAAAGATTAATAAAGACCATTCAGTTCAGTATTAGAAGGGGTATAGATAGGATAACAATAGATTGCAAAGAGTTAAAATTCTTTTCTCCTGGCGCAGTAAATACCTTGATCCAGGAGGTCTCTAAAAGGATAAATGAGTACCGGGGAAAGATTGAAGTAATCAATCTCCATGAGTGCATTCCAAGTATGTTTACAAACCTAGAGCCTTGTTTAGCTATGCTAAAGCCTTAAAGGTATTGTCATTGGTCATTGGAAAATAGAATTTCGTTTAATGAAACATCGCCGGGCTAATGACCAG
>MHDQ01000104.1:0-9633 GCA_001803565.1 Nitrospinae bacterium RIFCSPLOWO2_12_FULL_45_22 | reverse complement strand
ATAACCCAATGACTAATGACCAGTAACCAATGACCTAGAATGACCTGGAAAGACGAGCTATTTAAGCTTTTAAAAGAAAAATCTTTTTTTCAAGGGAAAATAACCCTCTCTTCTGGTAAAGAGAGTTCTTATTATTTGGATTGCAAAAAGACCAGCCTCGATCCTTATGGTGCTTTTCTTATTGCTTCTGTCCTTTGGGAGCGTATCCAGGCCATGGTAAAGGGTGGGGTCTCGGTAGATGCAGTGGGTGGGCCTACGATTGGGGCGGACCCGATTGTAGGGTCCTTAATAATTTATAGCTATATAAATGGGGTCCCATTAAGTGGTTTCATTGTGCGAAAGGAACCAAAAAAACATGGCAAGATGGGGCTGATAGAAGGCGATTTGGCCGCGGGTTCCAAGGTCATTATCATTGAGGATGTAACCACTACCGGGGCATCCACTATGCGGGCAATAAAAGCCGTTGAGGAGTTAGGCTGCCGGGTAATAAAGGTATTTTCCCTGGTTGACCGGGATGAAGGCTCAAGAGATGCCCTCAAGGATTATGATTATGAGCCTATCTTTATGGCTAAACAATTTCTGGAGAATCAATAATCTGAGCTAAGGCAGCGGCTAATTTGTCGGGGTCGTGAACAACCAAATGGGGTCCCGACCTAAAAGAGCTTCTTTTTCTCTTCCAGCCATTATGAATGATATCCTGCCAATCAATATCCTTCATTAAGTCCTTAATTACGAGTTTTGTAGGATATATAGGATGATCAATGACAACTGGGTAAGAGTCCTCCACAAGCCTTAAAATATCAGGAGGGATTCGGCCTGGATCATTAACAATGGTATAATCCATCTCTATCGGTAAATACCGATATAATTCTTCCATATGCCGGCGCAGAGCGAAATGGTCAGTCTGGCCCGGCTGGGTCATAAGGTTGCAGATATATACCTTGTTGGCCTTAGAGTTTCCGATAGCCTCCTTTATCCCCGCGACCAGAAGGAGGGATATGATGCCAGTACGCAGTGAACCCGGTCCTATAATAAGAAAATCAGCCTCTCCTATTGCTTCTAAGGCCCTGGGGACTGGCCGAATGGTCTTTTGCAGGAATAGTCTCTGGATATCTTTATGCTCAGGCCCCCGCTCTATTATTTCCCATTCGCCTACTACTACAGTTCCATCAGGTAACTGGGCACATATGTGGGTGCTTTCATCGGATGCAGGTATTACTTCATGCTCCAACCCTAACATCTGACCTAACTTAGCGCTGGCTAACGAAAGAGCACCTTCCTGCCTTATCAAAGCTCCTATAATAAGGTTACCCAGGCATACGCCTTCTAATTCCCCTTCAAAGCGATACTTTAAAAGATTAGTGAGGGTTAGTCCCGGATCGGCCAGGCTGGTTATACATTTACGTAAATCGCCCGGAGAAGGGGTATCCATACTCTGGCGCAACAGCCCGCTATGGCCCCCATTATCCGTTATATTAACTATGGCGGTGAGGGAATAAGGAAGCCTTTTCAGCCCCTCCAATAGAACACCATGCCCGGTGCCATTTCCTAAAGTAACAACCTTTTTCTTTTGACGAATTGACCTCTCATATGCTATCATTTTTTTAGATACCACACTTTTGCAGAAAGCGCTTTAATTTCGCACTTTTTCATTCCACCATTATCATTCCGAGCGGAGCGAGGAATCTTAAAGATTTCTCCTATCTTCGAAACAAAGATTTCTCCCTTCGGTCGAAATGACATGAAAGATATAAAAGTACAAAAGTCAGAAAGAAAGGGATTATACACCATGAAGGAACCTTCCAGAAAAGCTGCCAGTCAGATAATAGAAGTAAAACTTTGTCCTTACTGCCACTTTCCGAATAAGCCCAAAGATACTTATTGCAAATATTGCGAAACCCCATTAGTAGAGGCTAAGCCGGGACTAACCCAGCTAATAAAGAATTTCTTGAAAGATAGGCAAGAGCTTATAACGAACCATCTCTCTATATTTCTGGGTCTCTTATTTGTTGGTATAGCATTATACCTTTTATTCAAAAACTCTCCTCCTGGACTCCCTTAATAATTCCGTAGTAGAAAATTCTATCACGGGTCTTTTTAAGACCCTATATACTTCTTCTTTGTACCTTGCCTTATCAGAGGGGTAATTATCCCCTAGGCCTAAGGGGCAATCAGGTGAGTATTGGCCGTGGCTATCGCTGCCGGGCAGCAAATATAATGGGAAGTGTTGGTAGACTGGATGTTCATGGTTTAGTTTATCTATATACTCTCTTACATATTCCTTATATTTGCCTCTCAGTTTGTTGCTATAATATTCTACTCCAATAAGGGTGCCAGCATATTTTTTACCACCCAATTCAATAAGGGCCAGGTCTTCCAAAATTTGCTCAAAGGCCTGGGTAGAATATTCGCTAGGATGGGGTATTATAAGCTTTCGGCCAAGCAGTATTGCCCGGGTAGCAATACTTTTCAAATCGGGGGTTCGTTCGTCTCCTTCGTCCCTGTAATTAGTTTTTTCTACCCGAATGAATTGCTGATATACTGCATTAACATTTCCCAATACTAGCCGGCTTTCGGGCTTCCCTTCTTCTAATAAAAACCCTGCCTGAAAGACCTCTCTATACTTTCTCCATAAGGCTACTGCTATAGTAAAAGGGTAAACAGCATCACCACGCTTCGCGGAGTGCAGCTCCTCTTCGCTAAGCCAGAGGCGGTTACCAAACCTATTCTGTAGCCCCTGGAGCTTTTCTCCTACTAATTGCTGAGCACTCCCTAACCTCAAATATTTCAATGCCTCCAGGGGATTATTACGGGCTTGCTCAAGATCATACCCCAGAGCATCTAGCTCATTTTCGTAGCGGTTTATGTAGAATCTCAGTATCTCATTTAATTTCTCTGGCGGGGGGTTATCCCCATATATTTGCAGGATATGGATATTTTCTACCCCTCGGTCTTTCAATACTACATAAGATACTATCTCCCCGCCTTTAAAAAGATCAATCCCTAAGATTTGGGCGGCCCTTTCAGCTTCATCATCGTCATATCTTTGATTATGGCTAATTACCGCTACCCCGGTGAGCCCCTTCTCATAAGCCTCTAAGGCCAGGGCTGATGGAGTTTGGTAGCCATCTTCGGAAAAAAAGTCGTGGGTATGCAGATCAATCTGGCCCTGGCACGGATTATTAGGGTCAGGCATAGAAAATGGTTTAAGGCGCTCTAATGCCCTGAGCCGTAACCCTTTGTTCTCCTCTCCCAAGACCTCTTCGATAATAGCCCTGGCAGCCGCCTGGCACAGCTCAGGGCATGGGTGGGACAAATAAGCTTCTAAATATGCTAACTTATCTTTATCCCGGAGATAACCCTCTAGCCAAAGCCTATCAATCCGGGTCTTTTCTTGCTCTTCTAGCGCTCCCATATACCTTACTCTATTCCTCCAGTGAGTGGTCATTATTGAGTAGGGAAGTAGCATGCCCCGCCCTTGTAGCTTGGATGGATTCATTATATACATTTCCGCGGTAATTTGGTATATTTATATTTAATCCTTTTCTGGTATAATGGGCCTGCCTGGCAACTGATCCCTGACCCCCGTGAACTGTTACTAATGGAGATGATCCCATGATAAATTCCGCGAGATTATTAGATACCTTTTTAGAATTAATCAAGATAGATAGTTTATCTAAGGAAGAGAAAGAGGTAGCTCTTTATTGTCAGAAGGTTTTGCAGGATATAGGTATTGAGGCCCTTTTTGATACTAGTGCAGAAAGATTAGGGGGCAACTGTGGTAATCTAATAGCAAAAGTACCCGGCCCTGAAACCAGCCAGCCTTTAATGCTCTGTGCCCACCTGGATACCGTAAACCCGGGCAAGGGTATAAAACCCGTCGTGCAAGACAATATCGTTAAGAGCGATGGCACTACAATCCTGGGGGCAGATGATAAAGCGGGTGTAGCTATTATCCTGGAAATACTACGGGTAATGCGAGAAAAAGAGGTTAACCACCCCCCTCTGGAAATAGTATTTACTGTCTGTGAAGAGATCGGGCTGGTTGGGGCAAAAGAATTAGACTATGACCTGATAACGGCCCCCTGGGGGATAGTCTTGGACGGCGGTTCTATTACCGACGTGACTAATAGGGCCCCTACTGCCAATAGGCTGTCCATCAAAGTTCATGGTAGGGAAGCCCATGCGGGCATAGCCCCCGAGACCGGCCTTAATGCCATAACTTTAGCCTCCCAGGCTATTGCTCGACTCCAGTTGGGCAGGATAGATGAGGAAACTACTGCTAATATCGGTCTGATCAAGGGTGGAGTGGCTACTAATATTGTGCCTAACCTGGTAGAGATCGAAGGTGAGGCCCGGAGCCATGATCAAAAAAAGTTGGCGTCAGTGACCGAGGACATCTGCCATTCCTTTAAGAAACTCGAACAAGAAGGCGGTAACGGATTAAAACCGAAGGTGGAGATAGCAGTGAGGCAGGATTATCCATTGATGAAGGTGGAAAAAGACCACCCCCTTATCAAAAAAGTATTTGAGGCAGCCAGGAAAATGGGGATAAAAATGACCCTTAAGAAAGGCGGTGGTGGGAGCGATGCTAATATCTTCAATACTAAAGGCATAGTTTCGGTCATATTAGGTACTGGTATGAGCACCCCCCATTCTGTTAATGAAATATTGAAGATAGAGGATATGGTGAAGAGTGCATCCCTGATACTAACATTGCTGGATCAGGGTAGCCTGTAAGTCCAGGCAGATAGAATATTGCCGCGGGCTACTTAATTTGGGTTTATTAGTTATGTTATTTATGCGATAATATTTATGAAAAAGATATGGGTGTGGCTATTTTCTGTCAGAAATCCATTAATAATGGTAGTGGAAGGCCGGGTACCCTTTGGGTGCCTTCCACTTTTGGAGACCTAAAGGTCTCCGCTAGATAGGCTTTATGACTATGTCATTCGGGAAGCGAACGGTTTTAATCCTTTGTTGTTACATATTTTTCTTAGGACCATCCTGGGCTAAAGAACCTACCCCACCACCTGAACCCCCTATCTATCAGCCCTTTAAGAAATTAAGCCGGGGTGTCGTCAATGTGGTTACTGCTCCTCTGGAAGTCCCTAATCAGATGTATTGGCAGGCCCAAAGGGGTAAGGATGATCCTGGCCGAATTATAGCGGGCTATGTAGAAGGGATTTTTATTGGCACAGGCTGGACTATGGCCCGCTTCCTGGCAGGCACTTATGATATTATTACCTTCCCTATTCCACCCTATGAGAAGAGCCTCATCCAACCAGAATACCTCTTCGACTGGCACCAGAAGACAGATAGTGAATGGTTTGATTGGTAATAGGGATGCCAGGTAAGAAGCTAGCTATATTCTCCTGGGCCTTATACGATTTTGCCAACACTATCTTCTCTATGAATATCATCTCTACCTATTTTCCTCTCTGGGTAACGATAGACCAGGGTGGGACTGATATCCTCTATAGCCTGGTCCTTTCAGGATCAATGTTTCTGGCCTCCCTCTCCAGCCCTATCCTGGGAGCTATTAGTGACCAATGGGAACGGCGGATGCCCTTCCTGCTCATCTGGACCCTCATCTGTGTAGCTGCTACCGCCAGTATCAGCCTGGCTAACCACCTCTATTGGGGTTTAGTGATGTTTGTGGTAGCCAATTATTTCTATCAGACGGGTCTGGTATTCTATAACGGCCTCTTGCCCATGGTCAGCGCAGGTACTTCTGTAGGGCGAGTCTCTGGTTATGGAGTAGCGATGGGTTATGTAGGTGCTATTTTGGGACTAAAGCTGGTAGAGCCCTTTGTCCAGGCCAGTGGGAGGAGCGCTTGCTTTGTCCCTACTGCCCTATTGTTCCTTGTCTTTTCTATGCCCTGCTTTCTGGTCATTAAAGAACCTCGCAGCCCTTCTAGCAAAAGCCGGACAGATATGGAGAAGATCGTTAAGCCGGCCTTTTCTGCTATTATCCAGACCATAAAAGAAGCCAGGGCTTACCGGGGGATGTGGATATTCTTATTAGCCACTTTTATCTATCTTGATGTAGTCCATACGGTAATAGCCTTCATGGGGATCTATGCCAAGAAAGTCATGAGTTTTAGCGATAGCCAGTTGGTTAATTTCCTGATAGTCTCTACCATCTTTGCTGCAGTTGGCTCTTATCTTCTAGGGATCGTTACTACTAAATTAGGTCCCAAAAAGGCTCTATCCTTAACCCTCTGGATTTGGGCTGGGGCTATGTCCCTGGCATTATTAAGCCAGGGTGGTAGGAGCTTCTGGTTAGTAGGGCCATTAGCTGGTATAGGTATGGGTGGCGTATGGGTAGCAGGGCGTACTATGGTAGTAGAGCTGGCGCCAGCGGAAAAGGTAGGCGAATTCTTCGGCCTCTATGGCCTTTGTGGGAAATTGAGTTCCATTGTCGGACCCCTTATCTGGGGCATCACAGTAGAATCCTTTTATTGGCTGGATACCCAGAAATATCGCCTGGCAATATTTGTCCTCTTATTATTTTTGCTAGCAGGATTAATGCTCCTGCGCCAGGTACCAGCTACAGCGAGTCAAATGGGGGCAGGGTTGAAAAAATAGCGGCGGCAGCAACAACCTGAACACTCCGTGTCAAATCATTGACAACCAAAAACAACTTCTGCTATTTTAAGCCATAGCCTGGATCAATTCCATGAGAAAAGGGGCTTCAATGCTTACGTGACCCTTCGGGGCACAAAACAATTGCTAAACACCATGAAAGTGGTATAATACGAATATAAGAAAATCAGATGAGGAGATATTGTATGATTACTCAGTTAAGAGGCAGGTCGCAGATAACCTTACCACGTGAGATCGTAAAAAAGATGAAATTACAGGAAGGCGATAATCTTGACGTTATTGCAGAAGACGACAAGATTATTATTAAACCTGTCCTTGTAATTGATAGATCCCAGGCTTGGTTCTGGTCAAAGGAATGGCAGGCGATGGAAAAAGAAGCTGATGAGGATATTAAACACGGTAGGGTGCAGAAGGCTAAAAATGTAAAGGAATTAATAGCTAAGCTGGATTCGTAGGAAATGGAGTTCATTTTTACCGAAAGGTTCAAGAAATCCTATAGAAAGCTCTCCAAAGGTGAACAAAAGACACTACACAAAAAACTCACTTTGATGGGCAAGAATCCTCATCACCCATCATTAAGAACGAAGAAGGTTCAAGGGACAAACGACATTTTTGAATGTAGCGTGACAATATCCATTCGGATGACCTGGCAGTACGATGATGGGTCAATACTATTGCGTGTTGTCGGAAATCATGATGAGGTTTTGAAAAACCCATAACAGGTGACGGAGACGGTTGGTTCGTGAACATTCTGGATGAAAACATTCCAGATAAGGATTTATTGGTGGTGGTATGCGAGTACTGTTTATTTATCCTAATCTGAATGCCCAGATAGGGTTTAATTATGGTCTGGCCTTTATCTCTTCCTTACTGAAACAGCATGGCCATATTACCAGGCTGATCAACCTGAATGAAAATCTGGGCCAATCCCTGGACCTACAGAAGATAAGGGTGTGCATGGAAGAATTTCAACCCCGGCTGGTAGGGTTTTCGGTAGTAACTAATCAGTATGGCTATGCCAAAGAAATTGCCCGGTCTATCAAAGAATACTCTTCGGTTCCGCTGGTTTGTGGTGGAATCCATCCTACTATAGCACCAGAAGAGGTATTAGCCAGTGGCTGTTTTGATTTTGTCTGCCTTGCAGAAGGAGAATATGCCATGCTGGAGCTAGCTAATAGGATCGAGAACGGAGAGGATGTCCGCAATATTCCCAATATCTGGCTCAGGCAGGATGGGCAGATTATCAGAAACCCATTAAGACCATTAGTTGATTTAGAATCTCTTCCGCCAAAAGATTACGAGCTTTTTGATTTTCAGCATCTTATTGATGCCAAGGATGGCTGGGTAGGTATTATGACCTCCCGGGGCTGTCCCTTTCGCTGCAGCTACTGTTTTAATCACAGGCTGGTGGAGCAATATCAGCAAGAACTCGGCCTACCTTTCAATAAGCTAAACTATTTGAGGTGGCATAAGATTGATACGGTTATAAAAGAACTCTCTCTTCTTCTTAGCAATTATAAGAATATCAAGGTCTTTATCTTTGATGACGATATATTTACCCTGGATAAGGGTTATCTCAGAAATTTTTGTCAGGAATATAAAAAATTGACCGATAAACCTTTCGTAGTGAATGCCCATGTTCGGCTGTTTGATGCTGAGATAGCCTCCTGGCTGAAAGAAGCGGGCTGCATGATGGTAAAGTTTGGTTTAGAGAGCGGCAGTGAAAAGATAAGGCAGGACATCTTGAACCGGCATATGAGCAATGACGATATTATACAGGCATTCCAGATAGCCCATGAAGCGGGCTTACAGACCTCTGCCTTTGTCATGATTGGCCTACCTTATGAGACCAGAGAAGATATTTTCCTTACCTTAAAGCTGCTGGCCCGGATAGAACCCAACCGGTTCCGCTGGTCGGTCTTTTTCCCTTACCCAAACACCCAGGCTTATGAGATCTGCCAAAAGGCGGGCTTGATTAACCAGGAGAAGATGGCTGGCCTGACCAATTTTACTGAGGACTCCTGTCTAGACTTTGGCCCTCAGCATAACTTATTCATCCAGAAACTAGCCAGGGTCTTCCCCTGGTATGTGAATACCCTGTTATCTCCTCATCCACCCCCGCTTTACCCTGACCTTAAGGATATGGTGGAAACGATGGATGAGAATGCCTGGACAGAAGCAGAAAAAGAGGTATTATCATTGGAGTATAATTTGTCTGCCCTACTAGTCAGGAGCGACATTAGGCATTATGCCATCAAATATAATCCTTTTATGGCCGTCAAATTAATTGGGACACAGATTTTCACAGATACACCCAAAAGAGGGAGTGAGCAGTGAAGAGTAAGAAGTAAGTAGTTAACTGCTTACGCCTCACTGGTTTAATATCCTGACAATCTGCGTTCATCTGTGTCCAAAATGAAAATTCCTAAAACAATGGAGCCAAAAAAGATTATCCTGCACTGTCCTACTCCTGTGGGGGATTTTATCATGGCCACCCCCGCCCTAAGGGCCATCCGGGGCCATTATCCCGAAGCCCGCATCTGTTTGTTGCTGAAGCCAGCCTTAAGGGAATTAGCCGACGGAGCCCCCTGGTTTGATGATATTATAACCTATCCTGACCAGCGTGAGAGGGCTTATTTTTTCCGTTATCTGAGCCTCATCGCACAATTACGTAAGGAGGCCTTTGACCTGGCTATCCTTTTCCCTAATTCCTTTAGCTCGGCCTGGATGGTCTGGCTAGCGGGAGTGAGGCGTCGGGTAGGTTATGCCCGTGATGGTCGGCGCCTGCTCTTAACGGACAGGATAGAGCCTCCCAAAAGGAATGGCCAGTTTATTCCCCAGCCCATGCTAGATTATTATGGTGGCTTATTAGCCCATCTAGGTATTGATTGCCAGACAAAGAATCTGGAGCTCTATGTAACAGCATCAGCTCAAGAAAAGGCATTGACTATCCTCAAGGCACAGGGCATAAGTCTTGATCGGCCCCTGGTAGCCATTAACCCATCGGCCGGCTTTGGCTCCTCT
>MHDQ01000103.1 GCA_001803565.1 Nitrospinae bacterium RIFCSPLOWO2_12_FULL_45_22 | reverse complement strand
ATAGAAAAATCTATCGAAACCCATGAGACAAGCCATAGTATTAACTCCATATTGTCAGAGACAACGAACACAGATGAAATAATTCCTCTCTATAACCTTTTAGGACATTGCTACAAAATGGCAGAAAATCCAATCAGGGCGAGGAGCGTTTGGAATAAGTCCTTAGCCATAGACCCACAACAACAGGATATTATAGCTGCCCTGGAAAGTCTACCACAACCGTCTCGTGTGCATAAAAGGGTGAGTCTTGTCATTGATTAATTATAGTTTTAATTTTATTTCTAAGTTAAGACATCCCCCTATTTGCTCAAAAAGAAGAAAAAATATCTATATCTTTATTTCCAAAACAGGGGTGGCGCGGCTAGCTTAAAAAACGGAAATCCGTTCGACAACCGGTATGTTTAATATTTCGACACTTGAATCTGATTTCTCCACAATTACCATCCATCATAAAGATAATAAAACATGGACTAGCGAGGCGAGGCCTCAGAACGATAAAAGAATTGGCATTCACAGATTTCACAACTAAATAAAATCATAAGTTGTCAACCGTCAGCCATCGGCAATTGGGCATAAGCTGCCGGCTAACCAATGATAGCTGAATACTTCTAAAATCAGGGTTACTTCTAAAACCCTGTCCATTTGTTAAGATAAACAACAGATAAAGTTTTTAATTTGGTACAAATGTTGCGATTTTTAAGGATGCCTCAGTGCAAGATGGTTACAATTATTACCATGAAAACAATTATATGGTGAGGTATAAAAAGGTAAAACATGAATATCTTTATTATTGCTGAAATTGGCATCAACCATAATGGAAATATAAATATTGCAAAACAACTGATAGATGTTGCCAGGAATGCCGGAGCCGATGCGGTCAAATTCCAGAAAAGAACTATAGATATTGTATATTCTAAGGAACTTCTCGATTCACCTCGCGAAAGTCCATGGGGAAGTACCCAGCGCGATCAGAAGGAAGGCCTTGAGTTTGGCCTGGATGAATATCGGGAAATTGACAATTATTGCTGGCAGAAAAACATAGAGTGGTTTGCTTCGGCATGGGATATGGAAAGCCTCTATTTTCTCAGACAGTTTAATTTGAAGTACAACAAGATAGCTTCTGCCATGATCGTATATGAGGATTTCCTCAGAGAGGTTGCCTCGGAAGGAAAACATACTTTTATATCAACTGGAATGAGCACTACTGAAGACATTGGCAAGGCAGTGGATATTTTCCGCAGTGCCGGTTGCCCATTTGAGCTTATGCATTGTATATCGACTTATCCAATGTTAGATGAGAAAGCCAATCTAAACTGTATTGAGACTTTACGACAGCTATACAAATGCAACGTGGGGTATAGTGGCCATGAAACTGGACTTGCGGTGTCGTATGCAGCTGCAGCCATGGGTATCTCTTCGTTAGAACGCCATATCACACTTGATCGCGCCATGTATGGCTCAGATCAGGCAGCTTCTATTGAGCCTGCTGGATTCCGATATCTTGTCGGGGCAGTAAGAAAGATCGAAAAGGCCATGGGTAATGGAGTACTTGGTATAAGAGAAGAGGAAATACCCATTGCGAAGAAGTTGAGAGCACATATTCCCCGGCATTCAAACCGTCTGGAGAAAGCATGTCTCAGGTAGTTGCCATAATTCCGGCAAGATCGGGTTCTAAAAGTATCCCCGATAAGAATATCAAGCACTTGGCAGGCAAACCATTGATTGCTTACAGTATTGCAGCAGCACGATTGGCAAAGAATATAGATCGCGTTATTGTTTCAACTGATTCTCAGAAGTATGCAGACATTGCTGCCCAATATGGAGCTGAAGTCCCTTTCTTAAGGCCTGCGGAGATTTCCGGAGATACCTCCACTGATTACCTGTGCATAAAACACACTCTTGACTGGCTTCAGGATCAAGAAGGTAGCCAGCCGGAATATCTCGTCCATCTCAGGCCGACAACTCCGCTGAGAGATTCCCGCTGCATAGAAGATGCGATTGAATTACTAAGGAACACAGAGGTGGCTACTGCATTGCGTTCTGTCCACGAGATGTCGGAATCTGCCTATAAAACCATGGAGATAGAAACCGGTTTTCTCAAGCGTGTATTCTGCGGATCGTTTGATCTGGACGCTGCAAATGATAACCGCCAGCGATTCAGTAAAACGTACCATCCTAATGGCTACGTTGATGTAATAAGAAGTTCGTTTGTTAGAGAAAATCTGAAGTTGCACGGCAACCGTGTCATGGCCTATATTTCAGAATCTGCTGTAGAAGTTGACACAATAAATGATTTTGCCTATCTCGAGTATAAAGTCGCATCAGACCCTTCATTGGTAAACAGGCTATTTAAATGAAGAAGACGAAATACACATTTTCGAGAACACCGGTTGAGGTTCCTTCCGTCGAGACAAAGCATAGGAGAATAAAAACTGCAATCCCGGCGCATGGAACAGAATCGATACTTTTAGAACTCGAGAAATATGAATCCAGGTCGATGCAAGGTCAATTGCCCATTGTCTGGGATCGGGCTGAAGATTTTAATGTCTTCGACAAGAGCGGGAATAAATGGATCGATTTTACTTCGACGATATTTGTATCGAATGTCGGACACGCAAATCCTAGAGTTTTAGACGCAATAAGAGCGACGTTGGATAAACCTCTGCTGCATTGCTATGCCTATACTCATGAATTACGATTGGAGTATTTAAGAGAACTTATTGGGTTTACTAACGGACAGTTTGAAAAAGCATTTTTACTTTCTGCCGGTACAGAAGCAACCGAGGCGGGGATGAAGCTTGCCCGTATGTATGGACAGAAAAAATGCAAGCGAAGGCCGGGCGTTATTTGTATTGAAGGCAACTGGCATGGCAGGACTATGGGCGCCCAGCTGATGAGCAGCAATTCCGTTCAAAAAGAATGGATAGGTTATTACGACCCCAATATCTACCATATACCGTTTCCCTATCCATGGTCTTTAAATACCAGAAGCAGCGCAGACTTCTTACAAGCCGGGATTGATCGTCTTGTCTCTGGTGGCTTGGATCTAAAGAAGGATGTTTGTGCATTCATGCTTGAGACTTTCCAGGGTTGGGGCGCTGTGTTTTATCCACAGGACTTTGTACAGGCCATAGAACAGATATGCCGAAGAAATGACATATTGCTTGTTTTTGATGAGATGCAGGCTGGTTTCGCGCGAACGGGGAAACGTTTCGGATATGAGCATTATCAAGTCAGCCCTGATTTGATTTGTTGTGGTAAAGGCATGGGTTCAGGAGTCCCCCTTTCCTGTGTAATGGGCAGCGCCGAAATAATGGACTTACCTGATGTAGGGAGCATGAGCAGTACACACTCAGCCAATCCGCTCGTATGTTCAGCCGGTCTTGCTACCTTAAAGGAAATTGAAGAAAGAGGTCTTGTCAAAGAGGCGAACAGAAAGGGTAATCTGCTGCATGAGAAGCTTACTCACATAAAAGATAAATTTCCGGGGCATATATCATATGTCTCTGGAAAGGGGCTTGTCGCAGCTTTACTATTTTGTGACTCTCAATCAGGCAAGCCAGATTCAATATTGCCGAGCATGCTGTCAGAAAGGTGCATGCAAAAAGGCTTGCTTGTAGTTCATACAGGACGTGAATCAATCAAAATCGCTCCGCCACTTACAATACCCGATGAGGCATTATTGGAAGGGCTGTCAATTATGGATGAAGCACTTAGTGAAATAGTAGATTAAGACCTATGGTTAATAAAATACGTCATACAGGAATAGTTGTAGACAACCTTCAGGAGTCATTGTTTTTTTACAGAGATTTGCTGGGTTTTGAGGTTGTAAAGCGAGCGGAAGAAAACAGTTCGTATATCGAAAGAATACTAGCATTAGACAATGCATCTGTAACGACGGTTAAAATGACTTCTCAGGACGGACAGATGTTAGAACTGCTAAGCTACACCAGGCCATCAGAAGTAAAACAGGAAAGAAAGATTAACGACATTGGTTTGTCGCACATTGCCCTTGCCGTTAAAGATATTGATTGTGAGTACGAAAGATTAAGAAAAGAGGCCGTTGTATTTATAAGTAACCCGGTGTTATCACCTGATGGTTATGCAAAAGTTGCATTTTGCCGGGCACCGGAGGGGACTTTTGTCGAACTCGTGGAAGTCATTCAATAGAGCATATTATAGGGAAATTGCATTCAATGAACATGGATGTCCTCGACACAAATATATTGGCACTGGTTGGCTTTGACCATACCCGTCAGGATGATTATTTCCCAAAACCGGTGACTCTGAGAGACGGTAGAAATGCTATTGTCTGGGTACACAATCGGGCCGGTCACGGAATTCTTGATCCGGAGTTCTGGCAGTCAGAGGATTTCTACGAGGGTCAATACAGGGAGGAATTCAGCGCCAGAACAGGAACAAAGACGCCTCCTGCCGAACACCTGAAAATATATAATGAGTTAAATGAAAAACAATTTGGCTGCTTTTCTCAACACCTGAACAGAAAAACAAAATATCTGGAGATTGGTTGTTCTTTTGGCGGGATACTGAACAGAGTCGCCAGGGTAGTTGAAGTGTGTCATGGAGTAGAAACCAATAAAGAAGATGCGGCATTTTTGTGTCAGCAGAATAGAAAGGCAAAGATATTTAATACATCATTTGAGAAAGCCGAGTTACAAAAAAGTTTTTACGATATTGCTGTCAGTATTGAAGTTCTCGAACATACATTTTCGCCACGCGATTTTTTGGTAAAGTGTTTTTCTGTCTTAAAGCCTGGCGGGATACTGCACCTTGAGGTCCCTAATCATAACGATATTCTGCTCAGCACGTATAAAGAAAACGGTTATGAAAAGTTTTATTATCACAAGGCACACATCCATTATTTCACGAAGGATTCGCTTCTGGAAATTTGTAAAGAATGCGGTTTTGATGGTCATGTCTCAAGTTTTCTGATGTATCCGTTTTTCAATCACGTCTGGTGGTCACAAAATCACACTCCTCAGGATTGTGCTGTCTCTGCGCTCTCAACCCCAAAACCGGCTAATAATACACCCACAGGGAATACTGTTAACGAATTTTACAAAAGAACAGCTTTAGAGTACGAACGTATGATCAACGAATATGCGTTGGGCGACTGCCTTATATTTCAAGGCAGAAAAACTTATACACAACCTTCGTAAGATCAGTATAAGACGAATAATAGTGTGGAAAGGAAGATGAATAAATACGGACTACATGGTTTATCAACAATACATGTTGAACTAACCAACAGGTGTAATAAAGAATGCTGGATGTGTGGACGACGGAAGGTCGAAAGAGATCTCCCCCATCTGACCCTGAATTATGGGGACATGGAGTTTTGTCTTCTCGAAAGGATTGCACAACAACTGCCTCCCAATATAGTAGTTCAACTGCATAACAATGGCGAACCGCTTCTTTATCCTCGTCTTTCTGAAGCGATAGCGTTGTTTAAGGATCAGATAACTTCTTTTGATACTAATGGGAAACTGCTTCTTGAAAAAGCAGACCAGATTATCGGCAAGCTTGATACTATGGCAATTTCGGTAATTGAAAACGACCCGGAAAGTGACGAACAGTACGAAATTATTAACAAATTTCTCGAAATTAAGGCCGACTCAAAACCACAGGTAATAGTGCGACTTAATGGAAATGTTGATTCTTACAGATATGAAAAACTTGACATCACCATTGCAAGAAGGGTGCTTCACGCTCCCATGGGGAGCTATGATTATAAGAAAAAACAGCCGACAGTCCCGGAGATAGGCATTTGTCTTGATTTCCTCCATCACATGGCGATCAACACAGAGGGGAAAGTCTCCGTCTGTGTAAGATTTGATCCCGAAAGAATTGGCGTTATCGGTAATGCCAAAGAGGACTCTCTGGCACAAATTTGGAACGGCAAAAAAAGGATGGAATGGCTTGAATATCACAAGCAGGGCAAAAGAGACTCTGTGCCGTTATGTTCACATTGTCACTTTTGGGGTGTCCCTACAGGTGCAGATTTTGAACACAAACCTTTTTCAGAGGCTTATACTTTAACTAATTAGAAGAGGAATTGCAAAAAAGTGTTTACCGGTGTATTTGGAAATTGTGATGCCGCAAGACCGTATCTGGACACGTCTGTGAATTTATTTGACGAGTCGATATGGATTGAAACCGTAAAGAGTGCGACGGTCAATATAAAAAATAATATGCATAATCCAGATCATCCCTGTGAGTGGTATGAAAGAGAGTTTCTGGCAATTTTAGCTTATGAATCATACAGCAAGGATTATGTTAGTGTACTTGATTTTGGTGGAGGCCCTGCAACGAACTATGCCAGTGTTGTAGGAAAAATCCCTTTAAATAATCAAATATATCATATTGTTGATACGCCTTCCAACTGTGAACTTGGCAGGAAATTGTTCCTTGGTGATTCGAGTTTGTATTTTATTGCTGCAAATCCTGATGATGATCTTGATTTTCAACTACCGCAGCCAACTTACGATATTGTTATGTCCAGCAGTACCTTGCAATACTCACGTAATTGGAAACAACTTGTCGAGCGATTAACCGGCTGCGATCCGGAATTCTTTGTGTTATTGCGTTTGTTGACTGGACCGATGCCGACTTTTACCACCATCCAATCTGTTACGATGTCATATGGACCGCTTAAAGGCAGCTACGCTGGTGATATACATTGTACTTTCATTAATCGTGATGAGTTGAGAGCTCATTTTGATTTTCTTGGATATGATATTTTCCTTGATATATATGGCAGAAGTTATGCTGAGGAACTTAAACAATTACCCCCCCCCTTATAACAATGGCCATTTGCGCACAA
>MHDQ01000102.1 GCA_001803565.1 Nitrospinae bacterium RIFCSPLOWO2_12_FULL_45_22 | reverse complement strand
GGGTTTTCAGGACAGTGAAAAGTATCATTGGCCTTATTTTGGGGTCATTTTGGGGTCATTTCGGACATGTTCACGCCATAGGGACGCCATAAAATTTTAGGGCTAATGCCTTGATATTTCGGCTTTTATGGCCCTTGAGGCTATCAATTGGAGTTCATTTTTAGTGAGGATATTTTTGGAGGTCTTAAAGTTTCTCTTATGCCGATCCTTTAGCCACTCGATCACGTCCAGGGGCATAAACCGCCATTCTTTACCTACCTTAAAGCCCGCTTGCCTGCCTAATCCCTCTGCTAGATAATCCTGTAAGGTGTACTTGCTCACTCTCAGATACTCCCTCAGTTCCTCAAAGGTTATAGGATAGTTAGGGTCTATCGTTTTAGTGTCACACATAATTGCCCTACCTTAAATGTCATCAATCCGGGCTATTGCTCTATCTATTAACCTGATTATCTCTCCTAGGCTATCAGGTGTACCTTTTGAAGTAACCCGGTATACCCCTGCTTTGATTAACCGTTTCTTTACAGCCGTAGGGGTCAGGCCCACCGATTTACTTATGCGCTTTAACCCCAGCCCTTCCTGGTAAAGCCTTAAAAATGGCGTCCACCATTACTCTTGCTCTTCTGAATGCTGATCTGGGATCAACTCCAAAAAGCCAGTCTCAGGCTCGGCCTCGACCTCAGGCAAACCCAAGTTTTTCCTGATCTGATCCATCATCGCCTGCGCCCGCCCCCTCTGCTGCTCTGATAAATCGTTCAAGCTGAATCTTAGATTAATGATCCTTCCAATGTTAACCGGCTGCTGGTCTTTCTCTTTAGTCCCCATCCCTAACCCTTCCATCTCACCCAATAACTTCAAACCACCTAATTTATCCTTTGCCTGTCCCTCGGACTTAGATTTCATAACAACTTTCCAGGTTTCGTCCTCTATCATTTGCCTTATAATCCGTTTACGTTCGGGGTTTTCAATCCCGGCCCTTTGCTTATGCCAGTTTTTTTGGAAAGCATGACCGCCAAGGTCTTTAGAGGGTATGTTAAAGTAATTATGCAGCACTGGGCCAGGAGTACCTGCAACATATAACTCCTCAAGCAGCTTGAGTTTATCTGGTTCAAGGGCGCATACAGAGCAAGTATCGGAATTTTTGCATAAGGCTTTCTTGTATTGTTTCAGAGCAGTTTGATTATCAGATGGTTTACTAAACTGGTTATCGTTTGTCACCTGATTGCTAGTTGTTGTCACCCTATCCTCAAGGGGGACATTATAGACCCCCATTTTAACCAGGGCCCGCTTTATAGCGTTGGGATAAGTGTTTAATTCTCTAGCGATAGCCTTTATGCCTTTGCCTTGCCTAAACAGGGTCAAAATTTTTTCTTGATCCATCTATTATTTGCCTCCTTGCTACTTAGCCAGGGCCTTTTCTAGCGCCCTGACAGCTTTCTTAAATTCAAGGAATAAGCCCTGGGATAGGCATAGCCCTTTCTTAGTGGGCCTCCATTCCCCCTCTTCCTGGTAGTAGAGCCGAATATCAAAATAGTCCTTGTTCCGATACTGCGTTAGGGATACCCTGACTATCTCAATATCGCTTTTCTGGAATTCAGCTACCAGCTTATTTTCCTGTGCCATTATTTGCTATCCGCTGTTCTAGGGCCTCTCTGCGCTTGTATGCCTTGCCTCGCTTTATGGCCCTGATATATTCATCCCGTGTCAAGATAAGCAGGGCCTTAGGGATCAGGATATGGATCATGCCTGGGCTATTGTTCATGCTTTTTAACCTCCACTACCCTGGCCCCAAATATCTCCCTAATATCAGCCAGGAGCCGAATATCTTGCTGGGTAAAGACAACTTCATCCCCCGGTATAAGCTTCTTGGCTTCATCATTGTTTACAACCCAGTAATCGCCCAGGACGGGGCTATTTTTGATCTGGACACCCCAGGGTGCTTTTAAGGTCCCAGAGGAAATAACCGTATCTATGGCTTTAGCTACTTCAGCATCGCTCTTGCCATTCTTTCTAGCCCAGGCTAGCAAACTGACTAAAGCGCCATCCGGGTCAAAGCAATCAGCTTCAGGAGATAGGGGTAACATCTGGTCTATCTTAGTATGGAGGGATATTATCTGTTCTCCTTTATCCTTGATAGGGATAGCATCTTGTTCTAGCTCCCTGTCTAATTTCTCTGCCTTCTGCTCCTTTTCAGGCTCTACCGTAATAGTGGCATTTACTGGGGAATCACATACTAGGCAACTTTCCCATCTTGGATTGATGACTGCATTACAATTGCCACATTTAGCCATTTTCTTTATCCTGATAAAGTTTACTAGCTAATCGTTACCAGTAAACTTTCGGTAAACAAAAAGTTTACTACCCTTGTAAACTTTTTGTTTGTTTACCCCTCTGGTAAACTTTTTTATTGGCATCAGCAAAGCATCTCAGCAAAAAGTTTACTAAAATAAAAGGGTAAAGTTTACCTATCCAATTTGGTAAACTTTTCGAGTTTACCAGTAAACTTTCGGTAAACTTTGATAAACTTTTAGCCTTCAATTGGGATGATTTTCCGGCCATCTTTCAACATTCCTTTCTTAACTCCTTGCTTTTTTAATCTACTTACCATTCCTTTTGAAATCCCCAATTCGTTAGCCATATCATTCACAGTGTCAACCCCATCTTTTGCCAACTCAATCATCCGCTCAAAATTCGACTCCTCAAGCGGTTTCCAGGTCCAAGCTTCGGGATTGTTAAGGTCTAACACTGTTTCAAAAGGCTCAATGTCCTTGCCATAGGCTCCCCTACATTTTGTAAATCTGACAATAAACCGTGCGCCCTCATTTTGATTGCCCGGGACTGATTCAAGCCGGATGACGCTATCAAGCATATCTTCCCGGCCACTGGTGCCACGTTGGTCGCCGCTCTTTCCGGAATGGTGTATCAATACAACGCTAATTCCCCGTCGCCGAAGTGTTAGGAGCCAGGGTATAACCTTCTCCCAATCGTTCTTATCAGATTCCTTTAACCCCATGAAGAGACATGAAATATTGTCAACGACCACAACTCGAAGCTCTGGATTAGCCTCCAATAATCCTATAACGGCTGCCTGAAATTCCAGATCCGCTAAGTTTAAGTCCCGGTCAATCTTCATAAATACCTGTTCCCCGGATAAGAGGCTAATTGGCTTTGCGGGTTCATGCGGTAGTAGGTTTACGAGCCGCTCTCTCAAGTCCGATATCAGCATCTCTCCATCAACTAAAAGAACCCCCGTCTCTGGTGGAGCAGCCCACCGCAAAAAGGACTTGCCAGTAGCAAGAGACACGGCCAGAGAAAGGGAGAAGTATGTCTTCCCTATACCCCTTGGGCCATAAACCATCGCAAGACCACCTTGGGGCAGCCAAAGGAATAACCGGGGTCGTCCAGGAATATCCATGGTCAGTAAGGTTTTCAAGCCAATGAGGGAATCCTGTAAGTCAATGCGAGTTACCTCCTTCCGCTCTTTTTCCCTGATGTCGTCAAAAATCCGGTCTGCAACGGTAATCCTGGGTAGCCCTTCAAATGCCCGAACCCCGTATTCACAAAGAAAATCATCCAGCTTAAAATAGAGAGGCAGTTCTACCACCCGTATGCAATCAACAGCTTCCGAGAGAGACTCATATCCTTTCTTATTGTAGAACTCCCCTCCTAACAGATAAGCCAGCCTATAGACTGCATGCCGAACCCCCTCTTTCTGCTTAAAGTCTCCGTCTGGAATAATTTCAATACTCCTCACGCTCCTAAAATCTAAGCGCTGGAAATCCTCTATTAATTGGGGATTCCCATTATTATCTCTTAGGGCAAAGTTCCAGATTCCACCCAAGCCACAGACATTAAGACCCTCCTGGGTCCCTTCCAACGACTTCTTCTCTCCTTCCGAGATCCTGATAACCTCAGCGCTATGGTCAAACCCAGGGGGAAAATAAATATGAAGCCCAGACCCTTTTTCCTGAAAATATCGCATCGTGCCCCCACCTTTCGTTTCCAAAGATGGGAACAACTTAAATCGTGTAAAGCCATTACAGCCGGGATAGGGAAAGGCAAGAAGGGATTCAAGCTCAGGGGAATCAAAGCCGAGTACCCGCTGAATCTCGCTGGGGCAAACGCTGTAAAGGCCCGCCTGCTCAATCGTTTCATCAAGCAATCCGCTCTTGTGCAGATCGGCCAAATGCTCTGGGCTCAATGTCGGTTTAATCTCTTTCATACTTGCATCCCCCTTTATCTCAGATTGCCTGTCCCTTGGAAAGCTAAAGCCCGCAGGGCTCGGTAATTGTCAAAAAGCCGTTTCGCAGGGGCTTGTCCTGTCCCGTTCAGATATAACCCAACAAGGGTCTCAGTATTTTTTTGCTTTTTGAAATGGAAGATAAGCCGCTTTGGGCTTAGGAGTGTGGTCTCGACCAACTGGTGGTCATGTGTAAAAAGGTAGACGGCAATCCCGAGATCAGCGGTTTGATAGGTGTTGTCCTTTTTGGAGTGGGATATCATGGTGCCTCCCTTTTCATACTGTTTTATACTAGGTGTTAAAGTCTCCTAGGTATAGAAGTACGAAATGAGAGGTAATTTGTGACAGGGGGGCGAAAAATTAGGGGATGATTAATCTTTATCTTTCTTGCGGTATTTCTTCAAACTTCTTTCTTTAATTTTTCGCTCTCTTGGCGATAGGGGCTCTCCCTTTTGTTCCTTCTCGATAATGCTTATCATCTCCGGATATTGTGTAAAAAATTTGTCTAATTCAGTATCTTTTTCCTTTTGTAATAACACTTCTTCCGGGCTACGGATGTCTTTCTCTGGAATGGTGTCTTTAAAGGTTTCACTATCCTCGGTATCGTTATTTATCGGTTCATCAAGATTGCCGCCGGATGATTCAAACTTCTCCTTAAGTATCCTCTCCTGAAAGAATTTATCTGTTCCATATTCATAACTTTCTTTTTCACATCTTTCTTTGGCCAGGCTTTTGGTTGAGAACTCTTCAAAGGTATGCCCCAAATGGTATTCAATGGCCTTAACAAGATGGGGGGTAGCTGGCCCTTTATCTTTGTCCCAGCTTAAAGCACCAAGATAAAGCCCTTCTATTCCTGCGGAAATTTCCTCTTCCTTATACCGTATATAAGGCCCATTATCACCGTCTTTCGTTTTCAAATCGGTAAATGCTAGTCTTCTCACTTTCTTTTTTATGCGGTTTTTGTATTTGGGCAATAGTTGCATCGGGATCTCTCTTTCTTGCGACCCGTAACGGACAATATGTTTATATCTCAAGGTATCATCTTGCCCAAATAATTCGTCCGCCCTAGCATCACCCCGGGTGTTTTGAATGAACTGGCAGAGGATATCATCAGCCGCTTGCGCTTGGGATTGCCCGCCTTCAGCTAGATTCAAAAAATCTTCTTCCGTGAATACTTCCAATATTAGCTTATCTTTACCATGTATCTTTTTGAATAAGGGGGAATAATCATAGACCTTCCCCTCATCGGATTTGTAAATCCTGTTTTTCCTTAATTCTGCGATTTCTTCTTTTGCCCCCGCTCCTTTAACCAGGTCTATTAGGTTGTAATGCTTAAACTCCAAAAGGAGATTACCAAGTATTTGACCTACCACAAAAAATCTGAGGGGTATACTCTCGGCGGGTTCACCATCGACCAGGATGATGTTTTTTGCTAACTCACTACCTTTTAGTAAGTCAAAGATACCAGGAAGGACTTCGCAATACCTGGTCAAAACCTTTTCTGGTAGATAATTATCCCACAACCACTTTCTAAGAAGAGAGTCTTTGGGAGGGGTAGAGTTATGAAGGTAAACTCGGAATAGCACCGGCTCCAAATAGATTAACTCAGAGAAACTTTTACTGATTAATTCGACAAGTTCTTTATCCCTCGATTCCACATTTAACGGAGTTAATTTGATCTCCTGGTCTTTTAAATCCTGTACTATCAAATTATTAATTAATGACCAGATGTTAAATAAATCCACAGCATTTTTCCACTCCTCTATGAAAAACCCTTTTACTTCTTCAAAAGCTTCATACTCCCTTTCTACAGGGAAGTAGCGTTTTATTTCGATAAAGTCTATCATACTGTCTCCTCATACTACCATCCTGGGATTGAGGCCCCACGCGGGTGGAGATTGCCCGCTCTTCGGTGGCGACCCTAGGGGCCTCCCACTCTTGCCTAAACCGCTATTTCCATCTCTATCCTATCATATTCAACCGTTGGGATAGATTCTCTCCGCCCTTTCTTCTTTCGATTCATAACAACCAGGTCAAGACCTTCCAGTATCTCAATATCCGTTACTATGCTTTTCATATCCCTGCCAGCCAGTCTTGCTAGTTCTTGAAGACTCATAGGATGTTTCTCTTTAATCAGGGTCAGTAGCGCTAGCCTCTTTGGAGTAAGGGCTTTTCTAAACCCCTCTATACTATCAAAGTAAACTCCCTTTTCTTTCTTTACCCGTTCCCCCCGCTCTATCGCCTCACCTGTCGTTACAAAATCCTCTAAAACATCCTTTACGCTTTTTATCCCTATCTTGACCCTTTTTACCCTCATAGCTTACCCTCCTTGTATCTTTCTATGTCCTGGTAAAAGTCTTCTGTAAGGCCCCTCAAATCCTTAAACTGATATGCCTCTATCTTATCCCCGTAATGTCTATGGTCTCCTTTACCCTCACTATTGTCATAGCCGATAACCCGTTTGCCTTTTACAATATAGACCAGAGAATATTTATAGCCATGAGGTTTATCGGGAGAAGGCTCTACCTGCCACATCTTAGCCTCCATGATACTGCCATTGTCTTCTTTAACCTTAATATACCGTACCAGTTTAGCTCTCTTCATTAATGGCATAATATACCACTTGCTAACTTTATTGTCTAGGGTACAAACAACCCCTCGCAAGGCAGTATAGCCTCGGTTCA
>MHDQ01000101.1 GCA_001803565.1 Nitrospinae bacterium RIFCSPLOWO2_12_FULL_45_22 | reverse complement strand
GAAGCATTAGCTTTTCGCATATTAGAGAAGCAATTCAAAAAAGAGGGACAAGATGGAATGTTAGATTATACATCTACTGACGCTTATTATCATAAGCATTTTTCTGAATTTCTCTCAATTTCCCATAAAATCCTTGTTACAGAATCTATCCTAAAATAGGATGATGATGCAGTAGTTGAGTTATGCAATTGAGATTCGTCGGGAATTACGTATAATAAGATTTATATAGAGGATACCAAGCAAAACGGTCTCCTAACACAGCATAAAAGGTTCGTGCCTGATGGCACTCACCCAAATCCTTCGCTAAGGCTCAGGACTTCCTTAATGCTGGGAACGTTATCTGCCATCACAAAATGTGTAAGTAGATATTATAGAGGAAAACAATGGATTTAAGCATAGTCTCAGGAGATACAACCCTAGAGGCTGCTCGTATACGATTCTCTATTCTTCGTAAAATAGGCATTACAGGTCGAGCCAGCATGGCTATTGAACTTAGTGATGGACTTCGTGCAATTATTGAGTCTGGGGTTCGACAGAGGCACCCTGACTACGATGACAAAATGATACGTTTGGCAACTCTTCGGATCGCTATTGGGGAAGAATTATTCAATCAATCTTATCCTGATATTGAGGTAAAGGGTTAATGAGTCAAAAGGACTTCTTAGGGAGGCTTTTGGCAAAGTTGGATGAAGTGGGGATACCCTATATGATTTCGGGATCACTGGGAAGTAGTCTGCACGGAGAACCACGAGCGACAAATGATATAGACTTGATAATCGCTCCCACATTAGAGCAGTTGAATGCTTTTACCCAATCTTTAGGGGAAGGATATTATATCAGTCCAGAGGTTGCCCAGGAAGCATTTCAAAATCGATCTATGTTCAATGTGATTGACCATCAAACAGGTTGGAAAGCAGATTTAATAATTTGCAAGGACCGTGCATTTAGCCATGAGGAATTCATGAGACGGTTAAGCGCAAACATTTTGGGGATTGAGGTTTATGTTCTTTCTCCAGAGGATGCAATATTGAGTAAATTAGAATGGTCTAGAGAAAGTGGGTCAGAGCTTCAATTTCGAGATGCATTGGGAGTAGCAGTAGTTCAATGGGAGAGGTTAGACAGAGAGTATTTGCGGAAGTGGGCTAGGGAGTTGGGAGTAGAGGCCCTTCTTGAGACTATTTTAAGAGGTGCTGAAGAATTGCAGTTACCAGAGTAAAAGAAAGCGGAAATACGAGATCTTTCGTCTTGCTGCTCTTTGCAAAGCACGGGCAGGCCCAGAGGAAGAAATCTATAAGCTTGCTAAATCATTCCAGAAGAAAGAAAGGCTTTCAGCTAAAGATGCCATTCATTTGGCGTGTGCTTCATATGATGGCGCCAACGTTTTCCTGACATGTGATGATAGAGTAATTAGGCAAGCTAAACGATTAAAACTTGAGACGGTGGTTATGAATCCGGTAGATTATATTAGGCAGGAGGTGAGCTGATGGAAAAGGCAGGAATGATGGATGACACAGAGATCAGGATTAGAGGGATAGAAGCCTTAAACAAGGCTCTTGGCCCTGCTACCGCACTCAAATTCCTTACTTTGCTTCACCGTGAGCCTACCGACTATGTGGAAATCTCTCGGCGGCTTTACGAAGGACAGACAATAGACGAAATATTTGAAAGGGCAAGAGAGCACTGGAAGGAATAGCCCAGTGCCCGCAACTTTACTGG
Source organism: Nitrospinae bacterium RIFCSPLOWO2_12_FULL_45_22 (assembly GCA_001803565.1). Classification (GTDB taxonomy): domain Bacteria; phylum 2-12-FULL-45-22; class 2-12-FULL-45-22; order 2-12-FULL-45-22; family 2-12-FULL-45-22; genus 2-12-FULL-45-22. The sequence continues at coordinate 8,504 of MHDQ01000101.1, read as the reverse complement.
GGGAAATGAAATGCAGCAAGTAAAGGTGGTAGGTGTTGGGATGACTAAATTTGGGAAATTTTTGGATCGAAGTATCAAGGATTTAGGCGTTGAAGCAGTCCAGGCGGCCCTTGCTGATGCTGGTTTAAAAAAAGAGGATCTCCAGGCAGCCTTTGTAGGCAGTGCCGTAATGGGCCTTATAACCGGGCAGGAATGTATCAGAGGGCAGGTCATTTTGCGCCATATGGGTATAGGCGATATTCCGGTGATAAATTTGGAGAATGCCTGCGCTAGTGCCTCCACCGCTTTCCATCAGGCCTGGATGGCTATTGCCTCGGGGCTCTATGATGTAGTCCTGGCCTTAGGCATAGAAAAACTCTATCATCAGGATAAAGCTAAATCATTTAATGCATTAGCCGCTGCGGTAGACGTAGAGGAACATGCGCAAGGGTCCAAGGCCCAGGAGGGAGGGCTACCTAGCCGGAGTATGTTTATGGACCTTTATGCTGGTCTGGCCATCAAGCATATGGAAAAATATGGAACCACTAGAGAACAATTTGCCAAGGTAGCAGTAAAAAATCACTATAATGGTTGCCTGAATCCCCATGCTCAATATCAAAAAGAATGCACTGTGGAAGAGGTTTTGAATTCTCCATTAATAGTTTATCCCTTAACCCTCCTTATGTGCTCCCCTTTAGGAGATGGAGCAGCGGCTGCTATCTTATGCAGTCCCCAATTTGCTAAAAGAGCCTCTAGTAAGCCCATTAATGTAGCTGCTACTATACTAAAATCCGGTATGGAGCGAGACATCACCACACCGAGTTTAATTGAGAGGGCTGCTAGGCAGGCTTACGAGATAGCCGGTTTAGGAGCTGAAGATGTGAATATTGCCGAAGTGCATGATGCAACTACACCGGCAGAGCTCTTTGCTTACGAAGATCTGGACCTTTGCCCTAAGGGGGAAGGTGGCTGGTTAATTGATGAAGGCAAGACGTGGTTAGGGGGATCTATCCCGGTAAATACCAGTGGGGGGCTTTGTGCTAAAGGACATCCAGTAGGGGCTTCGGGCCTGGCCCAGATAGCCGAAGTCGTTTGGCAATTGCGGGGACATGCTGGACAAAGACAGGTTAAAGGGGCTAAAGTAGGATTAACTCAGAATGCCGGGGGCTGGATTGGTAATGATACCGCAGCCGGCACTGTATCCATATTTACTATTTGACAATACCGGCCTCAAATTAACCGCCTTCGGCGGCGCTTTTTAGGCAGGATTAAGAGGATTTGCAAATTTTTTGTAAGCCTTCACCGCAGAGGAGCGGAGACGCAGAGAAGACCCGTAAGGCGTGAGAGCATTAGGCGTAAGGAGATACCCCCTCACGCCTTACCCCTTACGATCCGTAAGAAGACTCAGCGCCTCTGCGTCTGCGGTGAATATGGATATTTTCATGTTTGGTGACGCCCCCTGGGGCATAAGGGTTTATCCTGTAAATCCTGTCAAAAAAGAAAATTCCTATACCAGCAAGTTAACAGTTCAGCCCCTATCGAAAATGAATGTCATTCCGACCGAAGGGAGGAATCTTTATTTAGCTCCGGTCTCGGAAAGATTTCTCGCTGCGCTCGAAATGACAAAGAACCTGAACTGTTACCCAGCAAGTTAAACTTGTTACCACAAAGAGACAGGTTGGGTGGCTTTAATGTCAGGGTTGGAAAGAGAATCCCGATAATCCTGGATAGCACTGGTTTTTTTACCCGGTCAGGGATATAATTAAGAAAATATGGCAGAAGGAAAGCAGCGAATGGATGCAGATATAAGGGTACGGTTTGCCCCCAGTCCTACGGGACATTTGCACCTGGGTGGGGTACGGACCGCCCTTTTTAATTGGCTATTTGCCCGGCATCAGGGGGCTAAATTTATCTTGCGGATAGAGGATACTGATCGCTCCAGGTCAACGGAAGAGTATATCCATAGTATCCTGGAGGGCCTTTCCTGGTTGGGGTTAGATTGGGATGAAGGGCCGTACCGTCAGACTGAGCGGTCTGGTATCTACCGGACTTATGCTGAGCAGTTATTAGCTGAGGGGAAGGCTTATTATTGCTACTGTTCAGCCGAAGAGCTGGAACAGAAAAGGATAGCGGCCCAGAAGAGGGGCCAACCACCTAAATATGATGGGACTTGTCGGGAGCGTAATACCCCTATTCCTGATAGGGTCCCGGTTATTCGCTTTAAGACACCCCAGGAAGGAGAGGTTAGCTTTCAGGATATCATTCGGGGCCAGGTTACGGTAGCTAATTCCCAACTAGATGACCTGATTCTAGTCCGTTCTGACTCCACTCCTACTTATAATTTTGTGAATGTGGTGGATGATATAACAATGGCGATTACCCATGTAATTAGGGGAGATGACCATTTAACTAATACCTCCCGCCAGATAAATCTTTATATGGCTTTAGGGGCCCCTATGCCAGCCTTCGCCCATCTACCCATGATTTTAGGACCAGATAAAGCCCGCCTGAGCAAACGCCATGGTGCCGAGTCAATTCTAACTTATCGAGAGAAGGGATATTTGCCCGAGGCGTTAATAAATTATCTGGTAAGGCTCGGCTGGGCCTATGGTGATCAAGAGATCTTTAGTAAAGAGGAATTGATAGAGCTATTTGAGTTAGAAAAGGTAAATAAAGCACCGGCGGTATTTAATCAGGAAAAATTACTCTGGCTAAACAATCACTATATAAAAACCGGTAATATTAATCGCATGGCTGAGTTATTAGAAGACCAGTTGAAGAGGAAAGGTAGCTTGAATCAAGATAACCAGATTTCTCTGGATACCTTCCCTAGAGTAGTAAAGTCGTTGCAGGAGAGGTGTAAGACCTTAGAAGAAATGGCAGAAGCAGCGGAATATTTCTTTAAAGAAGAGATTTCTTACGATGCCCAGGCGGCCAGGAAATTCCTTCGGCCAGACATTGCTCCTTTGCTAGAAGAGCTACTGAGGCGGCTGGGGCAACTGACAGATTTTAGTGAGGCAGCTATCCAGGAGGTATTTTCTTATATATTGTCTCAGCATACGATCAAGCTGGTAAATATTGCCCAGCCAGTACGGGTTTCTCTTACTGGTGGGACAGTAAGCCCAGGTATCTATGAGGTTATATCTATAATGGGAAAAGAAAAGGTCCTTGGACGACTCCAGAAGGCCCTGGAGTATATCGAAGGGCATGAGGCAGCTACCGCTTTGGGTCATTAGTCATTGATTAATGGTGAAATAACAAATGACAAAAAGAAGGAGAAAAGAGTTTAGATGATCGAGAGGATAAGAACCAAAAATATATTAATACTAGTAATCATTATTCTTTTAACCTGGCCCGCCTGTTCCCTCCTCCCTCAATCTTCTTCCCTACCTCCCGAAAGTGGAAAATCCCTGATCATAGGAAACTGTGCCTTTCACTGGCGCCGGGGGGGTGGGGAGAGAAAAGATAAGCTGGAGGTTACTCTGGAGGAAGTTATTTCTGGAGCAGTTTACCAGACCCATACTGACAGTGAGGGGTTTTATGCTATCCCTAATGTCCCTCCCGGGATTTATACCCTTAAGTTTATCCGGTTTGGCTATCAAGATGTAACGGTAGATCACGAGCCTCTTATTAAACTCTTTATTATTAGGCCGGGCAAAGTGTTTTATCTGGGCAGGTTTGTAGCCGAGTTAGATACGGCTGATTTAAGGAGGGGGAAAGAATACCCTTGTTATGAAAAGTATGTACCAGGAGATTTAACGGAAGATGAATTAAGAAAGATTCTAGCATCGCATAAAGATGGAGAAAGCTGGACAGACTATGAGGTTATCCTGGAGAATGAGCTGGAGAAATTCTGATAAACCATGCATCTGCTCCGAAAGCGCAATTCTTCGGTGAGCTTGTAAATCTTTGAGATTGCTTCGCTTTGCTCGCAATGACAGAAAGGGTTTCGTAATGTCATTGCGAGTAGCGGGCATCCACCCGAAAAGGTGGGGGGGGACGAAGCAATCCCCGGAAGATTTTCACCGAGAATTGCTGGTTCGAAGAAACTGGGAGGAAAAAATGTCAGGTAAAAAGATGCCTTGCTTACTAATCCCTATCCTTGGCTTTGTGCTCCTTTTTCCTTTATTCGTATCAGCCGGAGATAAAGGTGATATGGTTGGGAGACAAGATGTGACAACTAATAAATCCGCTAATGACAAAGCTACCGTTAAATATGAATATCAGAGACTGGTAAAATTTTACCTCTATAATGACGGCCACATAGACCCCGATGAACAATCTGTCTTAAAACTACTGGGGGAAAAGTGGCGAATAAGCCCCAAGGAGGTAGAAGCGATAACCCGCGAGGCCAGGAAGAATATAAGATAGATGAGTACCCCTCTCCTTTCTGATATCCTGGAAAAGTTAAAATCCCCAGCGACTATTCCTAAAGGATGGCTACTAAAAAGATTAAAGGCCCTCACCCCGCAGGATTTTTCTACCCTTATGGAATTTATGACGCAGACAAGTTGCTTGCCGTTATTAGTGGCTATAGATAAGGACTTCAGTCTGCCCAGGGATTTTAGAACTACTGCCCTGGAAATAAGGAAGAGGTTGGGTGACAGGGTAGCTCCTGAGGAAGAGAGACTTTTAGAGGAGGAGCAAGGCATCCGCCATGCCCTATTTAATCGCCCTGCCGATAAGGGTTTAGAGGAGAATACTTATCTGGGTGGTATAATTAATCGTCTGGTGAGACTCCCGGAACCCTTAGCTAAAGCTATTATACAAGACTTAGTAAAAGAAAAGGGAGAGGCAGTATTGCCTTTCCTAAAGATGGTTTATCAGAAGTCTGCGGATAATTATGCCCTAATGGCCCTGGAGGTCCTGGCCACTATTGAAATCCCCGAATCGAAGGATGTCTTGCAAGAGGTAGCTGCCACAGAACAGAATAAACTAGTACAAAAATTTGCCAAAAAACTACTCTATCGCTTAAGAGGAGTGGCTTTTCCTGCAGAGATTACTGGCCAGGGGATCAAGATGCCCCCTAAGTCTGTCCTTACTGCCCCGGATCATAATATCATTAAGCAGGCCTGGGTCAGCTTTATTGATGGGCAAGGAAATCGGCTTATCCATCTATTAAAGTCTTTGCCTATGGCCCAGATGCAGTTTATAACCCTCTTGCTGAGTGATACCCAGGGGATTATGGATTGTCAAGCTGGTGATGGCCCGAAGAAGGTTGTGACCCTGGCGATAGATAAGGTTATAAAAAGCACGGAGGTTATCGAGATACCACCAGCGTATGCTATGGCCCTGATAGCTGAGTGCCAGGAGATCAATAAAAAAGCCGGCCAGGAACTCCCCAGGGAATTTCTGGCTACCCTTGGTTATATATTAACCAGGAAAGCTGAGGATAAGCAAGGGGCCCTTATCTATCAGGAGATACCGGTAGAATCTGTGAGTGAAAGCCCGTATTTCCTTCATAGGTCTAGCTCACTTTTGGAACTGAAAGAATTCGGTTCCTGGCTCATTCCAGCAGCGGAACTAGAGAGATACCTATTAAAGCTAAGGGAGATCGAGCAAAGTCTTATTATTGTCTCTGAATATTTACAGAGGGAGAGGGTTGAAGAAGTTTATCAGGAAATAGTCAGGGAGTTTTTTAGCCCCGAAAAAAGGGCCATTTATCGAGGAAGGCTGGAAGAGATGGCCTACTTTTTATGGGCTACTGAGCGCCAGGAAGAAGCCCGGTTAGCATTAGCGGCTGCCCTGGGCCTGGGAGATATGGTAGGAGATAAGATACTGGAACACCCCTTCGCCAAACAACTGGTCTATCGCAGTATAGAAGCAGTCCGGGATTAATTTAATAGTATAGGAATTTTCATTTTAATAATGCGGTTTTGGGGTAGTCGCAGGCTTTAGCCTGCGCTAATTTAATTGGACAAATCGTCCCCCTTCAATCTTAAGTATAAAAGGTGTTTTTTCTGCCGTCCCGTCAGGTAAGAAAGTTATTCTGCCCGTTACCCCCGAGAAGTATTTTATTCCTAAGAGGAGGTCTTTGACGCTCTCCCTATTTTGTACCGTGTATTGCTGGAGGATATGGAAGATAATATTGGCTGCATCATAGCCCAGGGCTGCCCAATAGTCGGGCTCTATACCAAAAGTCTTTTTAAAACTATCTACAAAGACCTTTATCTTAGGATCAGTTGAGGAGAGAAAGAATTCTACCATAAATATGGCCCCCTCTAACCCACCCCGCTTTATATCGCCTAATGGTGGAGGTTCCTTATAGCAGCAGCTTAGCAGAACCACCTGATTCGCTAAATAATAGGCTAATTGGGGGGCAATGAGCCTCAGCCCATAATAATCTTCTGGTAAGAAGATACTCTGGGGGGACAACCCGCTACTTCCATACCCTACAAGGTCTCTTAGCTCAGTAGCTAAGTCACTACTGGCTGCTTTATATGATACTATCTTGCTGATATTGCCCCCTAACTCTACTACCCTTTCGCTAAATGAGTCCTTGAGCTGAGTGCCGTAAGGGGTATAGGGATACAGGATAGCAAGGGTGGTTAAATATAACTTTTTGATAGCAAAGTCGGCCATCTGGCGTCCCCATTGCCGGATATTGGGAATGGTCCTGAATATATATGGGTTTGGCTGGAGCCGGGCCCCATCAGCGGCCGAAGGAGAGACTAAGGCAATATGGTATTTAGCGGCTATAGGGGTGACACTTTTTAATTCCTCATCTAAAACAGGGCCGATTACTGCTAACACCTTTTCTTGGGTGGCTAAGGCTTCCAAGGCTGACATGACCTTCTGTGGGATAGTGCCGGAATCTTTTACCACCAATCGGTACTCTCCCTTACCGGCGGGGATAGATGCGGTCAAAAAAGCCAATTTTATCCCATTTAGGATTTTCTGCCCAATAGGGCCATACTTCCCTGATAGAGGCAGGATACAGCCTATCCGGTCCGTATAGGATTGAGAAATAGAGAGTATTAACTCGTCAATCTTTCTTAACAGGGTAGTGGCTTTTTCCTGGTAGGGATGGGTTGGGAAAAGCCTATTATATTCCTGTAATGCTTTGCGGGCCGCTTCATGCTCATGGTGGGAAAAATATAGCTCTGCTAACCTATAGTATACATAACCCCGGGTCTCCTCAGCTAAGTCTTTCTCTTCTTTCAAAGGGACTAATTCATTGGTATTGCTTATTTCGAGAATTAAGTTGATCAGGCCGTCTTTGGCCCTGGTCATAAGTTCTACACCTGGCTTATATTTTAAGGCACGGAGGTATTCTTTCAATGCCTGGGATGAATTACCCATCTTTTGATACGACCGGCCCAATAGGAGGCTAATCTCTCCCTTTTCCTCCGGTCTGCTACTCATATGCAATGCCTTTTTATAATATTTAATAGCACCCTGGTAGGCTTTGAGTTGAGAATAACTTAGGCCGGCTTGTTTATAAATCTGGCCCTGGAGTTGGACAGGAGGAGAGTAGCGAAGGCTCTGGTTAAAATATTCTAGGGCCTTTCCAGGCTCTTTCTTCTGGCGATATATAATACCGATATAAAAGAGGGCCTCGCTAAGGTAAGTACTTTGCGGGAACCTGGCGGTAAAGGATTTGAAGGCTGCTAAAGCCGGTTCTTGTTTTCCCTGGTGGTACAATTCCAGGGCATTCTGAAGAGCCTTTTGATCTGCCTTAGGGAAATATCGTGGTGGGAGGCAATGCGAAAGAAACGAGACAATCAGGATAAAAGATAATATTAAAAAGAGATTTTTGCGCCACAATTTGCTTACATAGAAATCCCGGGTAGTGCCGCTGGTTATTCGATCAATTCCAGGATATGTCTTTTCTTTTTTTGGGCTCTGGCAGCATTCAAGATAGTCCGTATAGCAGTGATAGTCTTACCTTGCTTTCCGATTACTTTACCAATATCGTCCCTGGCAACCTTTAGCTCTATTACTATAGAGTTTTCACCCTCTACCCCATTGACTTCTACCTTTTCAGGATTGTCAACTATAGCCTTTGCCATATAACCAACCAGGTCTTTCAAAGCTATTTCCATGGGAAAGTCTCCTTATTATATCCCTTCGCTACCAGTGCAGTAATGTAGAAAAAAGAACCCTAATGAAGTTGATCCTCATTAGGGTTCTTTTGTGGGCCGCACCTCCTGCTTAGGCCCTAACGACGTTAGCAGCCTGGAGACCTTTGGGGCCTTGAACAACTTCAAACTGTACATCCTGGCCCTGGGTTAAGGATTTAAATCCATCACCTTGAACAGCAGTATAATGGACAAAGACGTCTTCACCTGACTCCTGCTCAATAAAACCATAACCCTTAGAATCATTGAACCACTTAACCTTACCTCTTAACATTACTACAAACCCTCCTCCTAAAATAAAACTGTACTATAGGATAGAAAACTACCCTCCTTCTATCCTACCAACAAACTGTGTATCAAATTACTCGATCCGTCTTATTTTGTCAAGCATTTTTTGCTCAGATGTCAAGCCAAAATAGAAATGTCCTATTTTTACCAAAATAG
>MHDQ01000100.1 GCA_001803565.1 Nitrospinae bacterium RIFCSPLOWO2_12_FULL_45_22 | reverse complement strand
TCTTTATCAGTATAACGTGAAGGGAAAAATCCGGGAGGACAAAGTAAAAGTCCGCGGGATATACCTAAAAGATTTAGCTACTAATATTACCCTGGAAGGAGGTAAGTTGGCCTGGTCTGAGTTTTCTGCCCGGGGATTTGATGGCGATATACGCAGCGTAGGGGCGATAGATTTTAACAAAGATAGAGCTGAATACCAGGTCACTGTCAGTCTTTCCCAGCTCAACCTGATCCCTCTACTGGATAGCTTTACCAGCCCGAGCAAGGCATTATCCGGTAAACTATCGTCTGATTTCAAGCTAGCAGGAAAAGGATTCACCAAAGACTCCATCCATCAGGAACTCACCGGCACAGGCGATTTCCATATTGTCCAGGGAAGAATAGCCCAGCTAAACATCCTGAAAAATCTTATGCCGAAAGGTGTCCTAGAGATACTGTCGCGCTGGAAGAAGGGTTTAGCAAAGAAGGCTACTACCTCTATCCCACAATATACTGACTTTGATACACTATCCGGCAAATGGAATCTAGCGCAGGCCAAGATATTTTTCGCTGATCTGCTTATGCAGAGCCCTGACCTATCCATATCCACCAGGGGCATGGTGGGTTTAGATCAATCTCTTAACCTCCGGGGTACTGGTCTTTTATCACCTGAAAAAACTAATCAACTGATAGAAGAGAAGTATCGGCCCTATTTGGCTGATCAACAGGGTAGGTTAGAAATACCCTTCACCATCCTGGGTACAATAAAAGAACCTCTAGTTACCCCCGATCTGCTATCCCTCTCCCGCCGCAGCCTTAAGGCCTATAAAGAACTCTTTAAAGGCAAGAACGAAGAGCAGTTAAAGAAAAAACTAGGCAAAGAAGTCGAGAAAATTATTGAGGATATTCTCCAGGGCCATTGACAAAATGGATATTTGCTGCTAAAAATTATGACTCTACATTTTTTTGGGCCGCTAGCTCATCCGGTAGAGCAACGCCCTTTTAAGGCGTGGGTGCCAGGTTCGAGTCCTGGGCGGCTCACCAAAAAAGTCCCCATCGTCTAGTGGCCTAGGACATCGCCCTTTCACGGCGAAAACCGGGGTTCGACTCCCCGTGGGGACGCCAATAAAATCAAGCCATTCCAGCCATTGCCTATAGGATAGGACATAAATATACTGTGGCAGAGCTTAGGCTGGCTAAAAAATTCCTATTGACGGCCAATCGTTTCTTTGATTTAATTGATCTCAGTATAAAGTCTCGCTCAGGAATCCTCTCTCCCGATATTCCTATAGGAGGGCAAGATGGACAGGGCATTTTCCCTACCTAAATTATCCCTGAAACCTTGCCTGGTAATAGTAATAATATTCTATCTCATCTTCCTCATCCCTAATAGTACCTTGGCCAATGTAACCGGTAGCTTGGAACTCACCGATGCTAGCTGGCAGGAGAAGACCGCCTATCGGCCAGGGGAGACTTTGTATATCCAGGTAACCGATGCAGATGAGAACAAGAGTAGCACCGTCAAGGATACCCTGAGTGTCTCGGTGGTAAGTGCTACTGAAACCACTGCAGAGACAGTTACCCTCACCGAGACCGATGTCAGTACTGGGATACTCCGGGGTTCCATAGCCTTGGATGATAAGGGAAGTACAGGAGCAGATGGCAAACTCCAGATTACTACTGGGGATAAGATAACCGTTGCCTATAAAGACTTGACCGATGACTGGGGTAATAGTATCACCACTACCAAGACGGCCTATTTTGGTACCCAAGTATCTGGTAATATTTCTACCGATACTACCTGGACTAAAGATATGAGTCCTTATTTTGTCACTGGCGATGTCGTGGTATACAAAAGCACCTTGACCATAGAACCGGGTGTAGAGGTACGGTTTATGGCTGGGGTGGATGATGCGAAGAGTGGTCGAGATAGCTCCCTCTCAGAACTTATTATTGAAGGTAAATTAAAGGCTATTGGTAACCCAGCCAACCGGATCATATTTACCTCCAGTGCCATGTCCCCAGCCCCCGGCGACTGGGGAGGTATAGGAACAGGATTAGATGGCAGAATAGAACTCCGATATTGCGATATAAAATATGCCCAGATAGGTATCTATGCTTATGGGCACTACACACCAGTTTCGGCGGATAATTGTACCATATCTTATTCACACAGCCATGGGATGGTTTTATTCCAATTTGAGGAACATCCAGAATATATGATTATCAATAATGTTATAGCTCACAATAATGGCTCTGGCATCATTCTTGATGGTGAAGGTTGGGGTCCATACTACATAAGAAATAATCTTATTACCGATAATAAAGGCTCCGGCATTGAAGTATACTATAATTGGGAGGCAGATTGTTGGCTAGAGTATAATACCATAGTAGGGAATAAGAATGGAATTGCATTTGCCGAAGCCGGTGGTCACACGCGTTATGATGTATCTATAAAGTATAACTATATAACTGATAATGATAACGCCGGGATTTATGTTGTGAAGAATAATAAAGCAAGGAAGGAGATTCTAAATAATAGCATCATTGAAAATCTATATTATGGTATCTACGATGAAGGTGGACTATTTTTCCCAGACCACATTAACTATAATAACATCTATGGCAGTGGTTCTTATGACTTTTATGGCCCTCGGTATGATACGGTTGATGCCAAATACAACTACTGGGGACCAGCAGCCACGGCCGAGATGAATGCTGGCGGTAATCCCAAAGATATCAGCACTATCTATGACTTTTTTGACGATATTAGCTATGGCAGGGTAGATTACTCTCAATGGTTAGACAACCTTATCCTTCTACCACCCACCGGTATCATGTCTACCCCAGGAGATACTACCATAGGCCTATCCTGGACCGCCAGTGAAGGGGCAGCAGGCTATTACCTTTACTATGGCCAATCCTCTGGATCTTATAACTCACCCATAGATATAGGTAACAACACCAGCTATCAGCTAACCGGCCTCTCTAACAATACCACCTACTATATCGCCTTAACCACTTATGATAATCAGAATAATGAAAGCACTCACTCCTATGAATTGGAGCCTACTACCGGGCCATTATTTCAACCAAATAGCAAACCCAATACTCCTAATAATCCCACTCCGGCAGATGGTGCTACTAACCAATCTATCAATACCACCTTGACTTGGCAGGGAGGTGATTCCGATACAGGAGATACCGTTACTTATGATGTATATTTTGGTACCAGTTCCACACCTTCTTTTTTAACTGCTAGCAACCTAACTACCACCAGCTATAACCCTGGAACCTTGAGCTATTCTACTACCTACTATTGGAAGGTAGTGGCCAAGGACAATCATGGAGCTACCAGCACAAGCCCTGTCTGGAGCTTTACTACTGGCACTAAACCTAACAATCCTCCAAATACCCCTAGTAGCCCATCTCCAGCCGATGGTGCTACTGGCATAGGTAAGACTCAAACCTTGAGTTGGAGTGGTGGTGATCCCGACACGGGAGATACGGTCGTCTATGATGTATATTGGGATGGTACCGGCAATAATCCCGATCCGCCTCTGTGGGCAGCCAACCAGACTGATACTACCGTTGATGTAAGTCCTCTCCAGAAAACCTCTACGGCCTATTACTGGAAGGTAGTGGCCAGGGACAATCATGGTGTAATTGCTACCAGCCCAATATGGAAATTTACTACTGCCGCTACCTTTTCTAATAACCCTCCCAATACCCCCAGCAACCCTTCACCGGCAGATGGAGCCGCAACGATCCCAGTCACTACCAGCTTAACCTGGAATGGGAGCGACCCTGATTCCGGCGATACTGTTAGTTATAATCTCTATTTCGGTACCAGTAGCAGCCCTCCGCTAGTTAAGAGTGGTTTGTCTGAGACCAATTATAACCCTGGTACTTTGGCATATGACACTACTTATTACTGGCGGGTAGTGGCTAAAGACAATCATGGAGCGGAGGCCGGTGGTTCGGTCTGGAGTTTTACTACCCAGCCTCCCCTTATTCCCAGTACCCCTACTGACTTGAAGGTGATGGTAAAAGGTAAGACCTTGCATATCCAATGGCAGGCAAATAGCGAGTCCAACCTGGATCATTACAACCTCTATGCAGGGTATGCATCCAAAAACTATGACATGCAAGGGATCCCCTTTAATCTAGGCAAGGTTACCTCCCTTACTGCCCCGGATGTTCCGGAAGGGACCTATTACCTGGCCCTGAGTGCAGTTAATAGTGCGGGTCAGGAGAGTAGTTTATCGGAAGAGATAAAGGTAGTGGTAGGTGGCAAGCCTAGCATTACCATAAGCACTAACAAGAGCAGCTACTCCCCAGGCGATACCCTTAGCCTTTCATTTAGCCTCAGCAATCCTACAGCTACTACACAGATAGCGGATGTCTTTCTTGGCATTATTGCCCCCGATGGCAGCATCTACTTTTTTGACTCCTCACCCTTTCTACCCAAGCTGGTACCAGCCAGGGCCGATGATCCCAGAACCTTTACCCCAGCCAGCACTTCTCTGGAACTCAGCCCAGGATACGATTTCCCCTTGACTCCGTTCTTTTCTATATCCTTACCTACAGGGTTACCAGAGGGTACTTATCAGGCCTTAGCTGCCCTAGCTGAGCCCGGCTCGGTCCAGGCCGGCTCTCCTAAGATAATAGGCAATATCAGCCTTGCCCCTTTCTCATTTACCCGCTAAACTAAACATTAAGTTGCCAACTATTGGCAGACCTAGCATAAGAGGATATCTTATGGAGGCCAGGGAATAAAATAACTGAATGGAGGTATAAAAGGATGGCAGTTTCGGTAAAAACTTATTTTGATGGGAAACAAATCTTGGTGCCCGACGAACTAAAGGGTCACGTACCCAGGGATGTAACCATCATCTTTGAGGAGAAGCCCATAGAGTCGGAAGAATCCACCATTGGTTTACCATTGCTGGAAGAGATGATAGAGATATCGAAAAAAATAAAAGGTGCTTATCCCGAAGATCTTGCAGAAAATCATGATCATTACCTACATGGCAGGCCAAAGCGATGAAATCCCGGTATTTCGCGGATTCATTCTTCTATCTCGCCTTCTTCAATATCCGAGATCGCCACCACCAGCAAGTTGTTCACATGGCTCAGCAGCTAGAAGGGACTATAGTCACAACTGATGTGATCTTGCTGGAGTTAGCAGATGCCTTTTGTGAACCTGACGACCGTGAAGAGATCGGCCGATTTATCAGGCAGTTATGGGTTTCTTCTGAAGTCGAAGTGGTGGAGATAACCCGGGAACTGCTCCAGCGTGGACTAACTCTCTTTGAGTCCCGGCGAGACAAGGACTGGAGTCTAACTGATTGTATCTCCTTTGTTGTAATGCAGGAGAAGGGGATAAAAGAGGCATTGACAGGGGATCACCACTCGATATTTGGAGGTGGAAACAATGATCAAGACCTTACATGCCATTTTCGATGGTAAAGTGCTGGTACCAGAGAAGCCAATTGATTTGGAACCTAATGCCTATTATGAAATCACCATCGGCAAAAAAATTATCCCATCCCCTAGCCTCCCTGACCTTTGGGATCTGCTGGAGGAGGTGGCAGGTACTATTGAAGGCCCATCAGATTGGTCGCTGGAACATGACCATTATCTTTATGGCACCCCCAAGCAAAGCAATAAATAAATGTTATGGATGGTAAACGATTTTTCCTAGACACAGCCTTTGTCCTAGCTATATTGAACAGAAAGGATCTTTTACATAGCCTGGCAAAAACCCTATTACTGCAGGTACGTTCGGCTCAGGAGGTATGGCTTCATGATGGAATCATAATAGAAATTGGTAACGCGTTAGCATATATTAATCGTGCGGCTGCAGTTAATTTTATCCAGCGTTCCTATATGACGGCTAGGCACTAAGGAACCCCTTCACCAGGGGGAAGTAACCGACCCTAGCGTATCTGATTGAGGATTTGGGAATAGTGGTAGGCCAAGACAGGATAATCAATCTTGGGCCGCTCGATAACCACTATAGGGATATTTAGTGCTAAAGCGGCATCCAGCTTGGCTTTAAAACCACCCTCCAGGCCGGTGTTCTTACTCACTATCACCTCTGCCTTATACTCTTTAAACAGGGCCATATTTAACTCTTTAGAAAAAGGCCCTTGCATGGCCAATATCTGGTCTGGGGATAGCCCGTAGGAATGGCATGTTCGAATACTTTCTTCCCACGGTAATACTCTCACTATAAGGAAGGCATGAAAATGCCGGGCTAATTCTACAAAGGGTTTTAACTGTCGGCTACCGATAGTAAGGAATATCCTCTTCCCTAAAGAAAAGGCCCGGGCAGCAGCTTCGTCGTAGTTCTTAACCGGAAGGATAAGGGAAGATATAGGCAGGTCGGTTTTTTCTCTTTCATAGCGGATATATTTAATGCCCAGTTCCTGGCAGGCAGCGATAGCGTTCAGGGAGGCATTTACCGCATAGGGATGAGTAGCATCAACCACTAGCTCTATCCCTTTCTCTTTAGCCAGCTCCATTATCTTCTCCTGAGAGAGGCTCTCGGTTATTCTGATTACTCCCTGATCCTCCGCTCCGCTCAGGATAGCTACTTTTTCCTTGAGTCCCCTATGATCATAATGGCTGGTACTACTTTCATATACCATATGGCCTTGGGCAGAAAGGTTCTGAGCAATTTCCCTACCTTCTTTAGTACCCGCCATTACCAGGATGGTTTTTCTTTCTGCCATATTTATACCAAACTGATTCTAATTTCTGATAAAATGTAGGGACGGGGCTTGTCCCTGTCCATAACACCCCTGCCTGGCGGCAGACACCGGACAACCACAAGGGTTGTCCCTACTGAAATATTTTTCAGATTTTCCAATCAATTGAGTATAACTCTGGGGTTAAATCAGGCGGTAGCCCCTGGGGGTTATAAGCCAATCTTGGTAGCGAAAGGTAGTAGAGTTTCCAATAATGACAATACTACG
>MHDQ01000099.1 GCA_001803565.1 Nitrospinae bacterium RIFCSPLOWO2_12_FULL_45_22 | reverse complement strand
GAAAAGCACAGGAAGTCAATCTATAAAGGCTGGCATGGATCGTCAAAATCTGAAAAGACTCTACCTTGACATTTGCACCCTCTGCCGTCCCTTCGATGACCAAAGCCAGATGCGCATCCGCCTTGAGACCAATGCCTATTACTTGATCCTCCAAGCCCTTCAGGATGCACGCTATACGATGGTTGTCTCTCCCGTGCATTTTGAAGAAGCCACTGCGATAAGTGACGTGGAAGAAAGGCGGGAAATCATAGCGGTACTGGAGAGACTTGGGACAGCAGCGGAATGCGATGTAGCAGCAGCAAGGGCAAGATCAGAAGGGCTCCGCGCCAGAAAATTTGGCCTTGCCGACGCCGCGCATGTGGCGTTTGCTGAGGCTACAACGGACGTTTTCATCTCGTGCGATGATCGCTTGGTGAAGAAGTGCCGAAGGGAAAAGGTTGCAGTGACAACAATGAACCCGGTCGAATTTACCATCGTGGAGGACCTGAAGTGAAAGCCAGCGTATTTACGGACGAGGAGCAACTGATTACGAAAGCGGTAGATGTCTTGGTAAAGGAACTCGGACCGGTTGAAGCAAGCCGGTTCTTAGCCCTACCGAGAAAGAAGCGCGTGGAATCGGTGAAACGCCATCGACAATGGCAAGCGCAGTTACAACAAGAAGAGTTCTTTGACCGCGTATTCGGCGCACAGTCGAAAGGACCTGTGAGGAAGTAAGATTCCTCCCATTGGAGTGTTGGCTAACAAACGCGTTGCACTGGACCCCGGCCTTGTGGCGGTTTGGAATGAACCCGAAAGGCTGCGTTCTGGCCGTGGCCGGTGATCGCGGGCCTTAGCGCGAGACGCAGGTTAGTGTGCTAAGTCTAAGTTGTATAAACGGTGAGGCTCTTATGAGCCGAAGCCTACCTGTGTGGATTCGTCTCTGTACAGAAGTCATTGCTCGAACTCTCGTTCAGGGGGGTATGCAGCTAGGGCAGCCCAACGCTCAGCACATATACGGGAAGAGGGACTGCGTTGAAGGAGATATTGTCTTGAAGCGATTGCTGCTCCGTTCTAACTCTTTCATTCGGGCAGCACAGCGAATAATTAAGAAGTTAGGGGATATGCAAACGTTGTATGAACAAAAAGAATCAGCTAATAAGGCGCGGAAGCCGACCGCCCTTCCAGGCGAGCCTGAAGACTTCTCGTTATGAATCCGTGGCTTTATAGAGGCGCACCTTATGGCATAGGTCTAAGCCCCCAACGGTAAAGTCTATATAGTCGTGACTTATGGGCTGGAGATGATTAATACAGACCCCTTTATCTTTAGCAATAGGTAAACCCGGTGCCCAATGGCCGAAACAATTGGCTATTGCCACTGCTTCTGGATGGATGCCTTCGGTGAGCCTAACTATCCCTTTTATCCGGCGGCTCTCTGCGGATTCCAGCCAGATCAGTTCACCATCGCCTATTCCTTTATTCCGGGCAGTTTCGCTACTAAGGCAGATCAGGTAAGTATAAGGGTCTTGTTGGGATAATTCATCTAACCAGGGATTCTCTGCGGTAAAAGAGAAGGTATGCCACGCCACCCGGTAGTAAAAGGCATAGAGGTCATACTGGGGTAGATTTAGCTCATGGGATTTGCAGGGCTTCCAATCGGGTACGGGTTGATAATCAGAAATGTCCCATTCGATACCCATTTTAGTAGTTATCGCCTTTACCTCCTCGCCTAGTTTCTTAAAATATTCGAAATAGATGGGTACCCGGGCCTTTATAAAGGGACGCCAGTAAGCCTCTTCCACCTTCCTGGGCCAGGTTAAGACCCCATGTTCTCTGAACCATTCCAGGCCATGCCCCGGACCGAAGTTCGACTTATAGGCCCGATCTACTATCTCCTCCCAGTTATATCTCTTCTCTACATCTAAGCGGTAATCTCCCTCTATGCCAAAATACGACCCAATAATTAAATTAAATTCTTCACGGCAACCTGCCCTCTCCGCTAAATCCAACAATATGTCTATGTAACTCCTCTCCTGGAAGCGGGGAGCTATGGCGGGTTGCCTTATAGCAAAAGCCCACTGGTCGGATAGATTACTGCAGGTATGATGCATAGGGATAGGCAGGTTAGGCATAGGATCAAGTCTTTCTAAATAGCAGGCATCTGGCAGGACAATATCAAAAAAGTCGGTTGACTCGTTCAAGAAGAGGTTAACTCCTACGATAAATGGTATTTTTTTGTACCACCGGGCCATTATTTCCGGATTAGCATAGGACATCAGGGTATTGGTGCCGTAATTGATCAGTATCTCAGGGGAATAGTCCAGTCCATATTTCTCTGGCTCAAGAACGGTCAAGGGAAGCAAGGGACTGGTGAGGCCCAGGGGCATGATCTCGCTCAGCAATAAGGATTGCGGTTGAGTAACCTCATGAGGTGGGTAATGAGGTGCCCCTAAGAGCCACGCCCCAGCTACTGCTAAGCCATCCGGCCCTTCTGTAGGTATCCAGTGGGGCCGGCCGGTCTCAGGATAACCATCGCAACGGGGGCTTTGACCCAACATACCCCCCGGGACATCCTGAGCACCCACCAGCAAGTTTAGCAGGTCTATGGCCATGGCTATTAGCAACTGATGCTTATGGGCATTAGCCCCTTTGAAGGCATGGGCGGCTGCTGGCCGGTAGGGAAGCTCCTTACCACCAAGGGTTATAGTGCTACCAATCCTGGCTGCCAGGCCGAATTCCTTGGCTAGCCGGCGGATGGTATCAGCCGGCACAGTGGTTATCTCGGAGGCCCTTTCTGGGGGATAGTTTCTCAGATGGTCTTTGACTACTTGAAAGGCTGGTTGGCACGCCACCCCTTGAGCGGTATAGCTCCCTTCAATAGCAAAATTTTTTATGCCCGCGGCATCATAGGGCTTGGTTTCGCCCGTTCCGCTATCCCAGATAAGGGGTTTGCCTGAGGCCGGTTCGCGAACATAATAACCCTCGGGGCCGATCAGGTATGGGCCATTAGTAAATTTCTTTATATATTCTTTATCATAGACCCCCAGCTCATGGACTAATACATGAGCCATGCCTAAAGCCAGGGCAGCATCAGTACCGGGCCTTATCGGTATCCACTCATCGGCCTTCTCGGCTGAGCCACTCAGGTAGGGGTCTACTACTACCAGCCTCATCCCCCTTAACCGGGCTTCGGCTACTTTTTTAGCCTGCATATTGAACCCATAACCTGCCGCAGTACCCCAATTGGAGCCGAACAGGATGACATAGTTGCAATGGTCGGAATCGGGGTTCCGACCAATGGATTGGTAGAGGATATTACTGGTCAGGTGCCAGCCATTACCACAGTGGATGCCTGCCCCAGCAAACCAACCATTAGGGCTACCAAAAGCGGTCATAAAGAGGAAGGTATACATAGAGGCTATCATCGAGGCCGCGGTCCCAGCCATCATCAGTTTCCTTGGGTCTTCTTCCCTTATCTTTTTTAGTCTTTGGGCAATAATATCCAGGGCTTCATCCCAACTTATCTCTTCCCAGCCCGGGTCTATCCCGATACCCTTCTCCGGATTGGTACGTTTGAGGGGGGCCTTCACCCGGTAAGGGTCATAAAGGAACATTATACCTGCTGCCCCCCGGGGGCATAAGGTACCAGCACTTATTGGGCTGTTAGGGTTACCTTCAATCTTGGTAACTACCCCATTCTGGCGCTTTATTATTATGCTACAGGTGTTCATACAGAGGCTACAGGCCGAAGGTATCCAGATATCTCCTTTTACCGGATTTTCTTCCATCTCTTTCCTCCTGAGCTAATTTGTCTAGCTAAGAACACATATTGCGGATCCTTTATTTGGCTAACCAGTTACGCGGGCCCCTCCCCAGCATTAGCTCTTATCCGGGATAAGATTAAGTAGTAAAGTAGAGGGATAAGAATTTCGTGGTGTCCGGTTATCCCATAGCCCTGTCCATATGGCCTGGTAGGGCGGTTAACCACGTTCGTTATAGGCCGGTAGTGCTGGATCATATCCAGGTTAGCTGTAGTGAAGCCATTTTTAAGATAGCCCAGATTTTTACTGATACTAACGGCCTTAAGGAAGACCTCGGGAAGGATTACGGCAGAACCTACATTCAGATAGCAACCCCCACCATCTAATTGGGCTACCAGCGAACAAAATAGCTGGAAATCGCTGTAAGTACCTTGCCCCAAAAGACCAGGATCAGTGGAAGGATGGAGGTTGATGATGTCCGTGCCAATAGCCAGATGGACAGTGACCGGTAAATCAAGTTCAAAACCGGTTGCCAGGACGCTGAGATTTTTGTATTTAAAATTTTGCTGGGATATATCTTTGCCCAAGGCTTCTCCTATACCCACCTTGTCCTGGGTATGTTTCTTCAGTGCCTCATTCATCAGTCTGCCAGTCTCTTCTGCAAAACCAAACTCACCTTCAGCCAGGACTTGAGCTACATCTTCTGAGGTCGCGCCTATTAAGCTCAACTCATAATCATGTATGGCACCCGCACCAGTCATAGCTATACCTTGCAAGAGTCCCCTTTTCATCATATCTACTATTATAGGGCTCAGGCCGCATTTGATAACATGGGCCCCGAGACCAAAGATTACTGGCTTTCCTTTTTCACGGGCAGCAATAATCGCTTCTACCAGGGCCTTTAGCTCTCTCCCTTTCAGGATGTCAGGGATAAGGTCCCAGACTTCACCACTGGCCTGCCAGCGGCTTAAATCCACCAGGTTTTCTTGCCCGACCAGGTTTTTCCTCTGGGACAGGGGATAGGTATTTACTTTATGGAAAGGAAGTTCTGGGAAAGGATATTTCCAAGCCATATTAATTTTGTTCAAGGTTCAAGGTGCAAGGTTCTGGGAAGTTCAAAGGGCAAAGCTATAGATTGGGTTAACCTTGAACTTTGCACTTTGAACAATTTATTAGACATAGTTTTGTACGATCTTTTCTATCAATCCAGTTGTAGAATAACCAGCCATATAGGGTATTATCTCCGTTCGACCACCATAACTCTCTACTATATCCCGGCCTACCACCTGATCCAGGGCATAATCTCCCCCTTTGACCAGGATATGGGGTTTTATAGTCCGGATAAGGGCCTCTGGAGTAAGCTCACTAAAGATGACAATATAGTCTATACATCCCAGGGCAGCTAATATATTGGCACGTTCTTCCTGGCTGATGAGGGGACGGGGATGGCCTTTCAATGTCCTCACAGAGTTATCATCGTTCAATCCTATAATGAGGATATTACCCAGGGCCTTAGCCTTCTGGAGGTACTGGATATGGCCCACGTGGAGCAGATCGAAGCACCCATTAGTAAATACAATGGTTTTCCCCTGGGTGCGGGCGAGATTAACAATGGGTAGCAGCTCGGTCAAAGTAAGGGCTTTTTTGCTCTGGTAAAGGGATTGATCAGTAAGATATTCTGCTAGTTCCCGGCGGCTGAGAGGGGCAGTACCCAGCTTCCCTACGACTATGCCCGCGCCTACATTGGCTAACCGGGCAGCATCAATAGGATCATAACCCAAAAACAGAGATAGGCCAAAGAGACTTATAACGGTATCCCCCGCACCGGTAACATCATAAACCTCTTTGGCTACGGTAGGTATATGGGTAGGGGAGTGCCCTTTCTGGAACAGCGACAGGCCATCTTTCCCGCGGGTAACCAGGAGCGTATGGCAATTGACCAGTTGGGATAGGCTACTGGCTGCCCTCTCTAGGTCCGCTTCTGTAGTGATCCTTATCCCAGAGGCTATCTCTGTTTCTTTAAGATTAGGAGTCAGGGCGTAGGCACCCTGATATTTAGAAAAATCCCTCCCTTTCGGATCAACCAATAGGAGCTTATCCCATTCTTTCGCCATACGGATTAGTTGCTTCAGGAGAGATTCCTTCAGGAGACCTTTAAGATAATCGGAGCATATTATCCCCACCATTTCGGGGCCAATGAGCCTTATATATTCCAGGATATGTACTTCTATTGGGTCAGGGATCGGTTGGGTGATTTCTTTATCAATCCTGATGATCTGCTGGTTATGGGCCAGGATCCGGGTCTTGCAGGTAGTGGGCCTATGCGGGTCAGTAAAAATCCCCCCCGTCTCTATCCCTGATTCCTTTAACCGCTCTTTTAGCTTATAACCATGTTCATCAGCCCCCACCACCCCTACTAGATACACTTTGGCCCCAAGCTGGCAAAGGTTATGCGCAACATTGGCCGCACCACCTAAAGCAGAGTTATCTCCTACCCATTCCAAAACGGGTATGGGGGCTTCAGGCGATATCCGCTCTATATTTCCCCAGATATACTCGTCATAAATAATATCACCTAAAACCAATATCTTAATCTTACCGCTGGAGATCCCTGTCAGTATCTGTTGCAATATCTGCTTCATATCAGAAAACCCTTTTTGCGGGGACGCAAAAACCGTGACCGTTTTCCGTGTCCGTGACCGGTATTAAATACGGACATAGGCACGAGCTTATCCGTCTTGGCGGAGCATAATTTGGGATCATATGCTAAAATGATTATCAATTAGTTCACAAAGGATATGTTCAATAACCAGGTGGGCCTCCTGAATCCGTTGAGTATCGTCGGATGGCACTACAACGGCCCGATCGAGCAATTCCTGCACCTTGCCCCCATCTTTACCTAACAATCCCAGGGTCAGAGCCCCTTTTTTCTTTGCCATGATGACTCCCTGGATAATATTTTCTGACTGGCCACTGGTAGTTATTGCCAGCACAGCATCGCCTGGGTTGGCCAATGCCTCTATCTGCCGCAAAAATATCTTATCAAATCCATAATCATTCCCCAAGCAAGTCATGACCGAGGTATCAGTCGTAAGGGCAATAGCCGCCAGGGGTGCTCGTTCTCCTTTGAATCTTCCTATCAGCTCCCCGGCCATATGCTGGGCATCAGCCGCACTACCCCCATTGCCTATTATCAGGAGCTT
>MHDQ01000098.1 GCA_001803565.1 Nitrospinae bacterium RIFCSPLOWO2_12_FULL_45_22 | reverse complement strand
AGGTCTTGGAGTATATGGATCAGAGAAACGTAGCTTAATCAGGGCGATAAACACCAACGTATAACCCAGAGTAGCCCCAAAAGCGTACATATTAGCCAGGGTATCCATAGCACTGGGTGTTAAAAAGGAGAGGAGAGTTTGAATGATAGCTATAAGGGAGAATACCCATATGGTTCTGATCGGGGTATGATATTTGGGATGGACAGCATGGAACCAGGGACTGATTATCTTAAATTCACTCATGGAATAAGTGAGGCGTGAGGCCCCCATTACACCGGTATTAGCAGAAATAAATAGGATCAACGCACCCACGCCGGCTGTGAAAGGTCCAGCAATAATACCAATATAAGGGATAGCCTTTGCCAGGACTGCCACCGGATTCCCTTCATTCTCAGCAAAGATACGCCAGTCCAATACCCCCAAGCCCAGGGTGGAGAAAGCAATAGAAAAGACAAACACACTAAAGATCAAGGCGATGGAGGTGCGGGGGATAATAGATGCCGGACGGCGGGTCTCCTGGGCGGCCTGGGAAATAGATTCTAAGCCTATAAAGGAGATAATGGCTAACGAAGACCCATACATAAACTGGTTCAGGGTAGGAAATTCTGCCTTCCATTGATGGGCCACCAATTCTGGCCGCCAGGCCAGTACCAGCCCCATAACCACTAAGGCACCCTCGGTAAGGATTACTATAGCCCCAATAATTCCGTTTAAGGAGGAGGATTCCTTAACACCCCGGATATTGATCCAGATGAGAATAGCTATAATGGTTAAGGCTTCCAGGCACCAAAGGGGGTTTACCTGTTTCAATGGGCCCAAATTTAGGGCAAACTCTTCGATTCCATGTCCAGTAAAGAAAGGGAAAAAATAGTTAAGATAGCCAGCGGAGGCGGTAGCAAACAAGGCTATGTCTATAGTATAGTCTAATAATAAAGCAGATCCAGCAACAAATCCCCAGAAGTCCCCTAACCCCCGTAGAGCAAAATAGGGCCCACCACCGGCCACGGGATAGGCAGAGGCCAGCTCAGTGTAAGCCAGGCCTATCATGATATACACTATGCCTGCCAGGGCAAAAGCTAATGTTCCTGCTCCTTGGGCAGCACCCAAAACCAGTCCCAGAGCAAGAAAGCAATTAGCGCCCACATCGGCAAAGCCCCACATAAAGGAGCCCCAGACAGTAACGTCGCGGCGCAGTTCAGGTTGTTCTCCTGGATTCTCTAGATTATTTGGCACTTAAACCCCTTCTGTCCAGTTCCTTGCTTGAAGTTTGGAGTTTATAACACAGGGGGCTTTCCCTGTCAACCAGACCCAACTCCCGTTCCCTTTGCCACAGTCATAAACTTACCGTGACCGTTCACCCATTTATCCCATAGTATTGTCATTCTGAGCAATAGTGAAGAATCTTTCTCTTTCAAGACCCTTCTGTCTGTGCGTTGCACACAGACAGGTCGCTCCGCTCAGGGTGACAGCTCTAGTGAACGGTTACAACTTCCTAGTCCTCATCGAATTCCCAGGGATTTAAGTACCTCGGCCATCTTGGGTTCCTTCCGGGCATATTCTTCGAGTATCTTCATAGTTAAGTCGGCACTTTTTTCTAATTCTTTGGTCTTCTGTATTACTGGTGATATAGTACTTCTCCTATCCCATAGCACGAAACCAACCAGGGCAAGGATACCACCGAGAAGCACATAGGTCAGGTCCTTCAGAGCATCTATCCGTTGGACTAAGGCCTTTTGCCCTTCCTCTATCTTTATTTGTCCTTCTCTTAACCCCCTTTGTCCCTCTACTAGATTTTTTTGTCCCTCTTCCAATTTGGTTATTCTGGTAGTTAACTCTCTTTGTCCTTCCTCTAATCTAGTCTGTTTTTCCTCTAACTCCTCCTTCACCCAGATAAGAGGAAAGCTGGCCAGGATGAGCTAATCCGACTCTTTCCCCTATCCTGAACCGGCCCCCAGGATCATTCCTCTTCGGTGTTTTTCCCTTTAGGTTTTTCTTCGGCGGGATATTCTTTAAGCCCCTTAGCCAGTTCCTTGAGCCGCTTATCTACTAGATAATTTATAGTATCTTCAGGATATGAACCTTCATCAGCCAGCCTCTGGCCACCCTCTACCCCTGTCAGTATCTCCATACCTTGATCTGCATTATCAATGGCATAGATATGGAACTTTCCTCCCTTAACCGCTTCTATAACTTCTCTTTTTAGCATCAGGTGCTTAACATTTTGCCGGGGTATAGTAACCCCTTGATCTCCGGTCAGGCCCTTTGCTTTACAGACATCAAAGAATCCTTCTATCTTCTGATTAACGCCACCAATGGGTTGGATCTCTCCTTTCTGATTAATGGAGCCCGTTACTGCAATCCCCTGTTTAATAGGGACTCTCGATAAGCTGGAGAGGATGGCGGCCAGCTCAGCAAAAGAGGCGCTATCTCCCTCCACACCCTCGTAAGATTGTTCAAAACAGATACTGGTGGAGAGGGTTAACGGTTTATCCTGGGCATATTTTTCCCCTAAATAACCACTCAGGATAAGCACCCCTTTGTCATGGATTTTACCACTCAGCTTCGATTCTCTCTCAATATTGATCACCCCGGCCCGGCCCATAAAGGTTTGGGCAGTAATGCGAGAGGGTTTTCCAAAGGAGAAATCTCCTAAGTCATATACTGCCAAGCCGTTCAACTGTCCTACTTTACTGCCACTGACATCCACTAATAGAGTCTCTTCTGTAATAAGCTCCTGTATACGTTCCTGGATAAGGTTAGAGCGATACACTTTTTCCTCTACCGCTTTTTCTATATGCTCGGCCCGGACATTGCTGCTATCATCCTGGCTGGCCCAGTAATGAGCCTCCCGAATAATATCTACTATATCACTAAAACGGGCCGAGAGGCGGTTCTGATCCTCTACGATCCGGGCGCCATACTCGATCACCTTGGCTACACCGGTACGGTCAAAATGTTTTAGTTTTTCACGGTTACAGCAGGAAGAGATGAAGGCAGCATAATCGGCCATGATCTGTTCATCGCGCGGAATCTGGTAATCGAAATCGGCCTTTACCTTAAAAATCCGCTTAAAATCTTCATCTACATTATAAAGGACCTGATAAATATAGGTATTGCCGATCATTATGACCTTCACATCGGTAGGGATAGGCTGGGGTTTCAGGCCCGAGGTAGTGAAAAAGCCTAGCTGCTCAGCCAGGTCTTCTATCCTCACTTCTTTGTTTTTGAGGACCCTTTTTAATCCCTCCCATACCCCTGGGTTAATGAAGATATCCAGGGCATTTACTACTAAATAGCCCCCATTAGCGAGGCTCACTGCCCCGGGTTTAATCATAGTAAAATCAGTAACATAAGTCCCGAAGACCGATTTTTTTTCTATCCTACCAAACATATTGGCAAAGGTAGGATTGGTCTCTGTAATAATGGGTGGTCCCTGGGTGTCAGTATTGTCTACCAAGACATTTACCTGATATTCGGTAAAGGACTGGTCTGAAGAAGGCATCTTCATTCCCGGGATAGGGCCTTGAGGTTCCCCCCCGATAAAGCTATCAATATTTTTAAGGACGTTTTCTTGTACCGCATGTAGATAGTTAATGACCTCAGGAAAGGGTTGATATTGTCTCTCCAGGACCAGAAATAGGGGTTCGATAGCAAACCGGGCTACTTTTTGATCCAATTCCTTTACATTTTTACGGGCTTCTTTCTCAAAGGCCTGGATATTTTTCATGGAGTCACTGAGCCTGGACATCAAATCCATCCTGCGTCGTTCTAATTCTTCGCGCTCGGTCTGTTCCAGGGCTAGATATTCTTCGGGGGTAATGGGTTTACCTTCCTTTATGGGGATGACCATAAGACCCATAGGGGAGCTTTGGATGGTGAAACCCTGGTCATTGGCCCTCTTCTCCAATTCCTGAAAGAGTTGGTGCTGACGGCGCTGGCTGTCTTCGATGATCCGTTTTTTTTGCGAGGTGTATTGCTCACTCTCAAAGCCCCGGCTGATTTCGTTTTGGATCTGCTTGACCAACTCTTCCGTTTCAGCTTTTAATATCTTGCCCTGTCCCCTGGGGAGTTGTAAGATCATGGGGTGGTCAGGGTCAGCAAAATTATTAACAAAACACCAATCATCCGGCATAGGACACTGGTTTTTCATCTGCTTTTCTTTTACTATTTTTTCCAGGAAGGATTTTATTATAGTAGTCTTTCCAGTACCAGTAAGGCCCGCAACATAAATGTTATATCCCGGACACTCCATGCCTAACCCAAACTCTATAGCCTTAATAGCCCGCTTCTGTCCAATGAAGCCACTTAAGGGGGGGACGGTCTCGGTACTCTGAAAGTCAAACTTGTTCGGATCACATACCCAGCGTAATTTATCTATCGGTACTTTTCTGGAGTTAAAATCCATAGCCGGTTCTCCTCTAGACGAAACAAATTTTGCAATCCCCTGCAAACTCTGAATCTACCTTCAAACAACGCTCTTTTTCGTTACGAAACTCAAGGTTCTTTGATGGCCCTCTTTTTTTCTTTCCTTGCTCCCCAGACCCCACGTATAAGACTTGCACTTTTTTGCTATCGTAACGATATACGGTTACTCCTTTACATTTGGAATCATAGGCCAGCAAGAAGGCCTTCTTTACTTCGTCCGGTGTAGAATGAGGGGGGAGGTTTATTGTCTTAGATACGGCATTATCGGTATATTTTTGGAAAGCCGCTTGAATCCTTACATGCCACTCAGGCGATATATCAAAGGCGGTGACAAAGAGTTGTTTTAAGTCGGTGGGAATTCCAGATACCTTTCTTATAGTACCTTCCTGGGCGATCTGCTCTATCATCTCTTGCTGATAAAAACCCTTCTCTCTAGCTATTTTTTCGAATAAAGAATTAATCTCTAATAATTCTGTCCCCTCCATAATATGTCGGACAAAGGCGATGGCAAACAAGGGCTCAATACCGCTGCTAGTCCCGGCTATAAGGCTGATGGTACCGGTAGGGGCGATGGTGGTAGTAGTGGCATTACGCATGGGGGGATAGCCCAATCTATCCCATAAGCTGCCGGGATAATTAGGAAAGGCACCCCTGGTTTGAGCTAATTCGATAGATTTTTTTTTGGCCTCTTCGCTTATGAATTTCATTAGTGATTCCGCAGTAGTCAAAGCCTGGGAAGAATTATAGGGGATGCCAAGCTGGATAAGGAGTTCTGCAAACCCCATTATACCTAGCCCTATCTTTCTATTAGCCAGCGTAACCCCGGCGATTTCTGGTAGAGGGAATTTAGTTACATTAATAACATTATCCAGAAAATGTCCTCCAATTCTAACCAGATATCTTAGTTTCTCCCAGTCAATCTGGCCATCCTTCACTACCCTGGCCAGGTTAATAGAACCGAGGTTGCAAGACTCAAAGGGTAAGAGAGGTTGTTCACCACAGGGATTCGTACTCTCTATCTCCCCTATTTGTGGGGTAGGGTTATGGCGGTTGATCCCGTCCAGAAAGATAATGCCAGGGTCACCGGTCTTCCAGGCCATCTGGGCCATAAGATCAAATACCTTTGGGGCCCAGAGCCGTTTAACTTTCTGGTTGGTTCTAGGATTTATCAGGTAGTAATAGCTCCGGTTCTTTACCGCCTCCATAAATTCGTCGGTGACTGCTACGGATATATTAAAATTATTTAAGAAACCTTCTTTCTCCTTGGCTGTGATAAAGTCCAGGATATCAGGATGATCCATCCGTAGGATGCCCATATTGGCCCCCCGCCGCCGGCCACCCTGCTTCACTACATCGGTTGCCCCATCAAATACTCGCATGAAGGATAAGGGGCCTGAAGCTACTAAGCCCTTATATTTGACCATGTCATCGCGGGGCCGCAGCCGGGAAAAAGAGAAACCGGTACCCCCACCGGTTTGATGGATTAAGGCCATTTGCCTTATCGCAGTAAATATACCATCTATCGAGTCAGGTACAGGCAGGATAAAACAGGCGGCTAGTTGCCCATTCTCGGTACCCGCATTCATCAAAGTAGGGGAATTAGGCAAAAACTCCAGCCGGGACATCATCTGGTAAAATTCTTCCTCGCATCTTTCTTGCTCATTCTCATCACCAGCCGCTACTGCCCTGGCTACCCGCCTGAACATCTCCTCCGGTGTCTCGATAGGATTGCCATACTCGTCCTTCAATAAATACCTTTTTTCTAAAACCCTCAGGGCATTATAGGTTAATTCCAACTTTTCTTCAACCTGCATAGCCCAATTATTTTCTTCTAACCCCCTCTCGCGTTGCTAAGAAAATAGCGTTTGATTGGATTTATTTAGGGCACAGATAAACCCGTACCCCAATATTTTTATGCTTAGTTGCCTCCCTTGGAATATATTTTATCACCTTTCCCTTTGTAGTTAAAGAAGAGAGAGGGAAAATACAGCGGTAATAACATTACCTAATTTTACTCGGGGGGAGTTTTAGAAGAAGGAAATTTTACTGGAAAATGACTTGATTGTATAGGAATTTTCATTTTTGCCAATATCTATTCCATTGATTCCAATAAAATACTATGTCGCCCAAGCCTGAATTTATAGAGAATGACCCATATATTGCATGAGGCGTTTGGCCTGACAGCCATAGCCATAGACATTGGCATAAGCAGCCGGAATAATGAGGGTAGAGATGCCTGAGCTGTTCTTTTTCCCGTTCTGTTTCTCGGTCAGCCATGGATTAGGCCACACATTAATCAGTCGGCCAAAAATATCCGCTGCAGCAGGGCTTTTCTGGTAAACCTTGGAGCCATCATGATCGGCATCATAATTCACTATACCTTGCCATCTGGGGCTAGCCGCAGCCTTTTTGAATATCTCACGCAACCCCTCCCGCGTCAGCCCTTCCGCCCATTGGACTTGTAAGAGCATAACCAATAGGGATGCCTTTTCTACCGGGGCCCGGGTAGAGAAGGCATCTATAGCAGTACCGATGGAGGGGAAAAAGCCTT
>MHDQ01000097.1 GCA_001803565.1 Nitrospinae bacterium RIFCSPLOWO2_12_FULL_45_22 | reverse complement strand
ACCCAGAAAAAAGGGTAAGCCCTGCAACTATTAACGCTGCCAAACAGACTATAAAATATTCCATTATTTATTTCCTTGCATGTGTAGCCTCCCGGGCATAACGCTTTGCCTCCTGAATTTCTTCTTGGGTCACCAGGGTCTCCAGGATTAGGTTAAAGACTGGATTCACGCGATCATTCAGCCAGCAAAATAAATCCGACTTTTCCTTCAGAGCAGTCTTGGTAAAGCGGATACATCCATGACAATCCAATGTCCGTACCTGATAATCCTTGGGATTAATCCGGTGCAACCACCCTAACAATATCATTCCCAGGCGCAAGGGTTCTCGGATCAGGCGGAACCACCAGGCCCTCTCATAGGCCAATCGTACTAGCATAATAGTACACGTATTACATACCCCATAAGCTTGGACATCCTGACTGATAAGTTTATCCCTCATGACCCATCTTCAAAAAGCTCACCAAAGAGTTCTCTAACCTTATCCTTAGCCGCATTTAACGCCCGGCGGCCCTCATATGTTATCTTATAAACTCGCCTGATTCGCCCCCCAATTTGTTCCCCTGCAGATCGAAGATAACCTCTATTTTCCAGGCTGTGAAGGATGGGGTAAAGAGTTCCCGGGCTGATCCTATAACCGTGTCGTCCCAATTCCTCTATCAAACCCAAACCAAAAATTGTCCCCTTAGAGGCATGATAAAGGATATGGAGTCGTATGAACCCAGAATAGAGGTCTTTATCCTTCATAATAGCCATCTCCTTGCTATCGATATTCGTTATCCGTAACCGATAATATAATACCTGTGAAGATTATTTATGTCAACGATATTTGATATTTGCTCCTGGCATGGGAAAGAGGTTCTTAGACCACAGGGCCAGGGTTATCTTTTTCTGGCTCTCTTTCCATGCCAGGATTTTTTCTTGAATAATATATACTACTTATAATAAACTTCCATTCTAGAACCAGGTAGGCTTGTACCAAACAGAGTAACCGCTTATTTTTCATAGGATAAAGATGCTATTGAGGCCAGTATGACTTTGCACCAGCTTAAGATATTCTTTACTCTTGCCCGGCTAAGGAGCTTTACTCGGGCGGCCCAAGAGCTCCATCTGAGCCAGTCTTCTGTCTCAGTACAATTGCATCAACTGGAAGGGACTTTAGGCTGCAAACTAGTAGAACAGATGGGTAAACGGATCTTCCTTACCGAGGCCGGGCAGCTCCTGGAACAATATGCCCGAAAGATATTTGCCCTGATAGATGAATCCCAGCAAGCCCTTGATGAGTTAAAAGGATTAGAGCGGGGTGCTATCCATATTGGTGCCAGCACTACCCCGGGTACCTATCTGTTACCCAGGATTTTAGGAGAATTTAAAGCCCGCTATCCCCAAATAGATGTTGCCCTAGAAATAGCTAACAGCAGAGAAATCCAGAATAGGATTTTACGCAATGAGCTCGAGCTGGGTTTTATCGGTGGGCAGATAATCGCAGATGAGATCAAGAGCGAGCCTTATCTAATGGATAAGCTGGTATTGATCTCAGCCAGAAAAGGCCCTCGGCAAATAAAGGGGAAGGCTACTAGTTTAAAAGAACTAGAAGGCCAGAGCTTTATCCTGCGGGAAAAGGGGTCTGCTACCCGCGAGGTGATTCAGAGAGCCCTAGAGAAACAGGGCTTTAAAATTAAAATAGCTATGGAGCTAGGCAGCCCAGAAGCAGTCAAGCAGGCTGTAGCAGCCGGGCTAGGGCTATCCTTTGTCTCCATATATTCGGTCTTAAATGAAATCGCTGATCAGCGCCTGGTTATAGTAAAGGTGAAAGATATCTCCTTTCAACGTCCTCTATCTATTGTCTCTCACAAAGATAAACGATTATGTAAAGCAGCTCTGACATTCCTGGAAGTAGCCAGGAGTATGGCCGATAATTTTTAAGTCTAGATACGGCAGGCCACCTCAAACCCTTCATGGATAGCATCCAGGGTCTTTCGGGGCTTCTGGGCATCACCGATCAGATGAACCTCCGCTACCTTATCTTTTATCTTCTCATAGAGGCGGTTATTTGGTTGAGAGCCCACGGCTAATACTACCGTATCGGCAGGGATGACTTGTTCCTGCTCACCCACCTTTATCTTTACCCCTTCGTCGGTTATTGCTGTGACTTCAGCCTTAGTTATAACCTTGATACCCAGCCGCTTTATATCACCCACAAATACCCACCGGTTCCCTTTGCCGAAATCCTGACCGATCCGGGGCAGCATCTCTATAATAGTAACATCCTTATTTCCCTTCATGGTCAAACCAAAGGCCGTTTGTGGATCACAGGCGGCATAAGAGGTTAAAAAGATAAAGGTTTCAGCATCTATAGCGCCTTTCTTAGCCAGATATATGGCGGTTTCACAACCCACAGAACCACCACCCAGCACCACTACCCGCCTACCAATCGGCTCTTTATCCTGTAAGGCATCCCAGGCAGTAATAACATTATCCCTTTTTATACCGGGGATATCAGGGACTAATGGTGCAGCACCCGTAGCCACTA
Organism: Nitrospinae bacterium RIFCSPLOWO2_12_FULL_45_22; assembly: GCA_001803565.1. GTDB lineage: Bacteria > 2-12-FULL-45-22 > 2-12-FULL-45-22 > 2-12-FULL-45-22 > 2-12-FULL-45-22 > 2-12-FULL-45-22. The sequence continues at coordinate 6,400 of MHDQ01000097.1, read as the reverse complement.
CAACGGCATCGGGTTTTTCCTGGTTAATCAGCTCAGCATTAACTTCCCGGCCCAGGTTTACCTTAACTCCCAGTTTGTTTAGTTGATGACCGAAATATACCGGTATATTAGCAAACTCTTCCCTGCCAGGCGGTACAGCAGAGAGATTAACCTGACCCCCTAGCCGATCTCCTTTTTCGTATAATGATACCGTATGTCCTCGCAGGGCCAACACCTGGGCAGTCTCCATACCGGCCGGTCCACCCCCGATCACCATAACTTTTTTCTTTTTACTGGCCGGAGTTACTTGACGTTCTTTCTCCCAGCCTACCCGGGGGTTCATCATACAAGTTACTGGTACCCATTCGAAGACTAAGTCAAAGCAGCCCTGGTTGCAGGCGATGCAAGGGCGGATCTCATCCAGCCTCCCATCTCTGGCCTTGTTAGGAAAGTCCGGGTCCGCCATGATCGAGCGGGCAATAGCCACAAAATCAGCCTGGCCGTCCCGCAAGATATTATCAGCCATTATGGGGTTATTGATCCGGGCTGAGGCAACAACCGGGATACTCACTACATTCTTGATCCCCTGAGCCAGATAAACGAAGGCGCCCCGGGGGACTGCCATAGGCGATAAAGGAACCATGGTCTCATGACCGCCACCTACCACACTAATGGCATGGAGTCCAGCTTTTTCTAATGCCTGAGCCACTATGGTAGTCTCATTAAGGGTATGGCCCCCAGGTAGAAACTCATTGGCCGAGAGCCTGACCATCAGGGGATAACCTTTTCCCACGGTCTCCTGGATCTTGCTAATGAGTTCCAAGAGGAAGCGCATCCGGTTCTCTACGCTGCCACCATACTCATCTGTCCGCTTATTGGTGATAGGAGAAAGGAATTCCCGCATGAGATAGCCCGAGCAAACATTTAGCTCGACTATATCTATACCGGCCTCCCTGGCCCGTTTAACCGTATTGGCAATGTTTCGCTGGATGAGTTTCATTTCTGGAATAGTAAGCTCCCGGGGCATCTCACCGGCTAAGCCGCACACGGTCATATTGGCCTGGATAGCTGAAGGAGAGACTGGTTGCTCACCACCCAACACGCTGGAGTGGGCATACTTGCCCAGGTGAGCGATCTGAACGCCTATCTTGGCCCCGTGTTTATGCGAAGCGTCTACCAGCTTTTGCCAGCCTGGTAGATACTTATCATGGCCCAGGCTGGGGATATAACCCATCTTATCGCTCGTATTCAGCAGCTCGTAGCCCTTTTCGCCAGTGTATTCAATACCCGCTGAGACAATCATCAACCCAACACCACCCCGGGCACGTTCTTCATAAAAGTTCAGCCAGCGCTCATTTACCGTCTTATCCGTACAGAAATTTAGTCCTAGAGCTGGGAGCAATATACGGTTTTTTACTTCCATGGTACCAATCTTGCCAGGCTCAAATAGCTTCTGGAATCTCATGGCCACCCCTCCTTCTTTAGTTAATGTTTACTGGTAGAAAGTAAATTCTATAAACGGGTTCTAATTTTCTTGTTCTATAGTCACAGTAAAAATATTTTTGACATCGAAATAGGTTGAAGCCCCCAGGATCTCTATCCCTACTATCTTATCATCTTTATCAATATCAAATACTATATCTTCTTTGAACCGTTCGTTTCGGACTTTATTAGCTTCTTTTAGAGTAATATAAAGTAAATCATGTTTCTGATGGTAATAAACTTTCATTCCGACCACCTTCCATAGTAGACATAAACCGTCACTGTTACTACTTTATCTATTTCTTCATAATAGATAACTTCCACCTTTTTCTCTTGATAATACTTTCCTTCTCACAACTTTTGATACGAATAAACCTTAAACTTGCCCTTTCTTCCATATCGAGCTTAGAATTCCATGCCGCTGTTTATGGCGTCTATAACTTCCTCTTCGTTGGCCCCGCGTTTTTTCATCCTCTCTTTAGTATGTGGGTCTATCTGAATATATTTCATAACCAAAGATTAATCAAACAGGCAGCTATTACAGCCAGCAGTGCCGCAGTATGCATTATTTTGATTACTTCTCGAATATTATTGACCGTAGGGGTATTATTGTGCCGGCCCAGGTAGGGCTTTTCTACCAGTATCCCCTGATAGAAATTGGGGCCCCCTAGCCGTAAGCCCAATGCCCCAGCTACTGCAGCTTCCGGTAAACCAGCATTAGGGCTGGGGTGCTTCTTACCATCTTGTATGGCGGTGATTAGGGCTGATAAAGGGTTTTTTCTTAATACCAGACAGGCTAAGTAGATAAAGAAGACTGAGAGCCTGGCAGGGATATAATTAAAGATGTCATCGGCCTTTGCTGAAAAATAGCCAAAGTACCGGTATTTTTCGTTTTTATAACCCACCATAGAATCCAGAGTATTTACCGCTTTATAAGCCATAGCCAATGGTGCTCCGCCTATGAAGGCATAGAAGAGGGGGGAAATAATGCCGTCAGTAATATTTTCTGCCACGGTCTCCACCGTAGCCCTGATTATCTCTTCCTGCTCCAATCGTTTTGGATCGCGACCCACGATTAAAGCCAGGTATCCTTTAGCCTTTTCCAAATCACCCCCTTCCAGGGCCTGCCTCACTCTCCCGGCTTCTACGGCTAGACCCTTAACCGACAGACACCAATAGATCAGGATGATGGACACCATTATAGCACCCAGGGAAGAATAATTATAGACCATTTGAATTAACCACCAGGGTATAAAATAAGCTGGCAAAACAATCAACAGCCATAACACCAAACCCCACCACCGATCCCCTTTCCCTCCGTGCCACAATAGCTTTTCTGCACGGCCTATCCCGCGGCCCATTATCTTTACCGGATGGGGCCAGCCCCGGGGGTCCCCTAAGATCAAGTCTAATAAATAAGCCAGGGTCAGCGCAAGGTTTGGGTAGATCAATTAAGGTATAGATCCTTTGTAGCCGCAGGGCCTTGCCCTACCAATCATTTCGGTCAAATTTTGGGTAGACCAATTAAGGCGTAAATCCTCTCTAAGTCTAAGTACTGGAGCAATTGCTGAGCCAAAAGATTATATTGTTGCTCCTTGAACTCCTGGGCCATTTTCACCTTCTCACCAGGTGGTGTTATTTTTTCTTTCCTGAACTGATTAAGGAGATTGGTACGTAGCTCAGCATTATCAAATATACCATGGATATAAGTGCCAAAGACATTGCGGGCATTATTAATAGCCCCATCAAATATAGTTACGGGCTGGTTGGAGCGGGAGATTATCTGGAACAGGGGTTTCTCAGAGCCCAGGATTTGAGTTATGCCCATATGGATTTCATACCCTTTCATTGGCTCTAGGGACTGGAGATAAGGGGCTGGGACGATAGAATGAAATCCTACCTGATGGGTGATCTTTTCTGGCTCCAGGACTGTGGTGGTGTTAAGCAAACCCAAGCCTGTCACTTCTTTCAGGTCTGATTCTACACCACTATCATCTCTAACTATCTGGCCCAGCATCTGGTAGCCACCACATATCCCTATTACTAAGCAGCCCTGGTGGGCCTGCTTGCGGATCTCCTCTGCCAGGCCTGATTCCTTGAGAAATAACAGGTCTGCAATAGTGTTCTTACTGCCGGGGATAATAATAATAGTGGGTTTTTTCAGTTGCCTCAAATCTCTCACATAATAAAGGGACACATCGGGCTCGCGGGCCAAGGGATCGAAATCAGTAAAATTGGATATTCGGGGGAGCTGAATCACGGCGATCGGTATCTGGCTATCCTTTTTCCCCTGGGTGTACTCTTCCATCCAGACAGAATCTTCCTGGTCAATAAGCAGATTATTAAAATAGGGAATGATTCCTAACACGGGTATACCCGTCCGGCTCTCCAGATAATCTATGCCCGGTTTTAACAGGGAGACATCGCCCCGAAATTTATTAAAGATTATACCCCTTACCAGGTTCCTTTCTTCCTGATCCAATATTTCCAGGGTCCCTATTACAGCGGCGAAGGCCCCACCCCGGTCAATGTCCGTTACCAACAATACCGGTGCCTGGGCATATCGGGCCATAGCCATATTGACAATATCATTTTCTTTTAGGTTTATTTCCGCGGGGCTGCCAGCCCCTTCCAGAACCATTATCTCAAACTGCTGAGCTAAGTAGTCATACGATTCTTTTACGCGCTGGAAAAGGGTCTGTTTATGCTGGTAATATTCCTGGGCAGTAAGGTTCTTAAAAGGTCTTCCCTGGACTATTACCTGAGAACCGATATCGCCCGTAGGTTTTAACAGGATAGGGTTCATATGGACAGAGGGTTCTAAACCAGCAGCCTCTGCCTGGACCACCTGGGCCCGGCCTATCTCACCCCCTTCCAAGGTAGCATAGGAATTTAAAGACATATTTTGGGCCTTAAAAGGGGCTACCCGGTACCCGGCTTGATAGAATATGCGGCACAGGCCCGCCACCAATATGCTCTTACCTACATAAGAGCCGGTGCCCTGGATCATTATGCTTCTAGCTGTGGGCTTCATTTGCGATTAAATTATGTTTAGGACGCAGATTTCCGCAGATTCACGCAGATAACTAGAATTCAGTAGTCAGAAGAGAAACTGATTGTTCCGTTCATACTGACTTCTGAATCCTGACTCCTGTATTCCCTAAGCAGTATAATCTGTATCCAGAATGTGAATTCCTAAATGGTATTAAGTTAAAATTTCTTTTAGGGCAGCGATTAATACCTCATTTTCTGGCCTGGTTCTCACCGCAATACGAAAATAAAAATTATTCAGTCCCCTGAAATTGCTACAGTCCCTAATTAAGAGCTTGCGCTGGACTAACTCCTGGGCTAGAGTAGTTGCATTCAAGTCGTTCTGGGTTAAGCGAAGGAGGAGGAAATTGGCCTGAGAAGGGTAGATTTTGATGCTATCAAGGCGGCCCAGCTCGGCAGCTAAAAAAGCCCGCTCTTCTTTTATCAATATCCGGGAGCGTTGGATAAAGTCATCTTGATCTACTAATAATTCCTGGCCTACCACCTGGGCAAGCAGATTAACGCTCCAGGGTTCCTGCCTCTCTCTCATGCGCCTTATAATCCTGCGGTTGCCTACCAGATAACCTAAACGTAGGCCCGGAATAGCATAAAACTTGGTAAAAGACCTTAAAACTAATAGATTATCCCATTGGTTGAGTAGTGGGGTTAAAGAGACCCTTTCCGGTTGATCCAGAAAATCTATAAATGCCTCATCTACCAAGAGAAAAGCCCCATTATGGTAGCATAACAGCAGGAGATCTTCTAGCACACTCCGCTCCCATACTTGACCCGTTGGGTTAGACGGGTTAGCCAGGAAGACTATTTCCATCCCATTGAGCTTCTCTTCAAACTCGGCCAGGTCTAACTGAAATCCATCGGCCTCGGATAATTCTAAAAAATGGGGCCTCGTGCCGTTGTACCTGAGACCCTTTTCATACTCGCTAAAAGCCGGTTCTATTATCAGGCCCTGCTGCAGCTTTAAAGCCCTGGGTAATAGATGGAGTAATTCAGTAGAACCGTTCCCTACAATAATATTCTCCAGCCCTATCCGGTGTAGCTGAGCCAATTTCTCCCTCAGGGCTTGACATTCAGGGTCGGGGTAGTGAGTGATAGTGGGGAGATAATTCAATATTGTCTCTTTTAGTCCGGCAGGAAACCCTAAAGGATTAATATTAGCGCTAAAATCTAACACCGTCTGCCAACTGTTTCCGGATTCCCGGGCTAGTCGCCAGACATTCCCACCATGACCGTCTTTAAAGCTGCTACCGCTTTCCATTTTAGCTCGAACGTATAGGAATTTCCTTTTTTTGCTGGGTCAGGAAACCCAGAAGACAAAATATGCAAATCTACATATCATGCGGGTCTTAGCTTGTCAACTATCTTTATATTTTGTGTCCCGTAACAATTCAAGAAAAGAATATTGACATAGAAGGAGTTTTTGGCTAAAGTGGCAAATAAAATCTACATCCTAAATATAATTTAGATAGGGGAGGGCTGAAGATGAAAATATTAGGTATTATAGGCAGTCCAAGAAAAGATAGCAATTCTTTCGTCCTGACAGATAAGGTGGCAGAAGGGGCTAAGAGCCAGTGGGCAGAGGTAGAGCTTATTAATCTGAGCGAGTTTAATATCGCTCCTTGTAAGGCTTGTATGACCTGTAAGCAGCAAGGCAGTTGCGCTATAAAAGACGATATGATTGGACTTACAGAGAAGATGAAAGGGGCTGATGCCTTTATCCTGGCTAGCCCGGTCTACTGGGGGGATGTAACCGCCCAGATGAAGACCTGGATTGATCGGTGTTATTGTATGATGGACTTGCAGTTTAATACCCCCCTTAAAGGTAAAAAAGCCGCCCTTATTGCCGTGTGTGCTAATCCAGAAGAAACTATGCTGGACCATGCCTTGAAGA
>MHDQ01000096.1:2772-5625 GCA_001803565.1 Nitrospinae bacterium RIFCSPLOWO2_12_FULL_45_22 | reverse complement strand
CGAGGGATGGTGGATCGCGGGCTGGTGTTTACCGATTGTGAGTTTAAGAGCGCTGATGCAGAACTACGGCCGGTATGGATATTAGAGGTGCGGGACAAGACAGGAAAGTATCAGTACAGCAAACGGTTGCTGTGGATAGATAAAGAGTTTTACTACGTCCAGATGACAGAGATGTACGATAAGAAGGGCAACCTCTGGCGGGCCTGGTGGGATGATGTCCGCTACTGGAGCCCCCGGACCGGCATTGGTCTGTGGCGGGGAGTAACGATTTGGGACCCTATCAATCGGCACCTTACCTTTATCCAGATGGATGTTGACTTTGAAGAGTCCCGCACCGGGACCAAGGCCCAGTACTTCGATATTGAGACTTTGCGCACCTACAAGTGATATACCAAATTGATTCCACCTTCTGAAAAACCTTCATGCCTAAAGGGGCGATGCGAGCTATGACAGATTTTCGGATCAATTTAGTATAAATTGACATGCAATAGGCCGTCATTGCGAGCGAAGCGAAGCAATCTCAAGGGGTTGCTTCGTCGCTATCGCTCCTTGCAATGACGACTTCCTTATAACGCTTATTACTATAGGAGCTTCATAATGCAGCATATTTTCGGCAGCTTGGACGACAATGAGGGGGCCAGCCGGCTGACCGGTATACTGATAGTGGGGGGGATTTTTACGCTGGTTTTTGTGGTGCTGGTTTTTGCCGTCGTTTTTCTGAGCAAGAGGGAAAAGGAGAAGTTTAAGGAGGAGAAGGTTGTCAAGACCATTATCAATCTCACGGTGGCGGTGGATTCTCAGAGGCTTACGGATGTCCTTTTTGACACCGCCCTCAAGAAGAACTATTTTACCGATGAGTTTTTGCACCTGGAAGTTGTACGCAAAACCTCGACTAGAGAAGCCCTGGATTCCTTGGCCGAGGGAGAGGCCCAGGTTGCCCTGGTAGACGTGGCTCCCCTTTTGGAGGAAAAAGGGTATCATTTGATCGCCCCCATTGCTCATATGCTCCTCTGGGGGGTGACCAAGAATAATCAAGTGCTTGGTGAGGCTAAGGATCTTGGCTCCCTGAACCCTTATCCTTTACAGAGCAATGTGGAGGAAGGAGGGGTGTATCATACGCTTCTGGTAACGCTTGCCCGGCAAGAGAATGTAACCATCCAGAATGAGACGATAGATACTAAGGAATTCTTTCGCCTCAAGCAGCCCCCAGAGATCCTGCTTACCTCTGAACCAGGGATCAGCCAGGCACTGAAATATGACGGCAGGGTGTGTTTTCGGCTGGCACCAGCAGCCCTTGGCTTCTCTTCTTCCCCACCGGTTCGTTCTCTGGTTGCCAAGGAGAGCTATCTTCAGAGCATAGAGGGAGGAGAGGCGGCTCTCCGTCTTCGCACGGCCTTGAAAAAGGCCAGCCATCTCATATATACCAACCCTACGGCGGTTCTGAACGATGTCTTGTCTAATATATACTTTGGCCAGTATGACTTAGAGGTGCTAGCCGAAGTAATCCAGCGGTTGGTTGGGGAAAAGGTCATTCCTCAGGAAATGGAAGTGAGTCCCACGGTCTTCACCCAGCTTGTACGGGCCCTGCTGGAGGCGAAAGACAAGGATAGTGTCCGGGCTGAAGGGTTGGCAAGACAGATACTATGGAAGGAGAAGGTAACAACTGCTGGCCAATAAGTAAATACTTAGTAAACCACGTTAATGACAAAAAGATTGTAAATTCTTACTGAAAGCGCTTACCCGAATGAAACCACAAGATTTCACAAGATTTACACAAGATAATGAGGAGAAGTGGCTTTATAAAGATATAACGGAACAGAAACAAAGAAAATTATCTTTTGAGCCACAAAAAGAATTAGATATCTGGTATAAAGATTTGTTAATTCCAAGGAAATATACCCCTGATTTAGTGGTGGAAGATGGTGTGATAGTAGAAATAAAAGCTACATCTGGGTTAACTAACAATGATGAAGCGCAACTTTTGAATTATTTGAAGGCTACAAAGAAGCGAGTTGGCTTGCTATTAAATTTTGGTGCCAGGAGTTTAGAAATTAAGAGAAAAATCTTGTTTAATCTCGTGGTTTACTAAATATTTACTCTAAATGTGACCACTACAAAAATTAGCATATAATTTGGGATAATAATCAAAGGAAGAAAGGAGATATTTTGCATGGAAGTAACCAGGAGAGAACTCATTAAAGGCCTGGGCTTATCAGTATTGGGTCTGACGTTAAACTTAAATTCTCTTACTATAAAAAGGGTTGGAGCAACAACATCTACAGGCTCAGACCAAGGACAATATCCTTATAGAGGATGGGAAGACCTTTATAGGAAAGAATGGACCTGGGATAGCATAGCCAAGGTTACCCACTGGCCCGTGAACTGCCGGGCTGGTTGTGAGTTTGATGCCTATGTCAAAGATGGTATTGTAGTGAGGGAGGAACAAACAGGTGAATATCCTTTACCAAGTGATCCCACTATTCCTGATTTTAATCCACGGGGTTGTCAGAAAGGCGCATGTTATAGCGAGAGAATGTATGATGCAACACGGATAAAGTACCCTTTAAAGAGGGTTGGCAAAAGAGGGGAAGGGAAGTGGAAGAGGATATCATGGGACGAAGCTATTACAGAAATTGCGGAAAATATTATAAATGTTATAGAGAATCACAGTCCTGAACAGATTTTCCTCCCAGAAGGGACAAATCTCGATTATGAACAATCCCCCCATGTTAACAAATATCGGTTTGCCGACCTCCTGGGAGGAACCGTGGTTGATGACTGGGGTCCATTAAATGATTTAAACCAGGGTGCAGGCGTAGCAATAGGACAGTGCCATGTTGATGGTACTTCAAA
>MHDQ01000096.1:0-2756 GCA_001803565.1 Nitrospinae bacterium RIFCSPLOWO2_12_FULL_45_22 | reverse complement strand
ATGAATGGTTCCTTTCGGATTATATAATCCTGGCAAGATTTAATCCTATGCTTACCCAAATTCCCGATGCCCACTTCTTAACAGAAGCCAGATATAGGGGTGCAACGGTAGTTTCTATTGCCCCCGACTATAACCCGAGTTCTATTCATGCCGATTTATGGGTTAATCTAAAGCCAGCTACTGATGCAGCATTATTCCTGGGTATGGCTAATGTTATTGTTAATGAAAAGCTTTATGATACAGCATCTGTCAAGGAACAGACCGATATGCCTATTCTGATAAGATTAGATACAGGAAAATTTTTGCGCGAAAGCGACCTAAAACCTGGAGGGAAGCTCCATATCTATTACTGCTGGGACTTAAAGAGCAATGGCATAAAAGAAATGCCTGGGACTATGGATTCGCCCAGCGATAAAATTGTCTTAACCGATATAGATCCTGCTTTGGAAGGTATATATGAAGTAACCCTGCCCGATGGTAAGAGAGTTAAGGTCACAACCGTTTTTGAGAAATTAAAAGAACATTTGGCCAAATATACACCGGAAAAGGCTGAAAATATTACCGGGGTGAAGCGTAGCCTCATTATTAAAATGGCCAGGGACTTTGTCAAGGCTAAAGCAGCCTGCATAAATTCTGGCTGGGGCTCTAATAAATGGTATCATAGCGACTTGATGAATAGGGCTGCTATATTAATCCTCTCATTGGCAGGACATATGGGAAAACCTGGTGGTGGGTTCTACTGCAATACCTGGTACTTCCTTGAGGGCTGGGTAAATTTCTCCTTCCCAACTATTGTGAAGCATAACGCTGCTAAAGCATATGGATACGGTTTCGGGGCACCTACCATGGGCCCGGGCACTATTAATCAATGGTATCACGCTGGCTTTAATGAAATTTCCGGAAAGGCAGAATATGTAAGTAATCAAGGGCTTAAAAGGCCCATCAACGAATATGTAGAGGAAGCCGTTAAAAAAGGGTGGATGCCCTGTATCCCTGCCCCAGAGAAAAGGCCAAAGTTTATCTTGTGTTGTGGCGTTAATGTATTACGATTCTGGCGGCTCCCACAACAAATCTTAAAGCATCTATTTGGGAATGCTGATTTTATTCTTAATATAAACTTTAGGATGGATAGTACAGCCCTGTATTCCGATATGATCCTTCCTGCGGCAGGGTGGTACGAAAAGAGAGGGATCAAATACCCCATAAGTTACGTACCTTTTATAAATTATTCCACTCAGGCCGTTCCTCCTCTTTTTGAGTCAAAGAAAGAATGGGAAATAATGGGGCTTATCTTAAAGAAAGTCCAGGAGATGGCTAAAGAAAGGGATATTACCAAGTACAAGGATGGTGTGCTTGGTATAGAGAGAGATTTAACCAGAGTCTATGACGAATATATAACCGTTGGCGGGAAACAGTACAGCCTTACAAGTGAAGAGGATGAGACGGAGCTGATCCAATATATCCTTGACAGTTCTACTCCTACAAAAGGGATAAAAGTGAAAGACCTTGAAAGAGACGGGATTGCCTTGCTTAGGAGTTCCGGTGCCTCTGGCCCCCCTTATGGGGTAAGGGGGCCTTTAAAAGATCAAGTAGCAATTGCCTATGGAGAGCATCGCGAAGAAAAGAAACGCTGGCCTACCATGACCGGGAGGCAACAGGCCTATATTGATCATGACTGGTATCAGGAATTTAATGAGGAATTGCCAGTTCATAAAGAACCCCCTTATGCCGGAGGGAAATATCCTTTAAAATTTACCGGCGGTCATACCCGCTGGAGTATCCATAGCATGTGGAGAGATGACAAGTTGATGCTAAGGCTTACCAGGGGACAACCAACTATCTGGATAAGTATTGAAGATGCTAACCAGAGGGGAATAAAAGACGGTAATTGGGTAAGAGTCAGGAATGATCTGGCAAGCTTTAAGGCAATAGCTAAGGTAGCAGCTATGATGAGACCAGGTCAGGTTTGGTTTGACCACGCCTGGGAGTTATATCAATTCGAAAATCGTATGAGTGAACATTTCCTTATCCCCACCCCGATAAAACCCCTTACCCTTGTTGGTAATTATGGGCACCTGGTCTATTTCCAGGGCCATGTGCAGCCCGGCTCTTATGATAGAGATACTTTAGTTGAGATTGAAAAAGTGTAAGGTCAAAAATCGGAAAGATTTCTCGCTGCGCTCGAAATGACAAAGAACCTGAACTGTTACGGATATAGAAAGGAACGAAATAATGGAGCAGTTAAAAACCCTTGAGGATATTAGGAGGATAAACGCCTCCTTCCCCTATACCGACCCAATTAAAGAATGGAAGAATCAAGGCAAAAAGGTAATCGGATGGTCATGTATTTATGTGCCCGAAGAGATAATCTATGCCGCTGGTATATTGCCTGTTAGGGTGACGGGTGATTCAAAGCAGTTGCAGTTGGATGTAGCTAACTCTTATCTTTACACCAGCACCTGTTCTTTTATGCGCACCTGCTTTGAATTAGCACTTAGCAATCAGTTTGACTTTTTGGATGGCTTCGTAGCTTCGACCGTCTGCCAAGGTATCATTCGCTTAGCCGAAGTATGGGAACATTATCTTAAGGTTCCTGTTATCTATAATGTCAATGTTCCCCGCAAGAACACTGAAAGGGGCCAGCAATTCTATTCAGCCGAGTTGCGGGAATTTAAACACCGGTTAGAGCGGCTATTTGATCTGGAAATCTCAGAGCAAGACCTGATACATGCTATAGAGGGATACAATGAGACGAG
>MHDQ01000095.1 GCA_001803565.1 Nitrospinae bacterium RIFCSPLOWO2_12_FULL_45_22 | reverse complement strand
CATAAGATACAAATGATTTATACAATTGATCCTTCAATGTTTATCCTCCCAAATTATCCATAGCTAGCCTCAAGGGGTAATTATACTTCATCTGCGGCCAAAAGGGAGATACCTTGATAATTCGATATAGTTCAATAGATAGTCTGGATATGAGAGATATAATCCATTAGTTGTTGGGCTATTTCTTCCAACTCGGCAGGCTGGTAAGGGGCTTCTTCTTTTAAGCGAGGGTCTAGGGGGTTTTGGGGGTTAAAATTCTGTAAGACATACCTCTTCCCCCCTTTTATGACCCGGGCGATAGCCAGGACATCCTCTCGGGTAACGAATAAGGGGAGCACTGTAGTACGAAATTCGTAGGGGATATCAGCATCCAGTAGGAGTTGGATACTCTGATTGATTCTGCTAAGGTCAACTTCTACCCCGGCCACCAGAGTATATTTGTTCTCTTCCAGAGGGGCTTTGATATCCATCGCCACATAATCTAGCAGGTGATTATCCAGGAGTTCTTTTAGCAAGATAGGATTACTACCATTCGTATCCAATTTTACCCTGAAACCTCGCTCCTTAAATTGTTGAACCAAAGATGGTAGGGCTGCATAGAGGGTAGGTTCACCACCGGTTATCACCACCCCATCAATCCAGTCTTTATGCCCCCCCAGAAAAGAAAGAATGGATTCTAATGGGATAGTAGGGAGCCGTGCCGGTGCTAAGACTAAGGGGTGGTTATGACAATAAGGGCAGCGAAAATTGCACCCCGCCAAAAATATTACCGAACTTATCCGCCCCGGCCATTCGAGAAACGATGTCTCCAGGAATCCTTTAACATCAAATTGTATAGCTACCATAAGCTAAGAGTTAAGAGCAAAGAGCTAAGAACCACAAAACTAGCGGGTTTAATGTTTTCTTCTTTGCTCTTTGTTAATTGTTTTGTGAGCACCCATTGCGCAAATGGGCTTTGTTAGAGTTTGTAAAATCGGACTTCATGGCCTCTGCGACTTGCCGGAAGTGCGAGCACAAATTTTTCCGGATCGGCCCAACGTGGCGCTGGGATGGACGTATCGTAGTAGTGATTCGCCCCCTTGACCAGATCGGGTAAAGTCGCCTGAGTTAAGCGCTTATACGCTTCGATAGCGGCATTGCAACAATCCCCCCAGACTTGCGGGGATTCATACCTCAGTGGCTCCCGCAGTTTCCTATAGTTCGGATCAACCTGATGCGGCTTAATGACCAGAATTACCTCGGGCCCGTTGAAGCTGGAGAATTGCCATGGTTTGAGGATCACTTCCTTCAGGTTTCTACCCCACCAACTGGGATGCAAGGCACGGTTGATAATCGCATGGCCAATACCTTCCCGCGTCTGTGGCGGTTCTCCTCGGGCTTCTCCGAATAGCACCATGGCTAACAATTGAAGCTCCGAATGCTCGCTCAGTGGCTTATTGGGATCAGGAAGCAGTTCTTGAGCTGTAGGCATTTTTTTACCCTCCTGTGGTTTTAGACTAGTGAGCTTTGTGCCCATCTATGCACAAGATGTTCTTCATCACTCCGACTTGACCGAACGAAAAACTAACCGGTGCGCAGCTTTTTTGCACGTCCGGTTGAGTGCTTTGTTAGGCGCTGTGTGGATCGTGTAATTTCAAGCAGAGATCTCAAGGCATCATTCACAGCGGCCGAATTGGTAAACACCTTGGCTATTTCAGGTTCCAGGACAACCACGTTAGCTCCCTCCTCCAATAGCTTTTTGAAGTACTTACCACGAACGGCTTTAGAATAATCGAACTCATATTCGGGACGTAATTCCTCAGATATAGTTTTAGTTTTCATGTCTTTTCCTCTCCGATACGGTTGCAGGGCGTGCACTGATAATCCGTATCGCATCCCCTCTTTCCGTGTGCGATACAACAAACAGACGTCCCTGAGATGAATAGCCTATAGTGACTAACCTATCCTCTTCAATGGAGTGGTCCGGATCAGCGAATGTTGCCGATAAAGGATCATAGAACACGGTGACGGCTTCGTCAAAAGAAATTGTATGCTTTTTAATGTTCAGCTTCTCTTTGTTCCTGTCCCATTCAAATTTCATTATATCGTCCTATAAAAGTCAGGGACACTGCTATCTTAAATCAATATTTATGAAATAGGGGAAGTGTCCCTCCCCAGATTTCACACGCGCATTGTTTATCTCCTTTCTTTTGAGTCTTAATAACGTGCTGGACTTGGCATCAAGATGCCCCTAACGGCCAGCGGGATAACCCGTTGGTATGGGGTGCAGCGGAATACCAGTCGGGTTCATCCTTTTGTTAGACTCTTATATGTTGCTTTTCATGCGGTTACGCCAATAGTAAGGCCTACGGCTGGTGTGTGCTACAGCTACTACCCAGGTAACATCTTGAACTTCCAAATAGTAGATAGCATATGGAAATCGACGGAGCAAACGACATATCGTTCCATAGCTTCTTTTAGGCCACCTGTCGGGTGCTTCCTGAATATCGGCAAGGGCGTGGCTTACCTCTTGCTCAAGATTCAGCCCTAATCCAACGCGTTTGGCTTCGTAGTACTCTACCGCTTGCCACAATTCCAATTCTGCTTCACTGTGAACAATGATGTGTTTCATGAATATTTGGCTCGTATCTCTGCAAGTATATCCTCTGCCGGTCTGCCTTTCGCCTTGCCGCTTTTAATTTCCCTTACACGACTTTCAATCTCTGCATCCCAAGCCGTTTCAACTTCCTTGTCTCTGGTATCATCCAGGCTTAGAATCAGTTCATGTGCTAATTCTGCGCGTTCCTCGGGAGACAGATTAAGGGCTTTGTTCACTACTTCTTGCAGTTGTAAAGACATGGGTTTCCTCCTTTATTTGGGTTATAGTCTAACGTGTGGGTGAGCGGCGTGTGAGACGCGCCAGCGGATCACACGTCCGCTCGACCCAATTGTTGGGTCATGTATTCTGCTCTCTCTTCGAAAAGCATCAGCTGTTCGGGCTTGGGCCTCACGCCGTGGTTATGCTCCTCGATATTGGCATCAAAGTTGAAAACAAGCGCCTCCACAATGGTATTTCTGTTCTCGATCTTTGCTCCAGAATGATAGAAGTGATCCCGGGTAACGATGTTGAATCTTCTCCAGTAACGTTCCACCATATCGTTATGTCTATAATCGTTATGGTGCCATGTCGAAAGTATGAACTTTGCCGGTGTTGATGAGAGCAACTCAAATAACCTCTGCTCGTCCTCGTCTGTCCAGCCATTATAGTAATCAACATACCGACCTGCATATGGTGGATCACAGTAGATGATGTCACTAGAGGTCGCCTGGGGGATGATCTCTTGAAACGGAGCGACCCGAAACTCCCACTCGGGCTGTATCAGACACGCGGCATCGTGTACTTGATTGACGATTTTCGTAATGTAGGATCGACTGAAACGCTGCGGCTTCTTGCAGAAGGGGATGTTCCATTCGCCCCTCCTATTGAAACGCATCATCCCATTGAAACCTGCCCTGGAAAGGAAGAGAAAATCAAGAGGATCATGATCTCTGTTGAAGCGATCCCTGATGAGATTGAAATGATCGTATCCACTATTCCGAGCGCACTGAAGGCGTTTCCCCTCTTCCTGAAGATACGCCCTTACGCGAGAAGCTCGGATGACTCCCTGTTGGACTTGCTGATAGAACCGGATCACATGCGGATTCGTGTCACTCAGGAGAGCGCGCTGAAACCCTGAATTGAACGCAACTACACCCGTACCCAAGAAAGGCTCGATCCAGTGCCCAGAAACATCGGGAACGAGTGCTTGTATCCATGGCACGAGTTTTGTCTTGATCCCCTGGCTCTTGATTGGGGGCACAACAACCCGCATCAGTCTTCCTTCCTTTTCCGTTTCGTCGCGACAGGAACGATGAGGTCCTTGTCACCGCGTTTGAAGGCGATGAAGTCCTCCAGTCTTTTTATTGGGATTGTCTTCCGGCCTTTCTTCATCGTGGTTACGCCGTAGTTCATCCAGTACTCGTCAAACCAGTCTTCTCCGAGTTTGGCGAAGATGCTGTTTCCCCTCAAGATGTCGTCAATGGCCGTGATTGAGCCGATGTTGGCAGTATTACCTGAGCCCTGGCGATCGCTCGCGAGTTGCCACTTCTCGCAGACGAAGAATTGGAAATCTTTGATTACCGAGGCGATGGAGCGCAAACTGTCTACGGTGGTGACTTCTCTGTGCCCGATGCGGAGAGGATGCTCCGTTTCCTCGTCGAGTTCCTTGACGTTGATGATCTCTGTCCCGTCAACGTCCCTGGCATCAGCTCGGGTGTAGATGATCCCGAGACAGAAGTGGCCAGAGTATTCGTCGTAAGGAAACTGGATATTCTTTGTCGACGTTCGGTCCTTGAAATATGCCCCGTGACTGCCAAGAGTGAATCCGTTCACGTGACCGGGGCAGTCAGGGTCACGGTAAGTGGTCTTCAGGTCCACGGCAAACTTGATGCGCTGATCGGCCAGACACACAAAGCTCAGATCTGGATACCAGTTCTGGTGTTCAGCAAGGACGATGGAGTAGCCCTGTTCTTGGGCAAACTGAAGGATTTGTGGGAAGAGATGGATTTCGAGGATCTTTGAGACGATCTTCGTGTCGGAACTGATGGTGTATATGTTCCGATAGATGTCGATGAACCCTTTGACCGTCCATTCACCATCCTCGGCGCTCACGTACTCCCGCATCTTCTGAACGAAGGCGTGGAGGCCTTGTGAGAAAGCCGTCTTCGCTTCCCGTTGTGCTGTCTTCGTCAACTTCGGCATAGTGTCTCCTTCTCTCTCACCCAACAGATATTATATAGAATGGGGAATATTAATATTGCATAACGAGATATTATTGAATATTCTACAATTCTGTATAGTATCATATTTTATAAATGTGTATAATTTTTTTCGGGGATTTATTATCTAAAAGACAGTATAGAAAGTCAAGGAGGGATCAGTGGGGAAGGAAGCTTTCTGGCAGGGGCACCGTGCTGTTGCTTTAGGGCAGGGAGTGCCGGAAGCCAAAGCGGAATGGTTTGTGAAGTGGGCACAGCGGTTCGAGCCGTTTTGTACAAGGCTTGCCGTTGCGCTTATGTACAGCGGAACATGTGAGTGGTTACGATATCCGTACGGTACAGGAATTACCCGGACATGCGGATGTCTCCACGACCATGATTTATACCCATGTGCTGAACAAGCCGGGGCTAGCGGTAAAAAGCCCGGCGGATGAATAGAATAAATCAGCTCCGTTCTTCTCGGGAGGCCCGGGATAGCCTTGTCCGCTGGTCAGGGTTTTAACTTTGATTATTTCTTTTCTACAATCCTACGGACACTATTACTGCGGCATTTTGGGCAGGTCCTCTCTTGCGGACCGGCCTCAGGAGAATAGGGGGCTTTATACTCATAATTGCAACGAAGACATTTAAATTTTGCCTCTTCAGCCATTTGCTCTCTCACCACCTCCTGTAGTCGCAAAGCTTGCCTTTGCTCAAAAAATAGTTTTATCTAGCAGAGAGAAGCTCTGCCACTACCCACATACTCCTCTAGTCATTGGTTATCATAGCAAATTATGCACCGCCAAGCCACAACCCCCCTTAGCAATAGTATCTCTAAGGGGGCAGAGAATTTTTTGCTGAGTAGTTCATTATGATACGGCTACAAGGCTTGGCTCTGGCGTGACTTCCTTGGCGTCACCCAGGACCTTCATGGTATACTCAATCTCTTCTCGGGTAACGGCCTTGAGCATCTCCTCCAGTCCTCGCATCACCTTGGCAAACTTCTGTCCCTCAGCGGCACTTATCCACTCCAGTTGCAGCCTTTCTGGCCGGATACCCTTTTGCTCCAGGGTATCCCATAGCCTCTCTACCCGTCTCTGGGTCCAGTGCACGGCACTGATATAATGACAGTCAGCAAAATGGCAGCCAGAGACCAATACCAGCGGGGCACCTAGTTTGAAGGCCTGCAAGACAAACTTCTTATCTACCCGGCCACTGCACATTGTCCGAATTAAGCGGACATTGGGTGGATATTGGAGCCGAGAGGTCCCAGCCATATCTCCCCCGGCATAAGAGCACCAGTTGCAGGCAAAGCAGACAATAGCCTCCTGGCTGTCTTTCTCTAATAAGGCCTCAACCTGGGACATGATCTGCTCATCAGTAAAGTGTCGCATCTTAATAGCATCTACCGGGCATTCGGCTGCACAGGCACCACAGCCCGCACAGGCAGCCTCTATCACCATGGGATAGACCTTATTCTTCCTATCTGCCGCGGTAATGGCATGGTAGGGGCATACTTTGGCACAGAGGCCACAGAAGGTACACTTCTCTTTAATGAGCCTGGAGGTTATGGCCTCGATCTTCACTTTGCCCGCGTTAAGGATGATGCTGGCCCGGGCCGCTGCAGCACCTGCTTGCGTGACACTATCCTTCACATCTTTGGGATATTCTGTACATCCGGCGAAAAATACGCCACGGGTGGGGGCATCTACCGGTTTCAGTTTCGGATGCGCCTCCAGGAAGAAGCCATCAGAGGTACGGGAGAGGGTAAGTAATTTTTGCACCACATCGCCATCCCTCCTGGGCAATACCCCAACCGACAGGACTACCATCTCTACTTCATGGGTTTCTATCTCACGAGTAGTAGTATTCTCTGCCCTTAAAATAAGGTTCTTGGTCACCGGGTCTTCTTCAATCTCACCCGGCAGACCCCTTATATACTGGACCCCTTCCTCCTTACTCCGTTTGTATAGGTCTTCAAAACCCTTGCCAAAGGCCCTGATATCCATATAGAACACCTTGCACTGCATACCCGGGTAGTGATCTGCCAGAAGGAGAGTATCCTTGATGGTGTTCATACAACAGATATTGCTGCAATAGGGTGCACCGCGCTTTTCTGAGCGAGAACCGACACACTGGATAAAGGCAACACTCTTAGGGGTCTTCCAGTCCGTAGGTCTTACAAAATGCCCCTCGGTTGGGCCACCAGCACAGATCAGGCGCTCAAATTCCATACTGGTGATAACATTTTCATATCTGGTATATCCGTATTCATCCAGTTCAGTAGGATCATAGACATCCATGCCGGTAGCAGCAATGATGGTTCCTATTTCTAGCTCCAGGATCTGGTCCTGTATATCGTAATCAATACATTTCTTTTCGCACTTCTCCAGGCATTTTCCGCAGGCAATCGGATTATTACCCAAACAATCTGCCATATTGAGGATATAAGCCGATGGGACAGCTTGCGGGAAGGGCATATATATGGCCTTGCGGGAAGAGAGACCCATCTGATACTCATCCGGTTTTACTACCGGACATATTTTGGCACACTCGCCACAAGCGGTGCATTCCTTCTCACCTACATAGCGGGCCTTCTTTCTTACCTTTACCTTGAAGTTACCTATATATCCGCTGACATCTTCTACCTCGCTATAGACCAGCAACTCAATGTTGGGATGTCGACCGACATCCATCATCTTGGGGCCGAGAATTCATATGGAGCAGTCCATAGTAGGATAGGTTTTATCTATTTGAGCCATAATACCGCCAATGCTCGGTTCTTTCTCGACCAGATATACCTTATGGCCACCATCGGCCAGGTCTAAGGCTGCTTGGATTCCTGCTATCCCACCACCGATAACCAGGGCAGATTTAGTAACCTTGACTTCAGCTTCGTCCTGGGTCTCCAGGTACCGGGCCCGGGCGACGCCGCTTCTTACTAAATCTTTGGCCTTTTCAGTAGCTCTATCCTTTTGGTTCTGGTGAACCCAACTACAATGCTCTCTGATATTGACCATCTCAAAGAGATAAGGGTTTAACCCGGCTTCAGCCACACATTGCCTAAAAGTAGGTTCATGGATCTTGGGCGTGCAGGAGGCTACTACCACCCGGTTCAGGTTATGTTCAGCGATAGCCTTCTTTATCTCATTCTGCCCGGGATCAGCACAGGTATACTTATTCTGGATAACAGCTACTACATCGGGTAAGGTCCTGGCATACTCTGAGACTGCCTTGCAATCTACGGTACCAGCAATATTCAGCCCGCATTCGCAGACAAAAACCCCCATCCTCAAATCATTCTTTGACACCGCTTTATACCTCCTTAAAGTTTCTGTTTCAATGCAAAATGCAAAATTAGCAATTAGCATTTCAAAATTAACTCCTTCTTGTTAATTGCTAATTTTATATTGTTAATTTTGCAATGATAGTTATCTGGGTATATCTGTGAACTAACTAATTTAAATTAGAGGGCGCCTGCTACTAGGACAGCTAAATCCTCCATCTCTATCTTCAGTTCGTCATCTATTCCCTGATTTAACATGGCACATTTGAAATGGATCTGGCATTTGGGGCAAGCAGTTATTAATAGCTCTGCCCCGGTGGTCCTGGCTTCCTTGAGCCGCTCTGCCTGGATCATCTTAGAAAAAGAATTACAATTATTCCAGGCTACCGTACCGCAACACAATGAGCGGTGGCGATTCCTGGGCATCTCTTTCAACTCTATACCAGGAATAGCGTTGAGGAGCTGCCTCGGCTCTTCAAAGACCCCCGAAAACCTCCCCAGACGACAGGGGTCATGGTAAGTGATAGCTTGAACCCTCTTTTTGGGCTTCCAACCGTCCTGGGAGAACTTTTCGGCCAAAAATTGTGACAGATGCCAGACCTGATAATCTTTCTTGCCTAAATAGCGGGGAAAATCATCGTTAAGCGTCCGGTAACATTCTGCACAGGCAGTAATTATCTGCTTGGCACCGGTATTGGCTATCTGCTGAATATTATACTCAGCCAGGCGCCTGAAAGATTCTACCTCGCCGGTCCAGAGCAGGTCATGACCACAACACCTCTCCTCAGCCATCACTACAGGATTTATACCCAGGCTATTAAGGGCTTTTATTGTTCCCCGGGCAATAGCCAGCAGATCCAGCCCCAGATAGCCAAAAAATT
Organism: Nitrospinae bacterium RIFCSPLOWO2_12_FULL_45_22; assembly: GCA_001803565.1. Taxonomy (GTDB): domain Bacteria; phylum 2-12-FULL-45-22; class 2-12-FULL-45-22; order 2-12-FULL-45-22; family 2-12-FULL-45-22; genus 2-12-FULL-45-22. The sequence continues at coordinate 2,764 of MHDQ01000095.1, read as the reverse complement.
CCTGATAATGGGGCAGACAACCCACAAAATAGAGATACTCCCCGCTTTCTGCTACTCGCAAATCTGGTGTAATCCACTCTAAACGGTTCTGGCTTAATTGTGGAGCAGTCATTATCCGCATCAGAGATTGGAGGGCACCGCTATGGGAACAAGGGCTCTCAGCCCCATCCCTCTGCGCAATAATCCTTAAATCTCTTGTAAAATAATCAAAATGCACATCCGACGGACACCGCTCACTACACATCCGACAGCTCAAGCAAGACCAGAGCAGGTTTTCATCCTTAAATACCCTCTCTTCATGATCCAGTACAGTATTCTGTACGGTCAGCCGGGGAGAAAATCTGGGATTAACTTTTGATACCGGACAGACGGCAGTACATTTGCCGCAATCCAGACAATAATAGACTTTATTTGTTTTAATGGCTCGCTTCACATCTTCCATAATCTAACCTTTCAATCTCTATAGTAACTGTTCACCGGGCTAATCTTTTATTTGTATTTGCCACTAAGACTCAAAGAGACACCAAGCTGCAGGGCCTTGCCCTGCAAAAATGGCAGCGTAAGACGCTGCTGCTACCAATTCTTGGTGCCTTAGTGCCTTAGTGGCTAAGCAGTTAATTCTTGGACAAAGTCTTCGACTACCTTAACAAAGGAAATGTTGGCGCTGTCATTAAAATCTTGACACAATTTCAATCGCTTCTCGTCAATACCTAATAGATGCAAGAGCCTGGACGCTGTTTGAAAATGCTCTTCACCTCTCTTGCTGCCAAAATCATAATGGCAATTCTCCTTGCCACAACCCAGGACAAGAACGCCCTCAGCACCTAATTCGAAGGCCTTAAGGATCATGGCTGGCTGTATTCTCCCTAGACACATCAGACGCACCATCCGGAAAAAGGGCGGCAGATCCACCTTCTTCACGCCAGCCATATTTGCCTGGGCAAAGGGTGACCAATTACAGGTAAAGACTATTATCTTCGGTTCAGAATTTCCTTCTCGCTCCATTTGTTATCCTTTTCAAAACATTATTTGGTTCTTCCGTCATTTCTGCAGGTAGCCGCAGGCTTCAGCCTGCGTAAAATATCGCACCCTATAACGTTATGGCTGCACAATTCCCCGGAAAATTCCTTGCATCAGGAAGCCAAGAGGGATTCCAGCATACTGTTTATCTGCTTATCGGTGAAGCAAGGGGCAGTTATAGCGCCCGACGGACAATATGCCGCACAGGTACCGCAGCTCTGGCAGAGTACCGGGTCTATTCTGGCCACGGGCTTCCCCTGGGCAGATAAGATTATCCTGGGGGCACCAAACTCACATACGGTAACGCATGTCCCGCAAGCCCGGCATTTTACCTCATCAAGCCGGTTCACCAAGCTGTCCAGATAAATCTTTTCTCTTGCCAGCAATATAGCGGCTTTAGAAGCAGCGGCCGAGGCATGGATCATGGAATCAATGGTGCCTTTAGGCCCCTGACAGCTACCGGCCAGGAATATTCCTGGGACTTGAGTCTCGACCAGTCCTAATAGAGGATCCTTTTCTTTAAAAAAGCCATCCTGGCCTTGAGGTACCCGTAGGAGTTTGGCTAACTCCTTTGAATCTTCTCTTGCTACCATCCCCACCGATAAAATAATCATATCAGTTGAGATAGCCCTTCCTTTTCGGCCTGGCAATTTAATGCTAAGGGAATTACCACCTTTAGAAGAATTAATCTGGGGTGGTTTCGTACCATTATAAGGAATGAAGGTGATCTCGGCTGCCTGGGCCTGCCTTAATAAGCCCTGGGCTTTAGCATTATTAAGATACAATTCTTGATAGAGGATAGTGGGCTCGACACCTTTTTCTTTCAGGCCAAGGGCCTGCTGGAGGGCCGTCTCACAGCAGTATTTCGAACAGCCCCGCTTATCAATATGCCCGTTAGACCCTACACATTGGATAAAGGTGACCTTTTTTATCTTATCCGGGGATATCTCTGGCCACTTCACTGTCAACTCATTATTGGTAATGACATTGGACGCGGTACCATAGCCATATTCGCCATTAGGCCGGTAGAAATCTGCGCCGGTGGCCAGGACAATAGCACCGGCAGTCAGCTTAGGGGTCTTATTCTCCCGTTTTAAAGAGATCAGAAAATTCCCTAAACCCCCTTCTACTCCTTTAACCTCGGTGTTGGTCATGATCTGCACCGGGAGTTTTTGTAGCCGGTCAATAAGCTGGTTCAGCAATTCTTTAGGCTCTATACGATTGCCTGATGTAGCCGCAGGGCCTTGCCCTTCATGGGAAAAGGAGGGGGTATTTAATTGATTTAACCTCCCACCCAGTTGAGGTTCCTTTTCTACTAAAGTAACCGGGAAACCCTGTTCTGCTAAGTCAATAGCGCATTGAATACCGGCTGGCCCGCCACCAATAACTATTGCCTTCTTTTCTATCTTTATTTCCTCTTTGGGAGGCGCTTCTAACCAGCGGGCCCGCGAGACTGCCATCTTTATCAAGTCTTTAGCCTTAGCTGTAGCCTGGCTTTTATCAGCCTGATGAATCCAGGCACATTGTTCCCTGATATTAACAAATTCAAAGAGGCGTTGATCCAATAGGCCTTTTTGGAACAGGTTTTCTTTGCACCTGATCCTCGGCTGGGTGCAGCTATAACAGATTTGTTCTGAGGAACAACAGGAGCAGGCAGCCAATACCACCCGGTTTAACTTTTCTCGGGCTATAGCCTCGTTAATCATCTCTGAATAATTAGAGGCACAGGCATAGTTTATCGGCT
>MHDQ01000094.1 GCA_001803565.1 Nitrospinae bacterium RIFCSPLOWO2_12_FULL_45_22 | reverse complement strand
TGAGAACCTAAATACCTATGTGGTGATCACCACAATCCTCGCTGCTCACGTACTCACGGTTAAGGCGGTTCCGCTACTTCATTCGTGCCACTAGTCTATTCGTGTAATTCGTGTCCCCTTTTTCAACTCACCTCAAATTATTTCTGGCCTTCTCGAAGAGGTACGGAACGTGAGAATTAACGTTGGTTCATATAATTGTTTTGATTGCAGGCAGATGGTTCCCTTTAACTTTTTTATTTTGGAGGGTAATATTTAAATAGGGGGTGTTGTTAATGAAACTCTGGAGAAAATCAATCTGGTTAGGGGTTTGTTCTACCTTTTTACTGGCTATTGGGCTAGTGCCGGTTTATCCCCTTGCGGGCAAGGAGATACTGGAAAAGGTTAAAGCCACCCGAACCTGGGAGAATGAAGTCGCTCAGGTCAGCTTCTTAATGATAAACAAGGATAAAAAGACCCGTCTACGGCATGTCTTACGGAGGCGTAAGCATTATGCCGGTAAAGATGGCCTGGATACCAAGACCCTCCTGGTCTTCCAGTATCCCCCTAAATACCATAATTATGCCTATCTCAGTTGGAGTTATCGCACTTCCGGGCAAAGGGACCTGAAATGGGTCTATAACCCGAATGACACGTTCTATTTCAAGCCAATAAGGAGACTGGTGTATGACCAAAGAGATAACTTCCTGGGTTTCTGGCTGGAAGGGAACGATTTTACCTATGAGGAGCTTACCGAGAGGCCGGTAGACGCTGATAGCTATACCCTCTTGGGCGAGGAGGTCTACAATCTTAAGCCCTGTTATCTGATAGAGAGTATATCACGGGATAAGCAGGATAATGCTCCGGCCAGGAGGATATTCTGGATTTGGAAAGATAAATGGCTATCCCTTAAGGTAGATTTTTATGACTCGGAGGGTAAATTACGAAAAACCCTTTATAACCATTGGGCTCAGGTACAGGGGTTTTGGACTCTAAGGCAATCCCTCATGAAAAATCATAAGACCCAGCACCAGACCATTATGCGGGTAGACAAGGTAGAGTATAATACTGAATCCAGTGATATCTACTTTACCCCTTCTCTCCTGGGAAACGTTAGGTAGTTCCCAGGGAAAAAAATCTTTACAAAGCAAGCTTTGTCACTACATATTGATATAACAAGTCGGTCTTTATCACGTATGTAGTGATCGAGCTTGCTCGACATCCCATTTTTCCGTGGCAACCAGGTAATTATAGGGAACTATAGTTCGACATGAGCGGTATCTTTGTTTGTATTCTCCTTATTATTCTCGGATGGGGGAATAGTTTTGCGGCCCATCAAGCCCCGTATGGAGCGGGGCTTGCCCCAGAGGTGGGCTTCAGTTTCCCACTGGATAATTCCTATTTCCCATACCCAACCGAGGGACTGGCTACCGTTAGTGGTAAGGCCTCTTATCAACAAGCGAAGGACAGCCAATACGATGTTGTGCTGGTGTTGGACACCTCTGGCAGTACATTATGGCCTTGCGGGATAGACCTGGATAATGATGGGATCGAGGGAGAGCTTGTTGATATCGGCTTCTCGCGGCTAAGCTTTTTCGGCAAAAAGCCCGTTAAACTCATGAATACAGATCCGGACGATTCTATCCTGGCAGCCGAGGTATTAGCCGCTAGAGACTTGCTCCGGCTCTTGAACCCTGATACTACCCAGATAAGCCTGGTTACTTTCAATGGTGATCTGGCCGCTGATGGCCGCAGCAGTGTCCCCGGTACACCCGATGCCTTTTTGGAATACCCATTAACTAATGACTATGGAAAGGTTGATGAGATACTTACTGATATCTATAATAACCGGGAGCCCTATGGTGGTACCAATATGGGAGAAGGGGTAGAAATGGCGGTAGGGGCGTTGACCAATGGCAAAAAGGAGGCCCATAAGGTGATAATCTTTTTGACTGATGGGGTTCCTTCGTTTCCCTTTGGCAGCGCCAATGTGACGGAGCCGGGGGATAAGGAATACGCCCTGGCATCTGCCCGTAAGGCCCAATCAAAAGGGATAAGGATCAATACTTTCGCTATTGGGGGAGAGGCCCTTTCCGACCCTGCTACTGTTCAAGGGATGGCTGATACTACCGGTGGTCTCTATACCCCGGTAAAAAGGCCGGATGAGATAATAACTAGATTAGCGGAAACCAAATTTTTCCACCTCGAAACAGTTGAGGTAAAAAACGTCACCCTGGCTAAAGCGGCCCAACGCATCCTTTTAAGCCCTGACGGCACCTTTATGGCCACAGTGCCAGTGGCTTTAGGGTTTAATATCATCCAGGCAACGGCTAAGGCCACTGACGGTTCTCTGGGGAATAGCACTCTACACCTCTATTATGTCCCGACCAAAGAGCCGCCTAAATTAGGGTTGGATTTGGCTAAAGATAGGCTATCTGACTTGAAACTAGCCCTGGAAAGGCAAAATTCGCATACCCTCGAACTGGATATTGCCCGCTGGTTAGAGGGCAGGGCGAAGAGAGAGGAGATTAAAGAGTTGTATATCAGGGCTGGTGCTAATAGGAAAGGGAATAAAGAACTTTTTATTAATCTTTACCAGGAGAAGCTAAAGTTGATATTAAAACCCCAAAAATAGGTCATGCCCCACATTCTTTGTGCAATAATTTGGCGATAGCCCGGATATAAGATGGGTCAGTACCACAACAGCCCCCTACCCCATTAACACCTGCCGGCACCAGTTCCTGTATATAACGAGCAAAGGATTGGGTATCCTCAGTATAAAAGGCTTTACCCTGTTTAATAATAGGCTTTCCGGCGTTGGGCTTGGCAATTAATGGTAGTTGCGTGACCTTCCGCAATATCTTTATTAATTCAAGCATCTCAGCGGGGCCAGTGCCACAATTGGCCCCTATAGCCCCAGCGCCATGCTCTTCCAGTAATTTTGCCGCTTCAGCAGCCCCTAAGCCCATGGAAGTAAAGAACCCACGAGGGGTCTTATCAAAGGTCATAGTAATGATTATGGGGAGGGATGTAGCTTCTAAGGCCCCTTGCAAGGCCGCCCGGGCCTCTCCGGGGTCAAACATGGTCTCGATGCAGATGAAGTCTACACCGGCTTGTGCCAAACACCGGGCCTGCTCAGCAAATGCTTCCTTAAATTCCAGGAACTCATGGGGTCCTAAAGGTTTTAAGAACTTTCCGGTAGGCCCGATATCGCCTGCTACATAGCACTCCCTCTCTTCGGCCGGTCGGGCAGCTAAGGCCAGCTCTACCGCTTTACTATTAATCTCTTCCAACCTCCCTGCCATGCCGTAGGCGGAGAGCTTCAATCTATTAGCGCCAAAGGTATTGGTGAGGACTACCTGACTACCAGCGGCATAATAAGCCCGATGGATATCTTCTATGATTGGGGGGTGAAGCAGATTCCAGGCCTCAGGACATTCTCCCGCTTTTAAGCCGCGCTCTATTAGCATGGTGCCCATAGCGCCATCAAATAGAACCACCTCTTCCCGGAGCAACTCCAGTATAGCCTTTGTCACCATAAAGGCAATTTGGGTCATTAGGTCACTGGGTTATTGGGTTATTAGGCAACACGAAAGAACACGAATTGCACGAAGCTAAAACGTGGCTTTCGTACCTTTCGTGTTTTCGTGTTATTAGGTAACCTAATGACCCAATGACCTAATTACCTTTCAAATATTCAGGCCCTTTTGGCTGGTAAGGAATTTGGGATTTAATTGGGCCAGCAGGGCCGGTACCAGCAGTATAGCCCCTAGCATATTAGCTAGGAATACGACCGTGAGCATACCACCCAAAATGGCCTGGAATCTTATATCGGATAAAAGAAGGGTACTTACACCGATAGTCATGGCTAGAGCCGTAAAAAATACCGCGGTGCCAGAATGCATAAGGGTCTGGCGATATGCCTCTTCACCTTGCCTACCAGCCGCATACTCCTCTTTTAGCCGGCTGACTACATAAAGGGAATAGTCTACCCCTAAGCCCATACCCAAAGAGGCTACCGGTACGGTATAGATAAATAGGCCGATCTCCTGAAAACCCATGGTAGCAAAGGTTATAATGGTTCCCAGCCCCAGGGTTATCATAATTATCACACCGGCTGTGGCAGAACGGTAAGTAATCAAGCAAAAGATGAATACGACTATAGAGATCTGCCAGAGGGAATCTATCTGCCCCTTCTTTATCTCGTCCATGATACCGGCAAATATCCCGATCAGGCCCCCGGCTTGCCGGAGCTCATATTTGGACTGCTGGTTCTCCTTCAGGTACTGGTCTGTATCCTGGATGATATCACGAATAGTCCTGCCACGGTGATCCTTTACATATAGGTTTAGCATACCCTCGCTATAATCAATCTCAAAAAATGCCTTGCTATCGTCCGGGCCACCACCAGTACGGAAGATATCCATAAATTGCCAGGCAGTAGTATAATCATTGGGTAGGACGTACCAGCGGGGGTCATTATCATGGAAGGCCATATTTATCCCTTTAAGGACTTCGGTATAGGCGCTACTCCCCCGCACATCTGGCCGGTCTTCCAGATGGTTCTTCAGGTTATGCACATCCCGCACCAGTTGGGGATCAGCCAGGGCACTGGCCTTGCCACCCTTAATATGAATCACATAGGGATTGACGCCAAAGAAGTTATTATTGATCAGTGCCTCGGCCTGGTTATATTCCGAGTCGGCCCAGAACAGGGGCGAGCCTTCCTGCATATCCCCTACCTCTACCTTGCTTAAGCCTATAGTTGCTATGACCAACAGAACCACCGCACCCGCTATTATTGCCAGCCGGCCCGGGCCATAGGTAATAGAACCTACCTTGCCCAGAATAGCATACATGATCTTATTCCGGCGCCGGATCTTAGCCATCTCTCTCTCTGTTGGGGCGGGCAGGATAGCGATAAAGGCATGGATAAAGATAGTAGTGGTAAAAAAGATCCGGATCACGCCATAGGTCGCTGAGGCAGCCATCTGCTGCAGCAACTTAAAGGGGATCAGGAACATGGTAGCAAACCCGGCACCATCAGTGACAATAGAGGCTGCCCCAGGAATAACCAGGTGGGCCAGGGTTTCCTCTGCCGCCTTCTTATTATCCCCCCACTTCTCATACTCTTCATAGAACCGGTTCAGTATCTGCACACAATGGCTCACCTCCATAGCCATGATCATAAAGGGGATAATAATGGTCATGATATCCATCTTCCAGCCCAGGAAATGCTCTGAGCCAAAGCCCCAGGATACTGCTACAAAGGCCGCCCACATGGGCATAAAGATACCCCGCCAGGTGCCAAAGGCTACCCAGAGCATCAATATAATAGCAAGCGTGGCCACGCCAAAGAGGATCATGATCCGCTTCATATAGAGATGGAGATAGCCCATCTCTATCACCCGGCCGGCCAGATAAAATTTATGATTAGCATCTTCTTCTTCCTTAAGGATTTTCCGGAGGGTCTGAAAGATATATTTAAACTCCGACTCGTCCCAGAACCGGCCCATGATCACTGCGGACTTCTGATCCCAGGAGACCAGCTTGCCATAGATAGCCTCATTATTGAGGATAGTCTGGCGGTATACCGGCATGAAGTCGGGCTCGGTAATGACCCGTTTGGCCAGGTCCCGGAAGCTCTGGCTATCCAGTACCGAGAGCCCCATGTCATCAGTATAAGTCCTGAGGTTCTTCACCCCACTATGGCTGGCAATAGAGACTACCTGACCCCGGATAACACCCCGCATATCATAGATCTTTTCCCCTATCCGGTGCATCTTGCCGATAGTCTCTTTGTTGAATATGGTCCCCTCTTTTACCTCTACCCCAATCTCTACCAGAGTCCCTACACCAAAAACCTCGTTCAAAAAACCGGTCAACTGGACATTAGGGTGCCCCTTCGGGGCAATATTGGCCAGCTCCTCCGGCAGGCTTATCCGGGTAGCTTCATAGGTGAGGAAGGCAGTGATCAGCAAGACGATAATGCATATGGGCCAGCGGAACTTGATGATAAACCTGGCAAAAATATCAACCATAAGACATTCTCCTTTCTAACCAAGCGTTAAGGACTCAGATTCTCGTAGATACCCTTAAATAACCAGGGAATCAGGGATCAGGGCTCGGCGGTCAACCGAGCCGATCCCTGGCCCCTGACCCCTGGGAACAGTCATTAATCCCCTCGGTCTTTCTTATAGAAAAAGTTTCTGTTCCGTCCTGCTACCCATATTCCCTCAGGGTTCATGGCTGCCACGACATAAAACCAATCCCGGCCAGGACTTTCTACTAGTTTCCACTCTTTACCATCATATCTTAATAAAGTACCAGCAGCACCAGCAGCAAAGCCTTCATTAGGGCTCCGGAAAGAGACTTTAGAAAGCACCATCTCCGTCGGGCTGGCTAAGGGTTGCCATTTCTGGCCATTATAGTGGAGGATAGTACCGCCAGCACCCACTATCCAGCCATTATCCGGACTGATAAGCTGTACCGAGTAGAGATTGACTTTGGTAGGAGAGGGGTAGACTTGCCAGCCCTTATCAGCAGTATAATGTAAGATAACGCCATTATTACCAACTGCCCACCCCTCCTGGGGTGAGGCAAAAGAAACGCCAGAGAGGTAGCAATGGACAGGCGGTTCTACCTTTTCCCAGGCCTGGCCATTATAGTGGAGGATGTTGCTGCTGGCCCCTACTGCCCAACCAGCGTCGGGCTGGGGAAAGAATACACTAAGAAGGGTATCTGTACCGGGGTTAGGGAATTCTTGCCATTTCTGACCATCGAAACGGAGGATAACAGATTGGTGATCAGGGATGATCTTATCTGCCCCTACTGCCCAGCCCTCATCAGGTCGGGGAAAGGCTAAGCCGAATAAATGGAGCTTTGTCGGGCTAGGGACCGATTGCCACTCTTTACCATTATAATGGAATATCTTACCATAAGTCCCGACCGCCCAGATATTATTAGGAGCTTCAACAATGGCTATATCATAGATATAGTCTTCATAGCCTAAAGAGGCAGAGACGGCTGCCCAGCCAGGGGGGGTGGTTGGGCCGGTCTTGCCAGCCTCAGGCCCTTTACCAGAACTACAACCCCAGAATAGGATCGGGATTACCAACACCAACAACACGTTTCTTCTTCTCATATGCACCCCTTCCTTTCTAACCAAAAATTTTCCTACCCCCATTAATTCATAACCCTTGTTAATGGATTTCTGAGAATAGCCACACCCTAATCAATTCATGCGTAGTGTTCACCTACTACCATAAACCTCCAGCCTTCAGTTAAAAGCAATCGTAAGCCGTCAGACGTAAGAGGGCAAGGGGTAAGAAAAATTTCTACTAACGCCTGACCCTAACGCCTTACGATAAGTCTTGCTGACAGCGGAACGTGGGTATGTGAACATATGTTCACATACTGAACGGTTAGT
>MHDQ01000093.1 GCA_001803565.1 Nitrospinae bacterium RIFCSPLOWO2_12_FULL_45_22 | reverse complement strand
CTGATGGCAGAGCGGGAAACCGTTAGCTTCTAGAAGAGGGATTGAGATGGCTGAAAGAGATACTGGTGCAATCTTTTGCTGAGAAAGCTGGGTGGCGAAGTAAAAGAGATAAAGCAGGGCACAGTAATGTGCCAGGCAAAGGTATAGATCCCAGCTAAATCTCTTATGCGCTCGGTTATAATCAGAGACAAATTATTGGGGATGGGAAAAGATAAATCATCAAAGCTATTCATATTAGTTTTTATGTTGATCCTGGGCAGCCTCAATAAGGGATATGCCGGGTCTGATAAAGAGAACCTGGCAGCCAACCCTTCCCCGCATCTATTAACGGCAGAGGAATTCTTGAAAAAGGCGGAGTACGCAAAGGCAGTAGAGGAATTAAAGCTCATTCTGTCTGAAAACCCAGCGAATACTAAGACCCGCCTTGACCTGGCTTTAGCCTATCTCAAATTGAAGAATTACCAATCTTCCGTAGATGAGTGCCAGATTATCCTGAAGACCCACCCCGAGGAAGGTGTTGTCCATTATGTACTGGGAATTGTCTATTATGAGATGGGTAATTGGAATGACGCCATCTCTTCTTTTAAGCAATCCGCCAGGCTTGAACCTTCTCTGACCGCTAACTCCCATTTCAACATGGGCATGACATATTTCATGGCTGGCCTGGGAATAATGGCCAAAAAAGAGTTCTCCAAGGTTATAAATATGGAATCTTCAACGGAATTGAGGGAAGAGGCGCGCCGGGTGATGGATTCCATTGAGAAAGGTAGAATGGATACCATCCTCAAGGAAGAGGGACAAGTATCCTATTCTAGGGGTATAGAGAAGTTTAAAAGGGGTGACTATAAGGGTGCTGTGCGGGAGTTTGAACAGGCCTCGGTCGCCAGTACCAATGAGGCAGCTATCTACTATTACCTGGGCTATACCTACTATAAATTGGGAAATTATCCGGCGGCTGTTAACTCCCTGGACGCTGCCCGGGTGTTAAAACCAGAAGAAGGTAAGTTCATCTTCTTTACCGGTATAGCTGCTCTCCAGACTGGGGACGAAGATAGGGCAGAGATGGAGTTCAAGAAGGCCATCGCAGGAAAGACAAAATACAAGGATGCTGCCGTGAGATACCTTGACCTGATCAAAGAGGCCAGGCGAAGCAGAAAAAGATGGCGATTGAGTATTGATGCTAACGGCCAGTCCGATTCTAATGTAACCCTCTTTTCCTCAGGGGATCAGACCTCACAGGAGTCGGATAATCTGTTAAATACTACCCTTTTGGGCGAGTACAAATTTATAAACCGGCCCGACCTTACTCTAGGTGCCCGCTATATCTTCTACCAGGATCAATATAGAGACCTGAAAGAATTCGATTTTCAGGGACATTTCGGGAGGCTATATACCAGATATAAACTTGATCCATTAGTTTTTGGACTCGAATACGAGAAGTATTTCTATTACCTGGATGATAAACCCTACCAAACCAGCAACAAAGTTACCCCAGGCATAACCTTTACGGAGACAAGGAATTTGTTTACCAAGATGGAGTTGTCTTATCAGTGGATAAATGCCAAAGGTTCAGACTACGACTATCTAGAAGGGATAAGGCGGACTGCCTCCTTATCCCAGTATTTCTATTTTATGAACCGGAAGGGGCTTCTAACGCTGAGCTATAAATATACCGAGGAAGATTTAAATGACCGGACTGGAACCCAGCCATTTCTGTTGGGCAGGAAGGGGTTTAGGCCAGGAGACCCCTATCTTCCTCCGGTGGAAGAGCAAGGGACAGAAGAATTTCCCTTCTTCCAGTCTTATTCCTATAGCGGCCATGAAATATCAGCCCGGCTTTCCCTTCCCCTAATATTTAGCATCAATATCAACTTAACTGGTGAATATTTGATAAGGAACTACTCATCCCTTGACCAGTATATCTATCATGATCAAAGGCCCTTTGATACCCTCGGAAGGCCCAACTTTATAAAAACAGAGAATATGTTAATCCCGGTACTGTATGAGAACAGAACGAATCTATTCAGGGAGAGAGGGGATAACCGCTTTACTTATTCCATCGAGATATCCCGGGAGATATTTGACCACTTCAAGGTCTCCCTCAGGTACCGGGATATAACCAATAATTCCAATATTGGAAGGGCAGCCCCTACTGATAGAAACTACGACCGGAATCTATTTTATTTAACTTTCAATGCTAATTTTTAATGGGCTTGGGCCTGAGGATTCAGATTGCTACTTTATTCATACAAATAGGAGGGCATGTGAATATGAAGAGAAAGGTCTTGTGGTTATTTTCCCTTCTTGGAGCTTTTAATCTATTTTTATCTTGTCTGCCCGGAAGTCGCAGCCCAAGGGGAGAAGGTGCAGCGTTTGCCGTGGCGTCCCCAATGGAAGAGGGTGAAGAACACCCAGAGGTTGAATTACCCATGGTAGGTAATTATGCCCCCGATTTCACCCTTAAAGGTATGGAGGGTAAGGATATAAGCCTGAAAGGTTATCGGGGTAAAGTGGTACTCCTTAACTTCTGGGCTACCTGGTGCAAGCCTTGTGAGGCGGAGATGCCTTCCATGGAGCAAATTTACCAGGACTATAAAGATGAAGGGTTTAAGATAATGGCCATATCCGTAGATAAAGGGAATCTGGACAAGGTTGAGTCCTTTGTCAAAGAGAGAGGCTTTACCTTCCCCGTCTTTTTAGACCCATCGCACAAAATAGAGGGGGCATATAGGATCAAATTTATGCCCACAACTCTTTTGATTGACAGAAAGGGGGTGATAAAGAAGGTAATTTTGGGTGGCAGAGACTGGGAAGATATCCTCTCCCGCTCCCTGATTGAGAATCTTTTGAATACCCAATGATCTGATAGTGGAAGGAGGTGATATTTTTGATTAAGAGAATACTATGGGTCTTAACTATGGGGACAGTTATCCTATGGTTGATATTGAAAACTGATTCGGCTTATGCCCAGGAGATCAAATCCCTAAATGATTTACCTGTCTTTCCATCCATTACCCTTCTGCCTGGAGCCCACAGGGATAAGGGTATAGTAAGGAAAGAATCTTACAATGAAAGGGATTTACCCGATCTGCCGGAGCCCCCTACCGGGATAGATGAATTATCAGCCGGGATATTGGGTTCAGACGATCAGGCCCTGGATGATCTCGAGGTTGAAATAGGAGGTATCCAGGCAGGTATAGAGGCCGCATGAAAAAACTAGTTTCTACCCTCGGTGAGGGCTGTAGGGTTAGCTTGGGCAATCTAAACTTTATACAAGGATAAAAGAGACTTTTTTCAATATGGAATTTTATTCAAAAGGAGGGAGAAAGATGAATAGATTAAGAACCAGGGTTATCTCTATAATGATACTAGGAGTTATCTTGGCTTTTAGCTTTCACAAAACTTTACCGGTTAGTGCCCAGCCTATCACCAATATCCTAACCGGCGGAAGTCTCTATTCGCCGCTTGACCTGGTCTTTACTATAACCGATCCGAACGGGCTCTCAGATATAGACCGCGCTTTTTTTGAAGTCTCCTATAACGGCACCGTCTTTAATTGGTCTATCAATGATTTTCTAGTACCAGCCGTATTAAGCGGGACGGCCCAAATGAAGGCGGTTGGCGAAAAAAAGGTCACCATCACCTTTCCTGGATTAGTCTTTTCTCAAGGACTTAATACCTTGGGCATCGGTCTTAAAGACAGGTCCGGGAATATAGGGAGGCATGAGGTGACTCTAATGGTACTTCCTCAAGGGGAAAGTCTTCCTACAATTAACAATCCTGATCCAGTATTCGTTGCCATTGCTGAGAAGGCCTTCACTTATCTGGCGGCTGCCGGAATAGAAAAGCTGCCCTATAAAAAGGAAGCCAGTTATCTCTATGGCCTCCTGGATGACAATGGGGACGGCAAGATTGACGAGCAGGATAATCCTGCTAATGACCCGTTTGTGCTGGATGCACGGAGTAAGGCAGAGTATGAAAGGGGGCATATACCCGGGGCGATAAATATTCCCTTTGAAGAGTTGGCCAAAGAGGAAAATATTGACCGACTACCCACTGACCGGGAGATTATCATAGTAGACCGGGATCATAGCCTATCGCAACAGTTGGTTATGTATTTTAATCTATTGGGGTTTAACTACCATAAAGTCTTTAACCTGAAATGGGGTATGGTCGGCTGGACAAGGGATTCTAGCATTGCCCCGGGAAGATTTACTGAGGACTCGAGGTCCAGTAATAATAACTTTCCCATAGATTCTACCACCCCAAAATTGGAAGATGGCCCCGTCTATCCCTATCCCAGGATCAGTACCAGCCAGACAGACATGAGGGCTGCCGTCCTGGAGCGGGCAAAGATCATTTTCCCTATGGTCGCTAAGAGATGGTATATGTATACCGATGAGCTCATGGAGATCCTTGACGATGATAGTGATGGGGCGCTGTATGGCGCAGGCGATGATACCTCTAATGATCCTTTTATATTAGATGTATTACCTCCGAACTTTACCGGGCATGTAAATATCCCCCGGCATAAGGCTATGAACTGGCGGGATATACCAGCCCTGGCCAGCTTGCAGCATCTACCGCCGAACCGGCAAATTGTACCGTATTGCATACCTGCGGGGGCTTCCGAACAGATCACCATGCTCCTTAACCTCCTGGGATATAATGCCATAAACCTGAAGTGGTCAACCAGTGCCTGGAATATAGCCTTGCACAACCCAAATTACACATTCAAAGATGATATGTCCTCTAATTATCCTATAAGGACTGGGAGTAACCCATAATATTAGTACCTTTCCAGCAACTTTCGGTAGAAATCCTTATCTGATTAATTGATAATTTGTAAGTGTTTAGCTATAGTAAGGATTTTAGCCACGAATGACTACACATAGACACAGATTAGGCCACTAAGTCACTAAAGAAGAGTAAATAAGGTATGAACCCTTTTCCCCGCTCTAAATTTTACCCTGTATGGGGTAGCCTTGGTGTCTTTGTGTCTTCCTGGCAGGGAAAGGTAGCTGGATGATGCGTGTTCATCCGTGGCTAAACAATTGCAGAAGGAGGGGTTGAGATGGCTGAAAAAGAGTTTGAAGGGCACAATCATATGCTAAAAAACCTGGGGATTGATATTGGGGCCCATGACCAGCTTATGCAGGGATTACAACCCATGTTTCGGGAGGTATTTCTTAGTCAGAAGAACCGCCCCAAGGCCATGTCTTATTTTGATTTCAGGATGTCAGAGATCCATGGGTGCCGTATCAGGGAACTAAGTGAGCACAAAGAGAAGGGCGGTAAGGTTATAGGTGCCTTCTGCCTATATGTCCCGGAAGAGATCGTCCTGGCAGCCGGCGGGATGATGGTGGGGCTTTGTGCCGGGGCAGATATAGGAGGCCCGGAGGCAGAGCAATACCTTCCCAGAAATATCTGCCCCTTGATCAGATCCTCCTTAGGAATGAAACTTTCGCGGCTATGTCCCTATTTTGAGCTTGCTGACCTGGTAGTAGGTGAGACTACCTGCGATGGGAAGAAAAAGGCCTGGGAGATATTCCAAGACCTGATACCCTTGCATGTCATGCACCTACCGGCTATGAAAGGAACAAAGGCCCAGGAACTCTGGCTGGAAGAGATGATAAAGTTTAAGGAGAAGGTGGAAGAGATCACAGGTAATGAGATTGATGCTGCGGGGCTTAAAGAAGCCATAGCCCGTGTTAATCGTAGAAGGGCAATACTTAAGAGATTGAATGAGACTAGAAAGATTTCACCTACCCCTATCAGCGGTAAAGACGCCCTACTGGTCACCCAATTAGGATTTTCTGATGATATCGAACAGTTCCTGGAAGGGGCAGAGACACTACGCCAGGAGTTGGAGCAAAGGGTAAGGAACAGCCAAGGAGCAATAGATGCGGCCATGCCGAGACTCATGGTCTCCGGCTGCCCCATGGTACTACCTAATTGGAAAATACACCATATTGTCGAGACAAATGGTGGGGCAGTAGTCTGTGAAGAGGCTTGCACGGGTCAACGGTATTTCCGCGACCCGGTAGAGGAGAGCGATGGCAAATTGGATAATCAACTCCGGGTCCTGAGTGATAGATACCTTAAGCTGGACTGTGCCTGCTTTACCCCTAATGATGACAGGATAAATAATATCATAGACCTCGCCCAGCAGTATCGGGTGGATGGTGTAATCTACAATATCTTACAGTTCTGTACTACTTATGCCGTAGAGTTCTATCGGGTAGAGAAGGCATTGAAAGGAATAGGGGTACCGGTCTTGCGGGTAGAGACTGATTATAGCCAGGAAGATATAGGTCCATTGACTAACCGGCTAGAGGCCTTCTTAGAGATGATTAGAAAGACCCATTAGCCTGAGAGTATCTTTCGACTAAATAAACCCGCTTGAGGTAAAGAATGAATCCCAGAAAAATATCAAGCCCACATTCCGCACCCTTGCTGTAAAGGAAAAATTAATTTCCTCTCAACCTTGGATGACCTGGGCATTAAAGAAGGGGATGAGGTCAGGGTAGTGGTCAAGGCCGTAAATGTCCTCCTGATCAAAGAAGATTAAGGGATACCAGTTAGAGATCGGGTCAGGAGACCCGATCCTATCCTGTAGGGTAGTGCTGGGTCTCCTGACCTAGCAAAAAAGAAAATTTGTAATTTTTTTAGCCATGATTGGAATTTTGACCACAGATGAACCTTGCTGTGTGCGGGATGAACACGGGTTGATACAGATTCATGGAGGTAAAATTGCTTAAACAAAAATATAGGGGGAAATAAATATGGAGAAAAAGTTCGTCTTAGTGATCACTTATTCTACAGATGCCCCATTACGGGCTATCTCTGCCTTGGCTGTAGCTAATGCCCTGCTGGCCCAGGGTTCAGACCTGGTGATCTTTTTCCTCAACCAGGGGGTACTGCTGGGCAAGCGAGGAGCGGTAGATTTTTTGGAAGCCCCACCCTTCCCTCCAGCCAGAGAACTCCTGGCAGGCCTAATCAAGGAAAGGGTCAAATTCTATCTCTGCGGAAACTGTGCCCAGATATTTAAAGTCCGGCCAGAAGAACTCATTGAGGGGGCAGAGATCGCCGGGGCAGCTACCCT
>MHDQ01000092.1 GCA_001803565.1 Nitrospinae bacterium RIFCSPLOWO2_12_FULL_45_22 | reverse complement strand
CTAATTTACGATAAAAATCAATAAAGAAGGAATGCAGAGGATGTTCCTTATTTTCCAGGGCAACCCAGAGAAAATGGTGCAGGCGGTCAGTCTCGGTTACAGAAGCAATAAAGAGATCCCAGTTCTCTGCCCGTAAAAAGTGCAAAAAGGCTTCCCGGCGCTTCTTAAAAGTAAAATCTATCTCTTCTGCCAGAGCCTCCAGGGATTCAGCAGCCTTCTCGGCCTCTACATCCATGCGGTAATCAATGCCCTTCAGATATTGGTAAGCTGATTCAGGATAGGTAGCCTTTTTGAGGTCAATCGCAACAAAACCCGCCGTAAGGATACCGTTTAATGGTTTAGCTGGGTAGGTAGAAGGGACATTCAATACAATGCTCCGCTTTCCCTCTCTTCCCAGGATTTCCCAAAAGGTATCGCTTTTAATATTGATGGAGTTAGGAAAATAAAGCTTATAAGTGCCCGGTTCCAAGTCCATGAAGCCATAGATACCATGTCTGGCAGGATTAACTCCGGTCATAAAAGTGGCCCAGGAGGTGGATGAGACCTCTGGTAATGAGGCCTCCATCTCCAATAATGTGCCCTCTTTTATAATTTGAGATAGGTTAGGCATAATCCCTTCTTGCATAAGTCCTTGAAGCAGGCTGCAAGGGACTCCATCCAGTCCCAGGATAAATGCCTTATGTTTCCTCTTTCTCCTAAAAATATTCAGGGCATGTCTCCTTTGATATGAGGTAGAGGTAAAGGGAGAGGGAATTGGCTATTTCTCAATTTTACTTTTAAAAGAAGTTATAAGGTATCGAGCTCTGCGGCCGTATTCAAGCTGGCTTTGGGTCTCCGTAATTGATCCCCGGCCAAAGTAATAGAAATTGATCTTATCCAATGTATGATTGCGGCCATAGGCCTCCGCTATATTGGCAGAAATGCTTAAGGCTGCCCTCCGGATTTGCGAGGTAAACCCATAATCTTCTTTCGTAGGTAAATTTTCTGTAAGTTTAAAAATATTCTCAGCCACTGCCATTGCCTCTTGCCATATGGGCATATCTTTAAATGTCTTAAACACCTTATCCTCCACCTATACCTCTATCTATATCTGTAATGATGCCCCCGGCACAGATCTGTCCTTCCTTTACCAGGACAAAGCGTCCAAGTTCTTCAATCTCATTAAAGTCCTCAAATACCATGGGTTTTTCAATAGAAATAACAACTTTTCCCACCTCTGTCTCTCCCAATACCTTCCCATCTTCCTCTATGATCTCTAAGGTAGAAGAATCAAACTTTGTCTCAATCTTATCTATCGAGCAAATCTCTTCAGTCGTAGCGCAGCGAATGGTGATGGGGGAGTGGTTGAGTGGTTGAGTGGTTGAGCGGTTGGGCGGTTGGGTGGTTGGGTGGTTGGGTGAGGAAATACTCGATTGAGCATCAATATTTAAAGGGATGGGAGAGATCCAAAAGATATTTGTGTTTATCCTGGTGGTTAACCATGGGTATTGAGCTGTGGCTGTTGGGGAATAGGCACAAATGACCTGCCCCCTTCTTACCTCTAGGTCGTCTTCCAAAGTTAACCCGATGCTCTCTCCTGCCTCGGCCTCTAACTTTATATCTTTCTCTTTATGAAATATCTCGATAGATTTCACTCTGGTCCTGGTCTTGGTAGGAAATATTATTACTTCATCACCTACCCTTATTTTACCTGATGACACCCTTCCTACCAGGATAGGTTCTACGTTCGAGGTTCTTCGTTCTGCGGGAACGTCGCACGTTGAACGTAGAACGTCATAATAAACGTCCTGGATAGGAAACCGAAAGGGCTTATCATTCAGGGACTCCCTGATATTAAACTGGTCTAATGCCTCCAGGATAAATGGCCCCTGGTACCAACTCATATTACCTGAAACAGAGCCAATATTATCTCCTTGCTTAGCAGAAATGGGGATGATACGTTGAGGCTTTATTTTCATAGAATCGAGAAATAACAAAGCCTCATTTTTTAACTCCTGGAATCGCGTCTGGCTATAATTTATTAAATCCATTTTATTAATGGCCAAAATGACCTGTTTCAATCCCAACATACCCAAAATATAAGCATGCCGCCTGGTCTGCTCTTCTATGCCTTCTATTGCCGAGACGATAAGGATTGCGGCGTCGGCCTGCGAAGCTCCAGTAAGCATATTCTTGATGAATTCCTTATGGCCCGGGGTATCGATAATCACATAATTCCGATTATCCGTTTTGAAGAAAGACTGGGCCGTATCAATAGTCTTCTCTTCTATCCTCTCTTCTTCTAAGTGATCCATTATATATGCAAATTCTACTGGTTTGCCCAATTGGACCAGACTCTGCTCAATCTCTTCCATAAGGCCCTGAGGTAAAGAACCGCTATCATAGAGCAATCTACCTATAAGGGTTGATTTTCCATGGTCCACATGACCCACAATAACCAACTTTAATTTTTTATCCTCCATTTTGCCTCCTTTTGTTCGTGCGACGTGCTACGTTCTTGGTTCTACGTTCGACGTGCTACGTTCTAAGTTTTATAGCCAAATTTTGATGTTTTTAGGTATCTGATAAACCCGTTTATTATACTTTTTATTCGATTGGCCTGCTGATAAAGTTCGTCAAAGTTACTCTGGGTTATATATTCCTGATCCAATGCTACATATAAATGGGACTGGACTTCTGTTACAGATCGAAGAGCATAATTGAGAAACTGGATGAATGCTTGATTTGATCGATCATCAAACCCTTCTGCTATATTGGCCATAGCAGATACAGCCGCCCTCTGTATCTGATCCTTTAACCCATAGTCTTTTGAAAAATCTATCCCTTTTGTAATTCGATAGACCTCCTGGACCAGTTTCCGTGCTGCTTGCCATGCCTCTATATCCTCAAATCTTTCTATCTTCATAACGCAGAACGTTGAACGTTGAACCCTGAACGTCCTTACATATAACCCAATGCCCGAAGCTTCTGCATCATATAAGCCTGTTCTTTGTCTTGCGCCCGGCCAGCTCTTTCCCGTGTTTTAGTATTGATAAGTTCGTCCAGAATAGAATCAATATCATCGGCCTCTGAGGGTATTGGATCACAACAGGTTTCGCACCCAATGCTACGGTATCTCTTCCCGTCCACTGCCCGGTAAAGGTCTATAAAGGGGATATTTTCTCGCTTGATATAGCTCCAGATATCTACTTCAGTCCAATGCAGCAGGGGATGTACCCGTAAATGGGTTTCATCATCTGCTTCGGATTTATACTGGTCCCAAAGCTCCGCAGGCTGGTTCTTGTAGTCCCAGGTGAATTGTTGATCCCGGGGAGAAAAGTATCTCTCTTTGGCCCTTATACCATGCTCATCCCGTCTGATCCCCAGCAAAATAGCCTTATAGCCCTCCCTGGCAATTAGTTGCTTTAATGCAATGGTCTTGAGCTCCGTGCAGCACTTTAATTTGTCATTACTATTTGGGCCCACCCCTTGCATGAGGGCCTCTTCGTTTCGCGCCACTTTCAGAGCCAACCCCCATTCTCTTGCATATCTGTCCCTGAAGCCATAGATCTGCGGAAATTTGTAGGCGGTATCAATATGGATGACCGGGAAAGGGATCTGGTCGAGGAAGGCCTTGCGGCAGAGCCACAATAGTGTAGTCGAATCCTTGCCGATAGACCAGAGCATCCCGATGTCTCTGAATTGATAATACGCCTCCCTGATAATATAGATACTCTTACTTTCTAGCTCGTCTAGATGATCCATTTAGCACCTCCATTAATTTTTGATATGTTCATTCTAATTCGTTGATCATATATGGAACGTCATTGGTTACTCGTCATTAGTCATTAGTTTAAAGCCTTATAGCCTGCATTGGCCAATGACTAATTACTGATGACGTTAGTTATAGTTTAGGGGTAAAAGAATTTAAAATAAAGTGATGGTTCATTAAATCATTTCTATTTGATTTCTATTTGGGTTTAATTAGAGGAATTGTCCCATATATTGCATGAGGCGTTTGGCCTGGCAGCCATAGCCATAGACATTGGCATAGGCCGCCGGGATAATCAGGGTAGAGATACCTGAGCTACTCTTTTTCCCATTATGTTTCTCGGTCAGACAGGGATTGGGCCACACATTAATCAACCGGCCAAAGATATCCGCTGCGGCAGGGCTTTTCTGGTAGATCTTGGACCCATCATGGTCGGCATCATAATTCACTATCCCTTGCCATCGGGGGCTGGCCGCAGCCTTTTTGAATATCTCACGCAAGCCCTCACGCGTCAGCCCATCGGCCCATTGGACTTGTAGGAGCATAACCAATAGGGATGCCTTTTCTACCGGGGCCCGGGTAGAGAAGGCATCTATAGCAGTACCGATGGAGGGGAAAAAGCCTTCTTTGTTCAATATATCTTTGATCCCCGTGGTAGTTAAGATTAAGTTATTGAGCAGGCCCTCTTCTTTAGGGTCTGCCCCTTTGTCACCAATCTGTTGGGAGTTAGTCTTGGAATGCATAGTAACCACCAGGGAACCCAGGATAGAACCTTTGCCTAAAGCCTCCTCCACAATAGCGGCTATGGGTATCCCACAATTGCTGGTACAAGAGCCTAAGGCTATAGTCTTATGCAGGGCAGGATTAAACAGGTGGTGGTTATATCCGGGGACAATAGAGATATCGGCGGCCGGGCTGGTAGAGCTGACAATGATGTGCTTAGCACCGGCTTCCAGGAATGGATTGAGCAAGTGCCACTCTTTAAGCAGTCCCCCGACGGTAAAAACGACAATATCTATATCCTTTACCATCTGTGAGGCTGCTTCTCGGGGGTCATGGGCCGGGGTGACTAACATCCTCTGGTCTCGTAAGACCTTTACTACCCTGGTATAATCATTTCCTATGGGGTTCAACAGGGTCTGTAGTGCTATTGCTTCACCATCGAGCTCTATCTCTCCGGCCAGATTTACCTCATCCCTTATCACCACATGGTGGTCATCTATAAATACCTTATCTTTATCAATAAACAGGCTCTTATAAATCCTTGCCCGGATGTCCTCGGTATCCACTTCCATATTAAACAACTGGACAATCTCTATATTGTCTTCTTTAAATACCGAGGTTATAAACCCAACTCCCACTTCCCCTATACCATAGACGGCTACTCTGACCCTCTTTTTGGGGGCCACTATCCGAGGTATAGGCAGAGGTTGAGGTTGAAGTACCTTTACCTCTTCCTCTACCTTTTCCTTTGCCTTTCCTCGTAATTTGGTCTGCCATTTTTCCATCATATCCATAAAGTCTGGTGAGGCACTGGCCCTACCCACCAGGAAGCCTGCCCAGTTCTCGCCCGAGAAGACCCTGGTCGGCCTATCCAGGCCCCATACCTGCTGGATAGTATCGGAATTTACCCCACCACCATAGAGGAGCCTCCCTTTGCTGGCTAAGCCCTCCAGATGATGTTTGCTCAATATCTTGTTTATCAAGGAGAATCCGCTCCTGATATAGCCCATATCTGCAGGTTGGTCCAACCCAATAACATGACCCGGCTCATAAGCTATGGTGAGCTGTCCCTGGAGGAGCTCCTCGGCGGTAAACCCCTCGAGGGCTGGTAGTAATTCTGCTTCTAAAGCCTTTTCCCGTGCGGTCTCTGACTCTACCAGAGAACCTTTTGGCTCTCCACAGCATAAGATAGGGATAATGCCATAATCCAATGCTATTCCTATCTGTTTATTGAGATGTGGTCCTTCGCCAAGGTCATCCCGGGCTTCTCTATGCCCGATTAAGCCAAAGATAACCCCGGCTTCTTTCAGAATTACCGGGGAAGTCCCACCGGTATGAAGCCCACTGGGGTCCCAGGGTATACGCTGGCTACCCAATCCCACCGGGCTATCTTTAAATATCTCTCCTACAGGGAATAGTAGCTCCGCTAACGGCGCATAACCCACTGCTATACTTTCCAACTCATGGGCGGCTTTTACTATGCCCTGGGCATGGTCCAGGATCTCAAAGTAGCGAACCTGTTCTACTTTAGGGTTGCCGATTAACCACCAGGAGCTGGAAGTAAAAATATCCCATACATCCCTTAAAGCATGCATATTTGGCACCTCCACTAAATTAACTTTATTCCCGCCCATAAGAGGATACTGGCGAGGATGGGCCGTAAAATCCAATTGGGCAAAGATACACTCAACTTTGAACCTATTAATACCCCGGGTATAGAACCTATGAGCAGAGGAAACAGCAGTGCGAGGTCAATATTGGCACTCCACCAATGAGCTAGACCTGCGGCGGCAGTAAGAAACGCCCCATGAAAGACATCGGTACTGACTATCTTCTTGAGTGGTAAGGCAGAGCAAAAGGCTAACCCGGCAAAGATCAGGGTGCCACTTCCTATGGAGGTAAAGCCTACCAAAAATCCCACTACTGCACCTAGAATTAAACTCTTTATCGATTTGGGACCCCACAAGTGGATAAGTTGTGTAGTATCACCTCTTTTTTGGAACAGCAGGGGCAAAGAAAAGAGGATTAAGGCCACTAAAATCAAAACCAGTCCCAAAGAACTCTTGATCAGCGCATCAACATTAACCTGGTATCGGGACTTTAATATGTGTATAAGGTAAACCCCCAAAAGGCTAGCAGGGATACTAGCACTCATCATAGGGAAAGCTATCTTAGTATCAACATTTCCCTGACGATAGTGCTGCCAGGCACCAAATACCTTGGTTAAGGCCGCATAGGCCAAATCTGTTCCGATTGCAATGACCGGCCGTACCCCCATAACCAGGATAAGGAGCGGCGTCATAAGGGCACCGCCTCCCATGCCAGTAAGACCAACCAAAATTCCTACAGAAAATCCTAATAAAATTATTATCGGATCCATCTTTAACCTCTGGTCAAATGGTTGAGTGGGAAACTGGTTGAGTCGTTAAGTAGGAAGCCACTCAACCAATCTCCCACTCAACCAGTTAACTACTCAACCACTTAGCTACTCAACTACTCAACCATTTTCCCGTTATCAATGATTTGCTTTATCAGATAGGTAGGTTTATTTTGCGATTCGTGGTAGGTACGGACAGTAACTTCTGCCAGCAAACCAGTGCCAATGAATTGAACCCCTAGTAAGACCAGAAGTACTGATAAGAGCAGGAGGGGATTTCCGGTCATATCTGTATTGAGATAAATTTTCATAAAAATGGCTAAAGATAAAAAAAGAAAACCTCCGAAGACCGAAGATAACCCTAAAAGCCCAAATAACTGAATAGGTTTGGTGGAAAAAGCCAGGAGGAATTTTACGGCAATTAGATCCAAGATCACCTTTAATGTGCGTGATAACCCATAGTTGGAATTACCATACTTGCGGGGAAGGTGATTTACTTCGATCTCGGCGATCTTGCCTCCGGCCATACTGGCCAGAGCTGGAATAAACCGATGCATATCACCATATAGCCGGATGTTCTTTATTACCTCAGCCCGATATGCCTTTAACGAACAACCATAATCGTGGAGTCTTACGCCAGTGATTAATCCTATTAGCCAATTGGCTATCTTAGAAGGGATTATCCGCAGGATAAAGTTGTCCTGCCTGCTTTTCCGCCAGCCACTGACAATATCATACCCCTCTTCAAGCTTATCCAGAATCTTAGGGATATCTTTAGGGTCATTCTGAAGATCGCCGTCTAACGCTACTATGATCTCTCCGCGGGCATGGTCAAAACCGGCCATCATAGCGGCCGTCTGGCCAAAATTCCGCCTAAAGGAAATGACCTTAACCCGTCTATTATCCTTAGCAATTTTGCCCAACTCTTCAAAGGTGCTGTCTTTACTTCCATCATCAATAAATAACACCTCATATTCCCTCCCTATGCCATCCATCTGTTCAGTGATAAGATGGCACAGAGGAGCGATATTCCTCTCTTCATTGTATACGGGAATAATTATGGAAATATCGATTTTTTCTTTTGTCTGAACAACCATAGCTAACCTCTTAACTCTTACTTATCGGTTTAATAGAATAAATATCAGGTGAAGGATCCTAGGCCATATCTTTTATCAAGCCCTCTTTAAACCTCCTTTGTGTTATTAGGGCCATCTTCAGTAAAGCAATGAGTGAACTCATAACAAGTATTTCTCTGAGTACAGCATAAAAATTATGCCAACTGAAAAGGCTGATGAAGAAATCTGAGCTAGAAGGAGACCGCCAGACATCAGAGAAAAGGAGTATAGGAGATTGATAATAATCAGCGCTAATCGGCCAAAATAAAGGCTTCCCAAAAGGGTAACCCGTATCGATCGCAAGGAAATCGAGAATCGGATGAGAAATAAAGATGCCTAAAAGTAATAACCATATTCTCCCGAGCCCTTTTGCGTTTTTAGTACTGAGAGCCAACGGCATAATGCTGGCCAATATAAAGGAAACCCCCATACTATGACTAATACCCCCATGAAATCTATCTGACTGCCCAATGATTAAGCCTGGCAAAAAATCCAGGTCTGGCAAGTTTGCACAGAGGATACAAAAAAACATGGCTTTCATGTTACCGTTTTCTTTATTCTGAAAACCATAACGGTAACCAAGGTATCCGACTATTGAATGTCCTATAGGAGAAGGCATATATTGAAGTGTTTATAGATTTAGGATTTCTTTTAATGGATAAAATGAAAACGCTGATAATAATGATTTGAGCTTCTGTTCAATTACTCCCAGGTTGTAATAATGTAGTATTTTTTCTTTCAAGGGTAATTTTATGACCGGTTTCAGAGGATCAAATTCGGGAGGATGGATATATATTAGTGCCGGTTGGCCTTCTTGGTTAATTTTTTTAATCCCCCAGCGTATGAACCAAGATGGCAATGCCCTCATGTAAAAACCTCCCCCCATCGGTACCCTCAAACCCCAGATCGTAATAATCGAGGGAGGAAACTCAATTAATTTATTCCCGTTATTTTCTTTGATGATATAAGGATATTTAGGCGAATCGGGGATACCGTATAGATAAGTTTTTATCGGATAAATGCTTGAATCGTATCTTATACCCTCCTCCTGAAGGACCTCTAGAGCCCAGTAAGACTCTTTAGTAATGGTCCAATAAGGTGCTCTATACCCCAAAACTCTCTGCTGTGTCAGGTCTTCGATTACCTTAATGGACCGCTTCAAGTCTTCTCTAAATGCTTCAGGTGTCAACCGATAAATAAGTCTATGAAAATATCCATGGGTTGCTATTTCGTGGCCTAATAATTGAATCGTTTTTACTAAGGCCGGAAACTTTTCAGCCACGTACCCCAGCACAAAAAAAGTTGCTTTTACCTCATACTGGTTAAGAATTTCCAGTATCCTATAAGTATTTTCCTCCAATCGAGATTCATACTTATCCCAGTCCTGAACCGGAATAGACTCTATGCTGTGGTACCAGTCTTCTAGGTCAACAGTAATGGCGGACCTGTTTGCTATTCCGTTATTTTTATAATAGACCCATTTATTTTCAGACATAAACCTACTTACGCCAATATCACTTTACTAAAGTCTCAGTCATAATTTTGGGATCAGGTTCCAAGTTTTTAATGTCTGAACGCTTAAGATTTCGTGTGGCCTTCCATAATGTAATAAGATTCTTTATAGTACTCGGGACCCGCTTAATAAGATTTATAGAAGGGGGTCTTTTTTCCTCTATTTCCAGGGGTAATTCACACATATAGAACCCTGACCGCTCCATTCTTAAAATAAGTTCGGTAGCAAATATATCCTTGCCGGTTTTACAATCCTTAACAACGTCCAGGGCCATATCCCGCCTAAAGGCCTTTACACCATGGGTATCCGTCCCTTGGAAACCGAATATGAATCTTAAGAATAAGTTAAAGCTTAGGGTTATCATTCGTCGGATGAGGGGACGTTTATCTCTGGCACCTTTAGCCCGCTTTGACCCAATAACCGCATCATATTTTCGTAGTAGCACCTTACTAATCTCGATAAACGCTGCATCCCAAAAGTCGATCTCAAAACAGACGATATACTGACCAATAGCCTCGATAATTCCGCGCTCTAAAGCCTTTCCATAATTGGGCTCGGGATAATGGATAACCCGGACTTGAGGATGCATAGTTGATAATTGATGGGCAATTTCCGTAGTACGATCGGTACTGCCATTTTCGCAAAGTAGTATTTCATAATCGGTTTGAAGTTTGTCAGTCTCCCGTATAATTTCTTTAACGGAGCTTTCCAGGATCTTCTCTTCGTTATATACGGGTATAACTATGGAAATAAGCGGGACTTGCGCGGATCTTCTGGGGAGGTAAACCTCCTTGTTTGCCCGAATTATCTCATCCACCACTTTACTACCTTGTAAAATAGCGTCCTCCATACCAGAATACTCCCAGGCGCCATATCGTCCAATAGGATATATATCGTTTTCATTCAAGAAATTTTTTATCCGGGCTACGCTATCCCTGTAGTTTTTGTCATAAATTACGTAAGCACAGCCTATGTCAAAACATTTCTCCACCATTATCTGGTCCGAATCTTTGAGTATATGAGCTTTTTTGAGATCCTCTTTTGCCTTTTCAACAACTTTTTTCTTATCTAACGGTTTATCATTAGAATAGGCAATTTCTATATAGAGAGAACTGGCCCCTTCGGGGGCAACGAATGGTGAAAAGTTACCAGGAAATCCCACCCTATAAAAGGATATATCTTCTTCTGGAAAGTAGATCCAATGTTTATCGCTAACATTCCGGTTGATGCCCAGGTTAATATTCAGAACAGAATTATATCTAAGATTTCTTGATAGAACTTTTATTTCGTTGGGTAAGGGTTTTATCAGATGGACCAGTTGAGGAAGAGGGATCGACGATGCCAGCATATGGTAATAAATTTGCTCACCGTCCTTAAAGGTAATCTTTTTCTCTGTGATGTCTATCTCACGGGCCTCCTGGTTTATATGGATATTAGAAAGTGAAGAAGCAAATGCCTTAGGTAGAGACTCAATGCCACCATGGAGGGGATAGTAAAAATTGGCGTTATATCCTACTTTTTTTGATTGATCGCAAAGGGCCCCTTCCAGTAATTGTTCCAACGAAGTCGGGGGGACAAACCTCCCCATCCATTCGCAGGTTAACTCTCGTGGGTGCACGGTCCACAATTTCGCGTTATATGGAATCATAAAATGCTTGGCAATTCCTGTCCCCAGGTTAGTGTATATCCAATCTTCGAAGGTCTTATATTCTTCTGGAAAGTCCTCAGGACGAACCAGGTCTTTATCCGCAGGGTCATTCCCGTTTTTCCTATAATTGGCCTCAACAAACCCCATAATACATTCTTTTATGACATCGTTAGGAAGTCCAAAGAGATTATTCTGAAAAGGATATCTGGTATGAACGTTCTTGGAAAAGATCCATGAGTTTCTTTCTATGCATTTAATATTTTCTCCTAGCAGCCTTAAAATCAGGTCTTTAACATACTGGTTCTTGAAATGCAGAAGGTGCCCAGTAAAATCAAAAATAAAACCATCAACGTTTTCTGAACGGGCAAGACCCCCGACCCTGGATTCTTTTTCAAAAAGATGATAGTTAAAAAATCCTATCTTTTCCAAATGCCAGGCGGTACTTAAACCCCCTAATCCGCCACCTAATATGGCTATGGTCATGTTGCATACCTCCTCTGAAACTCTTTTATTGAGATGGATTTCTCAATCTTACGGGGATAGGTTCTTGTATATTTATTTTAGAAAAACTTAAGTCTTCTTTATAAAAGTAAATCATTCCCAGTATAGTTATAGGTATAAATAATATGGCGTGGAGCACTATAGCGAAGCTCAGGGCAATATTCTTCTCTATAGAAAAAAGCGCCAGGACACTCATACAAAAAAACTCGAAAGTACCGACATAGCCTGGTGCTGAGGGGATCATAATGCCCAAATTTACTGTTATAACAACGAATAAATAGACATATATGGGGAGGTTTATACTGAAAGACAAACCAACAATATAATAGGTCATCGCCTCTACTAGCCACACCACAGCGGTAAAAAAGAAAACGAGTAAGATATTTCTCTTATTCTTAATTACAGCTAAACCAGAAAGGAAGGGATCCATGAGACGACCCACCTTTTCTGCTATGAGGGAAGAGAACAGACCGATTCCCTTCTTTATTAATTGCCCTACTTTGGTTTTTTGGTCCGTTAAAAAAACTAAACATACCGCTGCAGACATGAAAAAGATAGATGCAACTATCCCCACCCGCTTGATCCAGGGAGGAAAGGAAAAAAATAAGGATAACGTAACTAAAAAACAGAGCAGCGTTATTCCATCGAATACTCGCTCAACAACAATGGTACCCAAAATTAAGCTTTTACTGGTATTTTCTCTCTTCCCGACTATATAAGCCCTGACAAACTCCCCTAAGCGTGCTGGCAGCAAATTATTTACCATGTATCCTATTGCTATCCCGGGGAAAAGGCCTAGGGCGCGGATATTTCGAATCGGCTTGAGAGCATATTTCCAGCGATAACTGCGAAAAATATTTGTCACCAGGCTCAACATCACCGCCAATGGTAGATAGATATAATTGACAGTCATGAGGGCTTCCTTCATTCTATGGAGATCGGCATTATAAAATATCAAAGCCAAAAAAATCGGGCTGCTAATCAGACCTATCCATAATTTTTTATTTTTTCTCATGGTCAAATAAGCCTTCCTCCAATGCTAGCAGGCTATGGAAATCATGCTCTTTTAGCTAAGCATGAGATATCTCAACTTAGTGAGGAGTTTAGCCCGAATTATGCAGGGTTAATTGCAAACCGGTGTAGGGCAAGCCGTTAGGCTTGCTTTAATTCACCGAAATAGCAGGGCTAAAGCCCTGCCCTACAAAGAATTAGGTATATGTTTGAAAAACTTGGGTTCATATATTTTATCGTAAAGGGCTATCAAAGGTGGTTGATAAACGCAGATAGTTTTTATGTCTAGGGAGCGGTCCCTTCTGTTGCTATCAAGGTAATTTGTCATTATTAACCCTATACAAAAGCCATTTGTGCTCACCATTACCAAAGGTCTCTAGTAAGCTGCAGTGCTGTTCTAAAAACTTCTTTCGCATCTTATTCTGTTCTACGGAGAAATTACTCTCCGGATCAACCATTGGCCATTTATCAGTAGCTTTAACCAGTGGCCATTCAGGAGAAACAATAAAATATTCCGGGACATGTTCCCGCTGTTCGGCGGGATAAGTGGAGCGGTCTTTATTAATCCGATCTATATGATTATCAAGATCAACATACCAGGGCAAACTCCAACGCCAACCAGAAAATATGGCATTCTCCTCTGTATGATTTTGTACATGGTTCATCATCTCGGTGTAGGGTCTTGTCAATGTGAGATTCAATCTATACAAACGATCGGCTGACCTGGCCATAGGAAGTATTATTTTTAAGAGAACAATACATATAAGGCCAACCCTGACCAGATAAAATATCGTATTATCTCTTGTCTCATTTTTTACCAGATCCAGGAAATTATCTCTCCGTGAAACCGAATAGTTCCATAGATCATAGATTAATTTGGCAATAAAGAGTTGACTAAACATGAAAACACCAAACAGATGGGTTTCTGGAAGATCAAAGTTAAATAAGAGCCACCAGGCAAACCAAATCAAGGTAAAATTGAGAAAAAATATGCTTCTATAATCAGTCATTTTGCTTCTTGCTATCAGAATCAATACATACAGGAGGGCAGGGACGAATAAAAATAAATTTAGATCCTTCCATAGATCTATTTGGGCGAGGGATTTAATCGGTCGGATGAACGAGAGAGCTGAGTCTATTACTCCTTCCTGGGTGGCTGTTCCCAATGCCCTATGTCCGTGTTCATATTTGAAGCGTAATAAATGCCGATATTCCTGGGTAATGCCTAATTGCGATACCCGAAAGGAAAACCATCCTCCGGTAATCAGAATCACCGTAAGAGACGGTATGATCCAATATCTGGCAGCAATGGGTTTATCAGAGAAGCGGACAATAAACCAGGTAAGAATAGCGGCGAAAATTGCAAAAAGAAAAAGCCATTGCGATTGGAAGGAGAATGCCCAACATAAACTGGCCAAGAAAAGGTACTTGGTTTTTGCTGTCTCTATGGATTTAAACCAAAATAGTGCTCCTATCATAAGATAAACAGATGCTACATGATATGCTGTGCCGGCCATTTGACCACCTAATGGTGAAACATCACCTGACGGGGTAAACAAAAGAAAGACTAAAGCAAGTAGCGCGATTTTCTCGCCGTATAATTTACGACTGATGTAGTAAAACAAAAATAGCTGAAGGGCGATAAATACCCAGATAAGGATCTTAGCATTGATCATGCTAATTCCGAAAATTTTAAACATGAGAGCCGTGGGAAGTAACATTCCGGGTCCAGAAGAAATACGATAAGTAAATTCATCATACCCTTGGGTAGTTAAGGTAGCATAAACCCCGTGCTTAACCAGGTTTTTGGGTGGTTGTAAATTAATACCCTCGCTATGCCAGCCTGAGGGAGAGTAATACACACTTGAATGAGCAAAAGTAATAAATATTATGATCAGTACTAACCAGACAACTCTTTTATTGGCCATTATTCTATAAATCAAATTTATTAGTCTTCCTAGAAACAAAATAAACTTATCAATATTAGACCGCACATTACGGGTAATAAAATTTTCTAATAAAAGGAAATACCTTAAGAAAATTCCTGATAAAGCGAGCAAAAACCCCCATAAGATGATTTTGCCTCTCAGACTATATAAGAATGTAACTGTTTCTTCCCGCAATATTCTATCTGGGGAATATCGCAGGACAAACGGGACAAGCCGATCTCCGCTCAGATAAAATCCTGAACCCATAATGAAGAAACCGAGAAATAGGATAGCCAGTTGAATAATTTTTATATTATGGGCTGGGTTCTTCAATTCCATAATCTATATCCACTCCTTTTTCTGGCCTCATACATAGATATATCAAGTAATCGCCCTTTCCAATTGTAATTCCTTGCGAGGACTATAATAGAGATCGATTAAAAAGAATATCCCTCCCGGGGAAAGAAATATTATGTTTAAAAGATTCGCAACTAATCCAAGGGAAAAAGCATTTGCTGGAGTTACCCCCACAAAAGAAAAAAAGTATATAAAAAGACCCTCTTGAATCCCAAGACCACTCAATGATATAGGAACACGGGAAAGAACCAGGATAAAAGGAATAAATAGTAAAAAATATACTAGGGAGATCTGGATATTTAGAGCCAAGGCAACCACAAAGATAGCAAAGATTGGAAGTAATACCTCGATAAAGGATAGAATACAAAAAACTGCCAGCGTCCTCTTATGCGTTATATACTCTAAATATGAGACGTAAAATTGCCTTGCTTTTTCTACCAGCCTGATCCCCTGTAAAAAATATAAATATCTTTCCATGAGCGTTATCAGAGAACGGTTAAAAGAAAGGAAAAATAGGATTAATAAAATTAAAGATACCCCTAATATTGTCAAAAAAATTCCGCCCATATCTATGCTGACCATCTTTCCCAAGATTAACATGCAAGGAATAGCAAAGATGATTAAAGAGAAAAACCCCAGCAAGCGTTCGACAATAACCGAGGAGGTTATATCTCTTAGGTTCTTTAAATCTCGGTTCAAATTGGATATTTTGATGATATCTCCCCCGATAGTGGAAGGTAAAAATGAACCTAGAAAAGTCCCGATGTAATATACCTTTAAGATCTTGAGAAAAGAGAAATTCATCCCCTTAGCTTTTAACAATAAACCCCACTTATAGGCCATGAGGGAGCGATCTAGAAAACTAAGGACAAAAAATAGCGGGAGGTAGTATATTTTGATTGAAGAAATTATGGTAATTAGATTAGTGGCCCTAACCCAAAACAAAAGAAAAACTATTAGAGATACACTTATTAATACTCGTAAATAGAATGATATACTTTGTCTATTCACCAATCTTCCCTCTTGCCTTGCAGACCTTTGCATCGCTATACTAGCGACTATCTACCACAGACTCAAAGAGTGCCAAGGTTTCTCTTGCACATTTCTCCCAACTAAAATCCTTTGCGCGCTTCAATCCTTTTTCAACCATTTTATTTCTAAGGTCTGTATCCACGGCAATCTTATACATAGCCTCGGCAATTCCATCAACATCCCTGGGGTCAATAAGGACAGCAGCATCACCTGAAACCTCAGATGAACACCCAGTGGTGCTTGTTATAACAGGACATCCACAAGCCATTGCCTCTAAGACGGGTATTCCAAATCCTTCATAAAAGGATGGCAATATGAACTGGTGGGCTAAGCTGTATATAGCTGGTAAATCTTCATCAGGCACAAAACCCGTAAAAATTACCTTGCCATCCAATTTTAATTCATTGATTAACCTTAGGTCGCTTTCAAACTTCCATCTTTTAAATCCAACGGCAACCAGATTTATAGAAATTTTTTTGTCAAGCTTTTGATAAGCCCTTAACAAATTGCCAAAATTCTTCAAAGGCGCCAACCCACCAACAAACAATATGAACTTTTCCGGTAGCCTATACTTTTCACGGATCTTTTTTAAAGCCTTTTGGTCTTCAATTACCCTAAACCTGTTATGATGAGATTCGTATATTGCGGTAATCTTTTTTTCATTTGCTCCAACCAATCTAGTGAGATCTTTACTGCCTTTATAGGTCATAGAGATAACAGCATCAGCTTTAGCAAAGTAAAATGGCACAATAGTTTTAAAATACATGCGGTCATGCCACTTAAAAAGTTCTGGAACAGCAAATTGTTCAGCTCCATGATATACCAAGATGGTCTTACAATGAGTAAATAAGGGAATTGACAACTTAGGATTAAATATTAGATCTAGTTTTTCTTTTCGAGCTACTACCGGAACAGCAAATTGATCCCAGAGCAACTTATTTGGCATCTTTACCACTTTTTCTCGGACATTATGGTAACCCGAATATCGCCCCAAAAATTCCGGTCTGTTGTAGATAAAAACATACTCATTTTTACTATCGTTCTTAAGAAGCTCTTCAATCAAATTTACCGTATAAACGACAATCCCTCCCAGCTCGTTTATATGTCTTAACATAATCCCAATCTTCATTCATTCACCTCATCCATTTTCCCCATCGCTTTAGTTTTTTACTGTTTTCCTAATAACTTTTGCTGGAATACCTAAAGCAAGGGAACGAGGAGGTATAGGTTTTATCACAACAGCTCCTGCACCAATAACGGAATTATCCCCTATACATGCACCATCGGTGACAATAACTTTTGCCCCTATCCAACAATTACTTCCTATCTCCAGACTTCCGACAGATGTGCAACCGTCCTGGTCAATCATCTTGATTTCTGCATTCTGGTAGTCGTACTCACCACCGCTTAATATATAACAAT
Source organism: Nitrospinae bacterium RIFCSPLOWO2_12_FULL_45_22 (assembly GCA_001803565.1). Lineage (GTDB taxonomy): Bacteria > 2-12-FULL-45-22 > 2-12-FULL-45-22 > 2-12-FULL-45-22 > 2-12-FULL-45-22 > 2-12-FULL-45-22. The sequence goes on along the minus strand of MHDQ01000092.1, from coordinate 12,426 downwards.
AAGCCGATATCAGGGTGTCGTTATGGATAGTAATCGTGTTGGACGAAAATAATGTGCAGTTGTGCCCTATATTGGTATTTTCTTCCAAATATATATCTCCATCCTTGCAATATAATATGCAGTTCCTTCCGATAAAGACCCCGTCTCCAAGCGTAATTCCTTTATTATTAAAACCTTTTGCATCAAGCATCGTGTTATCATCAATCATGACATTGTTTCCAATCCTGATCTTCTTGGGGTGTCTGAGGGTCATGTTGCGCCCAAAAATTACATTTTTCCCTACTTGGCCCATTATTAGGGGGTAGAACTTACTCCTTAATAAAAGCCCTATAGCACCGGGCAGCCAACTGATAAAACTGATAATCAACTCATACTTAATCAAGTCCCAAATGCTGTCACTTCCAACAATCAATTCTGAATATTTTCGTAGATTAGATTTTTTTTCATCCCGAAGGGATTTTTGGACCTTTAATGCCTGGTAGGTTTTCATAACAGTTTATCTCTATATTCCATTCTCATATATTTGTTTATCCATTCTTGGATGGTATTAAAAGATTGCTGCTCAATAAAAAGGCGATACCAAATTTCTAAATTCATAAATATCCATATTCTGAAGTTATGATCTCTTTTACCAGCGATGTGTTCCTCAGTCATGTTGTGAACATATTCATGATCAAAGATTTTATGCTCGATGAATCGTGATTCCTTTACAATGTTTCTCAAAAACGGTTTTAATTCTTTTCTCATCCAATAGGCCAATGGAAAACCAAAACCCTGCTTTTTCCGTGTAACGAGACTTGGGTCTATGTATCTGGAAGCAACTTTGCGTAAAATATATTTTAATTTAACTCCATTGAGTTTTAAGTTTGCAGGAATCCTGGCGGCAAATTCGACCATTTTATGCTCCAAAAGAGGCGGCCTCACCTCCAGACTGTGGGCCATTGCCATTCTATCCACAATCATTAATAGATGGTCAGGCATTCGGGTCATCAGATCCGTATATAACATTCGGTCAACCAACTCATTGACATTAGGGCAATTGAAATGAACTAATATCTTCTCTCTAGAATTAGTGTAGCCCAATTCCTTTTTAACCCATTCCGTAAATAAATGCGATTTAGCTTCTTCTGTATATCTAAGAAAACTCATGCTCTCGGCATAACGATCACCATGGTCTAATAGAGACATTTCATTCAACCAGCGTAATTTCTGAGAGAAGCTCTTGTAGGTAAAGCTATCGGGAACCATTTCAATTATCTTTTTCAACAATGATTTACGTAAAAACCTGGGTATCACGCAATATATATTCGCGAGATGATTCCCGGAAAAGCGATCATAGCCTGCAAAAAGCTCATCCCCCCCATCTCCACTAAGGACAACCTTCACATGCTTTGCCGCTAATTGGGAGACCAGATATATGCCTACCCCAAAGGGATCCGAAGGTTCGTCCAGATGCCAGATCATTTTGGGCAATAGATGAATCAAATCCGCCTGAACTACTTGTTCGTGGTGTTGGGTTTTGTATTGATCTGCCAAGAGTTTTGCAAAGGGAAGTTCATTGAAATCTTGTTCCTTAACGCCAATAGAGAAAGTAGAAACAGGTTTTTCAGATTGTCTTGCCATCATGGCGGTAATCAAGCTCGAATCAATTCCCCCACTTAAGAAACTACCCACAGGCACATCACTTAACATATGATCCTTGACAGTCTGAAAGAGCATAAAATCCAATTGATCTGTAATTTCTTCCTCCGTCCCATTAATCTTATCGAGATAGGAAAATTCCCAGTAACGTTCTATCCTTAGTTTTCCCTTCTCATAGATAAGTCGATGGGCCGCCGGAAGCTTTTTTATTCCTTTAAACAAGGTAAATTGATCCGGAACAAATCTTAAAGAAATATAATGGTATAAGGCCTCCAAATCAGTCTCTCGCTTAACAAAATTGCTTTCCAATAGGCCTTTAACTTCTGAAGCAAATGCTAACCCACAGGGTATTTCGCAGAAAAAAAGAGGTTTTTGCCCCAGGTGGTCTCTAGCCAGGACAAGCTTTTTTTCGGTTTCATCCCATATGGCAATAGCAAACATTCCATCAAGATACTTTACGCAATCTGCACCATATTTCTCGTAGAGATGAAGGATCACCTCTGTGTCGGAACGCGTATTGAAACGTCTTCCTTCAGCCTCCAGTTGCCTCTTTAAAACGGGGAAATTATAAATCTCACCGTTAAAAACGATTGCCACTGGTTTAGAGACAAAGAACATGGGCTGATGCCCGCCATCGAGGTCGATAATGCTCAATCGGCGGTGCCCCAAGGCTGCACCATTGAGATACTCTATCCCTTCATCATCCGGTCCGCGATGGGCAAGTAGTGCCAGCATTTTAGGCAAAGCTTTATATAAATTGGAATCATCGGATATAATACCGGCTATTCCACACATGATTTATTGCCTTTCAATTTTGTTTGGTGGTTAACTATAGCTAAAATCAGGTATATATTATAAGTATCCCTTTTCTCTATACCACTGTGCGGTTATTCTTAAGCCTTCGTCTATCCCTATTTTAGGGTTATAACCCAAGTCGTTCTTCGCCCGATTAATCTTAAAAGCCCGGTTCTGCCTGTACCAATCGACTCTCCGAGGAAAAATAGGAGGGGTAATCCCAAATGGTTTACAGACTTTTTCCACAATATGCCCAGCAATGACTACGGGTAGCATCGGGTAGTGATTAATTTTAACCGGCGTATTCATAGCATTTCCGACCTTTTCCACTAAAGTTTTAATGGTCAGATATTCTTCATCGGCAATGATATATACCTCTCCCTTCCCCCTGTCCGGTTTCATGGTGAGAACGAAAGCATCAACTAAATTGTCTATGTAAACAGGATGATAGAAGGTTTCTCCAAGTCCAAACATGGGGAAATGCCCTTTCTTTACCCGCTTAAAGATCATGAGAAACCGTCCGGGATCACCAGGACCATATATGGCAGTGGGTCTAATAATAGTGGCATTTGCTCCTTCCTTAATGTACTCACGTACTACTACCTCTCCTTCATATTTTGTTTGTTGGTAATAATCCTCTGGGGCGATCGGGGAGTTTTCATCGCCCGGGGGATTGTTGATGTGGCCATGCACCCCTTGGGTGCTGCAATAGACTACCTTCTTGATATGATGTTTTTTGGCTGACTCCATCACGTTTCTGGTGCCGCCTACATTAACATCCCGATAGTATTTATTAGGAACGTTGAGTTCACGGAATGCTGCTGCTAGATGAAACACAAACTCAATACCCTCCATGGAACGATCAACCGTGTGCCAGTCGGCGATACTACCTATAATGAGCTCTGCCCCTGCTTTGCGTAATTCGTCAAAACATATTCCCTCCTGATAGTCGAGGGACCTTACCTGATGTCCTGATTTCAGTAATCGTAAAACCAGAGCAGCCCCTGTAAAGCCTGTGCCACCTGTTACTAATATCTTCATATTCAATCTCTCCCTTTTACTCCTTGTCCCTACCAATATTTGACTGAATAATTAGCATTCCTCTTTTATGTATGACACTTTGACCTTACCTCCGCCCAACTTTTCTTTAAGCCTTGCTATTTCTTTGCTAAAACGTAAATCATCCCATTCGAAAAGATCACCCGTAAGACGTCCTATTTTTAGCGCTCTCACAGGATTGTCACCGAGACTGGTACGGCGAAGAATCAAATCGTCGAGATGTTGGACAGACTCTTCTGCGATAAGAGAGCGCAAAGATTCTTTCCATTTTGAGTCATTAGCAACAGGATACCAGTCAAAGGGATAAATCCCACGCCCGTTTTGTGCATATGACGATGGCCTAGGGGTTATCCTTCTAACATCTTCAGAGATTTTCCTTTCAGGATAAATTTGGTTTAACGTCTTTTCAGCCACCAGACGCGCTGTCGTAAATTTTACACCTGAGATGCTGTACAGGCCATTGGGACCGCCATGATTTACATGGTTAAGAATAACGTCGCGAACGGCAAATTCGGTACCGCCTGCTTTCGCTGCTGACTGGAGTCCCGGAAAGATACGAAGAATATCATTTTGACAGACCCCGAGAGCAGGTACCGCATAATTCAGATCATCAAGGAATTTCTGAATTTGTTCAGATGACGGTATCGGTTTCTTTTCTGAACTAAGCCAAGGGGCATGTCCTGTCCCTGCGAGTAGCATCCCTTTCCAGGGAACAAGGAAATAGGTCCGCCCACCCTTACTTTTTGGTGTAACTGCCAATCCATAGTCGACAAGGGCTTTTCTATTAAAAAGTACATTCCATGCCATCATGCTTCTAAACAAAGTTGGTTCGTCCCGGTCGAAGCGTGCGGCAATATCTCGACACCAGGGACCGCAAGCATTGACCACTACATTAGTTCTAAATTCATGGTATTGCCCACTTTCATGATCAATTGCTATTATGCCGGCGATACCTTTCTTATCTTTCAACAGTTGCACGGCCTCAACATAATTCAAGGCTGTTGCCCCGTAATTGCAGGCCCAACGCAGTATTTCCATGAGTACGCGTTGGGAATCCGGCATAAAGGCGTCGTACCAAATCGCACCACCTTGCAGGCCTTCGGTATCCACATCGCTGAAAATCTCCCGTGTTTGAGTGGCGTCAATGATTCGTCCGGGCAGAATATGCCGATCTGAACGAACACCTTGGTTAGGTTTGTAGGAAAGAAACTCATAGGCCAATAAGCCCATACGCAAAAGGAATGGACGCCGTAATCCTTTTCCATAAAGTGGCATGAGACAGGGTAATGGTTCTACCAAGTTTGGGAAGTTCTGCAAAAACCAGCGACGTTCGGCAATTGATTTCCGTAAGCGATAAAGATCCAAGCTCTGAAGATAGCGAACCCCCCCGTGAATGATTCGTAAACTGTTGCTACTGGTGAATTCTCCGAAATCATCGCGCTCGACCAAAAGAGGATACAATCCTCTCCGGATTGCCTCTAAGGCTAGCATGGCACCATAAATTCCGCCTCCTATGATGATCAAATCGTAGGTATCTTTAGCTGCTAGTGCCGGTTTTCGAGTAATTTCTGCCATCTATACTAGTCCCTTCTTCCGCCTTCTCTTCAAAATCTGAATTCCTAACTGATTCCGAAAAAACCAATAGGGATTCTCTAAGTGGCCATATAATTCAAAGGTTGTTGTTCGATCCAGAAGAATCTGCCTCAGATCCTTTATGGGCTGCTTATGATTAATAGGTCCCTGGACTGAGAACCCAAAACTACCTACACGGCAGGCTTCGGAGGCAAAATTCAATGGGTCACTCCCCGAAAGGACTCGGATCCCTCTTTTTTCTGCCAGCTTAAAATGATATGGACGGGGCCAAAATACAGGGCGGTTTCTATTATCGCAGAGGAAAAAATCGGATACCTTAGCTGATTCTAGCAAATTTTCCAAAATTTTCCCTCGCCGTCCCATCCATTTGCCCGCCGCCCACGGAATCACCGGGATAGCACCGTTTTCCTTAATGGTTTGGATTGCCTCTTCCAACGATGTACCCTCCTCAAAAACTCTCTCGGTGGCAAGGGCCAAAACCTCCAGGTTTTCTGCGGTAATAATTTTGCATCCGGAAATCAACAAGAGACCTTTGCCATCGCGCCTTTGCAGATATAAAGAACCGCTTTCATCCGTGCGGTGAAAAGTCCAGTTTCCAATGGCTTTGCTTCCTGTTCCACAACCATCATCGCAATTATGAACCAAACGTTGGAACCAGTTTTGCCCTGACCAATCGGCTAAAAGCAAAACAGCCGCAAAGCCATTCCCTTGTCCGTTTCGCACCGCTTCTTCTTGGAAATTCTCGAAAGCTGCATCAAAGAAAATTTGCAAATCAAAACAGCTATAAATGTGGACGTGTGCATCGACGAGTATCATGGAAATACCGATTATATTCTTCTGCCCTTATAATTTTGACGAGAGGTACTTAGTCTGTAAGTAGGAGTAGATTTGTTCTGTTCGTTTTAAGTACTCGGCATAACTATATTTTTCTTGGCTAAGCTGGGCTGCATTGCGGGTCAGTTTATTACTTAATGCGGAATCCCTTAATAAGCGAATAATCCCCTGTGCAAAGGCGTCTATGGTGGGTTCAACCAGGAGAGCAACATCCCGGTTCAATACCTGGGTGTGCGTATATAGATTAGTAGCAACGATTGGTTTACCTGATTGCAAATAAGAATATATTTTTAAGGGAGTATTCGTCCCTTCGATGCGAGGTGATACTAAAATATGTGCTAATTTAAGATAATAGGGAATTTCTTCGGGCGGGATAGTTCCAGTAAATAATATATATTTTTCTACCCGATTTCTTATAGCCCTTTCTCTTAAACTAGATATCTGGCTTGATGTGCCCCCGACTAAGACAAATACAACTTTCCCTGGGCATTCTTTAACGACTAAAGGTATGGCATCCACGAGCAATTCTAAACCCTGGTATGGTTCAAACGTTCCGGTATACAAAATCATGAGTTTATCATTCAGAAAGAATTTTTCCCTCAGCCGAGAAAGAGCTATAGCGGAATCATCTATACGAATACCATTGTCAGGTGTGTTTTCTATCAATATGTGGAATTTCTTGTTATTTATTGCAGAAACATAATCCTGCAAATCAGGGCAGATCGTTATTATGGCATCACTTTTATTTATAGTCATTTTTTCCAGCATCTTAAACAATTTATAAAAGATTCGGCAATTAAAGCGTTCAAAGTTTTTTAGTTGCTGAGGAAGGCTGGAGTGCATATCATAAACATGTTTGGTTTTAAAGATAGCTGCCAGTATAATAGATATAAAGCCCGCCTCTTCGTGGGAATGGATAACATCATATCTCTTCTTTAAGAGCATAAAAATTGCTTTCATCAAGATAAACAGGTCCAAAAAGATTTTGGTCCAGGAAGGACCTATCTGCACATCTTTTATGAAGGGTATTTTTGGAGTCCGAAAAATCCTAACTCCATCCAGTTCTATATTCTGTCCTAAATGATAGGTCAAAAGGTCAATTTGATATCCTAGAGAAGCTAATGCCTTTATTCGCCACAATATGCTGAAGGGCGTCCCCCTGGGCCGAAAGAAAGGCTGCGGGGCAATCATCAAGATTTGCATCTAAACACCTCATTAGATTTCTTGGTTAGGATAGCGCCAAGGAATAAAATTTAGCTCTCCAAAAGTGCAACGATGAGGCAAAGGGCTTTTCGGATGGCTCAAACGACATCAAAGAGGAATCGTAATTTTTTGCCTTTCGTCATGATAATTAAAGAGGAGGGTTTGGTATCCTTTTTTAACACGATAAGTTAATAGCCCTTTGTCTATACCCTGAGCTTGTATTTCCCTTCTCTTGCTTATACCCAAGGGAAGTTGACTGGCAGCATCAGAATCAAAGGGATAGATATGATCTTCAGGGTCAAATAATGCCTCGCTATTTGATTTTTTCTCTGTCCCATATAGTTTCGTTATAGCCATACCGTATCCGCTATTATCTATCCTATCCGAAGAGATAAAGCTGGTCTCTGGATCAAATACTATACTGGAATTAGACTGGTTAGATAAGGTCACATGGAGGATGAGAAAACGCTCGCCATCTTGCAGATTTAAAGACCCTATTGTATTTGTGAAATCCTTTTTGCTAATGAGTATTCTCATGTCGTTAGCGCAGGTTGTTTCACTAATTCTTGCTGGCCCCGGATCAATATATTCAACCTTACTGGGGCGCTTTTCAGTAACAGGCCTCTTTTCCTTTTCCTTGAAAGAAGATGCCCTAGCAGATTTCTTTTCCCCCTCACCCCGGTAGTCATAATAATAGTATTGGTGATAATAGTAACCTTCTCTCTTGACATCTACCTTGTTATAGGCAACACCTAACAGGTTGGCCTTGCTGCTCGTCAATAGCTTCTTGGCCTGCTTCAGCATACTTCCAGGGCATTGGGTAGGTGAATAGACCAGGAGAACCCCATCAGTCAACGAGGCTAAGATCGGCGTATCCGGGGTAGAAACAGTAATCGGGCTATCTATTAATATTAGATCAAAATTATCTTTAATCTCCATTATTAAATCTTTCATCCCTTGAGACCCAATGAGTTCGGTTGAGTTATGGGGAACTGCACCGCTAGGCATTACCTTCAGGTTTTCAATCGGGGTGTCTTTCACTACCGAACTCCAATGCTTTGTCCCGGCCAGGACATCTCTCAAGCCCGTGCTGTTATCTAACTGAAAGATTTTACTAATTGTCGGGCGCCTCAGGTCAGCATCTATAAGTAATACCCTTTTCCCAATTCTGGCAAAGGAGATAGCCAGATTGGATACCGTAGTCGATTTGCCTTCCTCGGGTATGGCACTGGTTACCAATAATGTCCGCAGTCCGTTACTATCGGCAAAGAACTGGATAAAGACCATAAGACTACCATAGGCATCAGCAAAAGCCGGTTCTAAATCATCCAGGAGGGTCAACCCCTGCTTATTATTCCCTTCCAGAGGCTTATATGCCGGGATAAATCCAAGGAATGTCAACCCCAGTATACGTTCTACATCATCAGGGTTCCTCAATCGGTCATCCAGATGTTCTGAGAGGAAGGCAAAACCAAAGCCTAAGGCTAATCCACAGACTAGAGCAAGAAAGATATTTCTTTTGGTCTTGGGTAATTCAGGTCTAGTGGGAATTACTGCTTCATCGATTACTTTTACATTATTCGTCTCTAAACCCTTGGTCACATTAGTTTCCTTCAGTCTACCTGATATAATATTGTACAACTGCATTTTGCTATCCACTTCCCGCTTCAAGACCCCGTATATTATTTCATCCCGGTTCAACTGGAGAGACTCTTTCTTTTGTTCCTCCAGGGCATCCTTCAGTGCCTTTTCTCTGGCCAGTAACACATTATATTCAGCATGGATACTGTTTATTATCTTTTGTACTTCACCACTTATCCGGGCAGACAATTCTCTTTTCTGCGAGAACAACTGAACCATTTGGGGATGTTTGGGTTTATAAAGCCTCGAGAGACGAGAATACTCAGTCTCAAGTTTTACATAATCTTCTTTTAGGGTCTTGATCAAAGGATTATTTATTACATCCGGGAAGGACTCTCTTGAGAGGGATTTATTGGATAGGTTTTTTAATTCATTGATCCGGGTCTCCATCTCCAATCTTTGGGTCTTGGCCTCGGTATATTTAGAACTGAGCTCTGCCAGCTTCTGCACCACTATATTTGCGTTTTCTTCTATCCCCACGATCTTTCTTTCTTCTTTAAAATTTTGTAAGGCAAGCTCTGCCCCTTCCACTTCTTTACCTAGCCTGGTCTCTTCTTTAGATAGCCAGTCCACGGCCTGGAGGGCAGCATTGAGGCGTATTTCTAGATTATTATCTATATAGGCCTCTCCCAGGGTATTCGCCATTTTAGCAGAGGCAACCGGGTTGTCTGACCACATACTGACCTTTACTAATCTGGTTTCGGGCATCGGTTCTATTTCAATAGATGCTTGTACTTTTTCGGTGACCATCAGCCGGTAGGGTTTCTGATAGCCCTTATCTTCTTCCATTCCAAGGACGTTTTTTATGAGTCCTTTCACTCCTTGCAGGGACCTACGGGGCAATTTAATCAGGGTCTTTATTACTCGCATAATTAACGGTTCTTGCTTTTCTGTGGAAGAAGATAACTTATCTAACCCTAGGGCATCTACCACTCTTTCTGCCATAGAACGACTTTTAAGGAGGTTAAACTGGGTCTCATAGTAATCAGCGGTTTTAGTATCCGGATTTAATACCTCTTTAATATTGATTATCTCCGGCTCTTCTTTCTCTATCAATAGGGTAACCGTAGCCTTAAAATACGGTGTTTGTAATGCTGATCCTACCCCCACTAAAACAGTCAATATGACTACCGGGAGGATGATCATCCATCTCCGCATACTTATTATTCTTAGGTAATCCTTAAAATTAAATTCTTCTTTTTCCGTCATTACAAAACCCTTTTTCAGTTAAATTAACCGCAAAGACGCTAAGATCGCAAAGGTTTCACAAGATTGTCCATCAAGAAGAACCTCGATAGCAGCCCCCAATAATAATGTCATCCTGAACTTGATTCTGGATTGGTTTGATAGTTCATCTTCTCTGGTCAATCTTTGTGCCTTGGCGGTTCTATCAGGTTAGAAGAAACGGGCAGGAACAGTTATAACGTCATTAGGTAAAATAGGAATGTCTTCTTTTCTATCACCTTTCAGCGCTTTATCCACATTGACCAGGATCTTGGCCTCTTTCCCTTCCTGTTCCCGAAGGATAGTTACTTTTTTGGTATCCGCCCACTCATTGAACCCGCCAGCGGCAGTAATGGCCTTCACAATGGTATAATCATCGCCTATCATATAAGAGCCAGGGGTTTTCACCTCACCAAAGACAAAAAATATATTGGGGTCAGGGATATATATCTGATCGTCATTTTGTAAAAATATATCACTTCTAGTGTCACCTTCCACCAGAAGCTTTGCCATGTCCAGGGTAATAGTATTTTGAGAACTATTCTTTCCCTCCTTTTTCTCCGGACCCTTTGCTTTTTCCGTCCCGCCCCGTTGAATAATAATCTTTCTGCCCTTTTTGTTGCCGGATTTGATCCCTCCTGCCTCGGATATAATCTCGCTTAGCCGGGTAGGTTTTTTTAGATAGTAGGGACCGGGTTTTACTATATCGCCCAAAATAGACACTTTTTGACTCACATATTCTTTAACAATAACAGTCACCTGGGGATTATAGATATAATCTTTTTCTAAGAGATAAGCCAACTTATCGGCTGCCTCTTTGGTAGTTAAACCTGCTACTTTCACCTCTCCTATCAGAGGAAAAGCAATCTTACCTTCCTGGGTTACCGGGATGGTCCGGATAAGATCATCGTGTCCATAAACTGAGATATCCAGGATATCTTTTGGTCCTATGCGATACTCAGGCGTTTCTTTGTTAGGAGAGGCTTCCTGTGCTTCAAGATGGGAAATAAAGTTAATCCCTAGAAAGAACCCTATTAACATGGCTAATATGAAAATTTTCCCGCGCACCTTTGTCACCTACCAACCCATAAATTTTTATATCTCTATATTGAATCTTATCCCGATGACATTCCTGGAGTGATTAGCGCTATTGAAATTAAAATTGGAGTTCCTGCTATTTAAATTATAGTGGAGTGCTACGGAGAACCAATCCAGTATTCTGTAAGTTAGCCTGGACCTCAAATAGGTGAGTTCATCCCTCCTCTGTCTATCTAATGATATTCCCGGCCCACGGGACATGGTTGACTCATTCGGATATTCATTTATCTGATAGGTAGCACCCAGAGAGATAGAAAGATTCCTGGTCAATCTGTAGGTAAGGTCCAGATCACCCCCAGTGGCAGTGAAGTTATTATTGGTGGAAAAACCGGTCTCCATCGCCCCCCTTCTTAATTTTAAATCCAAGGTAGCGAGCCTGGTCAGGTGATGGCTAATATCAACATTTACGGCAAAATTGATCCAATCTTCTCCCCCACGATAATCGGCTGTCCCCATCCCGAACTGTATTATACCGGTAGTCCGGGGGGTTATTTCCCCCTTCATGCCCAGGAAAAAGATATTCTGGATATTATCTTTTTGATCGTCTCTACTGCCCGGATCAATATCAGTATAATTTTCATAGACAAAGACGTACTGGCCAAATATATCAGTCCTGGGAGTCGTCATATAACCGAAGGCAAAAGAAAATGCATTCTTGTAATAGTTGTCCAAAAAGGCTCGCTGGTCATTCTTGTACATGAGGACATTTCCGGAATAACCCACTTCTGTAAAGAGCCGGCGGCCGTGCTCAATCCGTGCCAGGGCGGAAAAATCATTTCTTTTGAAGCGTTCATCTATCTCCAGTCGTTCCCCAAATTCCTCGGCCTCCCGGGTATGGACTGAGCTTAAAAACCTCTCATTTAAAGATACCGAAAAGCGGGGAGAGAACACTAGCGCGGCTGATCCTCTCAAATTGTGAAGAGGGTTGTCAAGTTTTGTGTTCTTACGGTAAAAGAGACCGGTAAAGTCATAATTCAGATCCATGCGATGGTTGTGATAAGGGAGAACAAACCGTATGCCCGGGCTGATTCGTGATAGTAAATCGTCTACTTCGTTACTTTCGGTGGAAAAGATATTTTCATCGTACGATTCATCCACTCTAAAGTGGGGATGGATAATCAGGGGCCCGGCACTCAATCTTGGCGGTCTTTCCCTCTGTGGCTGGGCTTCTATGGGCAAACTAGCCAGAATAATCCCTAAGAATAAGAATATGATGAAACCTCCCAAAATCAAACTCTTATCTTTAAGCATTTCCTCCCCCCTCTTATAAATTTTTGTGACTGTCCAGCACTTGGCGAAAACCTTGAAGAGATAAATGTTATAATCGTTCTCTTCGAT
>MHDQ01000091.1:5052-12049 GCA_001803565.1 Nitrospinae bacterium RIFCSPLOWO2_12_FULL_45_22 | reverse complement strand
CTTTCTCTAAGGCATCGAGGGCATCCCGGCCGTATGCATCAGCCCCTATCTCATCGGCATAAACTTGAGTAATGGGGACACCACCGATCATCACCTTAAGATTATCCCGCAACCCGTTATGAGTTAATGCCTCTATCACCTCTCTCATATTGAGCATGGTAGTGCTCATGTAAGCACCCAGGCCTAAGATATGGGGTCTATAATTTTTTATCGCCTCCAGGAATTCATTGACCGCTACATTGACACCCAGGTCTATCACTTCAAACTGGCCTGCTTGCAAAATAGCCACTACAATATTTTTACCCAGGTCGTGCATATCGCCTTCTACCACCCCTATTACTATCCTGCCACGCTTCTGGCTTTTGCCGGTCTTTAACTCTCCTTCAACTACCCCCATAGCGGCCTTAAAAGCCTCGGCACTAAGGACTATATCCGGGATAAAGTATCTCCCCTCTTTCCAATATTCACCCGCTTTTTCTATCCCGGGAACGATAGCGGTCTGAATTATATCCAGGGGTTCTATGCCACCCTCAAGGGCCTTCATGGCCTCTTCCCTGGCCTGATCCTCTTCTCCCTGAAATACTAACTCTTTTATCTTTGTTAACAGATAATCTTTATCCATGGCTAATCCCCTCAGAGTGAAACGCAAAGCTTAAAGCGAAAAGCGCAAGACCAGGGAATTATTCCTCAGCTTTACACGTTACGCTTTGCACTCTTAGCTTCCTGTGGGGCTGATAGGAACAAAGGGGTTCCTCCCCTAAATAATCACCACTAAATTCGTATGCCCGGGCCCTACACCCGCCACATACCCGCCGATACTCGCAGTAGCCACAGCGGCCATGGTAATTATCTACATCCCGCATGGCTTTAAAGGTAGACGAGTTATGCCAGATATTCTGAAAGGTCTCTCTTTTTATATCACCACATTTGACATCCAGATAGCCACAGATCTGTACTTCCCCGATATGGGAGATAAAAGAGAAAGATTGCCCACCCAGACACCCTTTAGTCAGGGCATCCATGCCAAAGGTATCAGGATTAAAGGGGCGCCCCTCTCCTTTTGCCCTTTGCCTTAATATGCGGTAGTAATGAGGTGCGCAAGTAGCCTTTAAATGTAAGGAGACCTTATCCCTCTGATCATAGAACCAATTTAAAGTCCGTTCATAATCATCAGCCGAAAGGGCTTTCCCGGCCAGGTCTTTGCCCCTACCCGTGGGTACCAAGAGGAAGATGTGGTGGCTGGCAGCTCCTAAAGTCACTGCCAGTTCCTGAATAGCCTCTATCTCGGCCAGGTTTTGTTTGGTAATAGTAGTATTTATCTGGAGTTCCAGTCCCGCTTCTTTAGCTAGCTCGATACCCCTCAATGCCCCCTTGAAGGCGCCTGGCACCTGGCGAAATCTATCATGGCTCTCTTCAGTAGCTCCATCCAGGCTGATACTGATCCTTTTGATACCAGCCTCTTGCATCGCTCGGGCATTCTCGGCGGTGATATTGGTCCCATTTGTCGAGAGGACTACCCGCAGGCCCTTGCTGCTCCCGTAGCGGGCAATATCAAAAATATCTGGCCGCAGCAAAGGATCACCCCCGGTCAAGATCAGGATAGGGGAGCTGAAAGAGGTAATATCATCAATTAGATCCAGGCATTCCTGGGTGCTCAATTCACCAGGATAGGGGCCATGCGCGGCAGAGGCCCGGCAATGTATACAAGCAAGGTTGCAGGTACGGGTCACTTCCCAGGCTATCAGCCGGGGGATATAGTTCTCAACCATCCTTATTTCCTCAAGAGGCGAGCTACATCTTTAGCAAAATAGGTTAGGATTAAATCGGCCCCGGCCCGTTTGATACAGGTCAGTGACTCTAGGATGACCCTTTCTTCGTCAAGCCAGCCTTGACTCGCAGCGGCTTTTATCATGGCATATTCACCACTGACATTATAAGCCGCTATAGGCAGATCAAATTTTTGGCGGGCTTGCCAGATAATATCCAGATAGGGTAAGGCGGGCTTAACCATGATTATGTCAGCCCCTTCTTCAATATCCAATCTTATCTCCCGCATAGCTTCTCGGCTATTGGCTATATCCATCTGATAAGATTTTCGGTCGCCAAACTTGGGGATAGAATCGGCTGCCTCCCGGAAAGGGCCATAGAAGCTGGAGGCATATTTAGCTGCATAGGACATAATAGGGGTATGCTGGAACCCATGCTCGTCCAATACCTTCCTTATCGCCTTAACCCGACCATCCATCATATCTGATGGGGCTACTATATCGGCACCAGCCTGGGCATGGGATAAAGCCATCTGGGCTAACAATTCCAGGGTAGCATCATTATCAATCTCGCCATCTCTCACTACGCCACAATGGCCATGGGAGGTATACTCATCAATACAAACATCGGTTATCACTACTATTTTAGGTATTTCGGTTTTAATGGCCCTGATAGCTTCCTGGACTACACCTTTAGGGTTATATGCCTCAGAGCCTATCTCGTCTTTCTTATCCGGTATACCGAAGAGGATAATAGCGGGGATACCTAGCTCCGCTGCTTCTCTTACCTCCTTGGTGATATTATCAATAGAAAACCGATAACAGCCTGGCATAGCAGAGATCTCTTCCCGCTTATCCCGGCCATAAGTCACAAAGATAGGGTATATAAGCTCCTCAATATGGAGTATGGTCTCCCGGATCATCCGGCGAAACCCCTCGGTTCGTCGAAGCCTTCGGGGGCGATAAATTGGATAATACATGCCCTTCCCTTTTTAACTATTCAAGTATAGCCGCAAAGAAACGAAAGTCGTAAGGAGTGAAGAGTAAGCTTTACACTTTCCGTGTTTATCCGTGGCTAAAATCCTAATTTTGGCTAAACAGTTACAAAAGTATAGAGAGTAATACTGGGGTTGTCAAATTGGGGTGGGACAAAACTACCATTGGCCCCCACCATCGGCTATAAAAGCCATGCCCAATGACCTTACTCCCTCTTCGGCAGTTAGGGCAGAGTTCTATCCTGGGAAAGTGGTTATATTTTCCCCGCTCAGCATAATCCTTGACAGAGATACCAAAAACGTATACGATCATTCTTGGGTAGATGGGGCCCTTGAAGACATTCTGTAGAGGATTAGCCCATCTAATCCCGAGCAGTCTTCAAGGGCTTTTCTGCTTATAAGGGAGCTATCAGATTAAATTGGCTGTTTCTTATATCACAAGGCTGGATTATTGTGAATAAATTTTAGGGATTCTGGATAAAATAATTTGCGGGTTTACACCCTTGCAAGGGCATAGTTAGCAGCGAACCTTGGGCCAGGAAAGGAGAGAGGTTATGGATTTTAGTCTGAGTGAGGAGCAGAAGATACTGAAAAATACTGGCCGGGATTTTTTTGAGAAGGAATGTCCTAAGTCCCTGGTAAAAGAGATGGCGAGAGATGAGCTGGGCTACTCTCCTCAACTGTGGCGGAAGATGGCAGAGCTGGGCTGGATGGGCCTGGTGTTAGACCCCAGCTATGACGGTATTGGCGGGAGTTTTTTAGACCTGGCCCTTCTCCTGGAAGAGATGGGTAGGGCCCTTCTCCCTGCACCCTTCTTCTCTACTGTAGTTTTAGGGGCGCTTACTATCATGGCGTCTGGGGATGAAAAGAATAAACAAAAACTCTTGCCCGCCATAGCCGCAGGAAGCCTCATAGTAACTCTGGGTCTGACCGAGTCGGATGGCCACTATAGCCAGGAAGGGATCAAGACCGAGGCCGTGCTAAAGGGAGGCGATTATATCATTAATGGGACAAAATTGTTTGTCCCGGACGCCCATATAGCGCAATATGTCATCTGTGTTGCCCGGGCAGCCAATGGAGGGAGTACCTTGTTCCTGGTAGATACCAGGAGTAGTGGCGTTACGCTCACACCGCTTTTAACCATTGCCGGGGATAAGCAGAGTGAAATAATTTTTGATAATGTGATGGTGCCTTCGGGGCATATATTAGGAGAAATAGGCAGCGGCTGGACTTATATAGAAAAGGTCTGGCCAAAGATCGTAGTAGCCAGGTGTGCGGAGATGGTTGGTGGTGCCCAGCAGGTACTGGATATGACTGTCCAGTATGCCAAAGAAAGACATCAGTTCGGTCGCCCGATTGGTAGCTTCCAGGCTATCCAGCACTATCTTGCTGATATGCTTACCGAGGTAGAGGGGTGTCGGCATCTGACTTATCAGGCAGCCTGGCTGGTTAGTGAAGACCTACCATGCAAAAAAGAAGTAGCAATAGCTAAGAGCTGGTGCAGTGATGCCTTCAAGAAGGTTACCAGTGTTGCTCATCAGGTTCATGGTGCTATTGGCTTTACTGAGGAACATGACCTCTATCTATATTATAAACATGCCAAGGCCTGGGAGCTTATGCTTGGTGATGCTTACCGCCATAGAGAGATAGTTGCTCAGGAGATGGGTCTTTAAGTTCATAGCATAGGATTTTCCGTTTTGGACGCAGATGAACGCAGATTATGAGGATAAAAATAGGTGAGCCGTAAGCCGACTAGCTGTTTACCGCCCACTGCTAACTACTAATAAAGGGAGGGAGCAATAATGGGAGATTTTGTTAAGATCAATGGTTTTAATTATCACTACGTAAAAAAGGGTAATAAAGGTCATCCTATAGTCCTGGTCCATGGCTTGCCTATGTCCTCTTATCTCTGGCGTAAGGTGCAGGATTGTCTGGGCGACAAATATCAGGTCTATGCTATAGATATGCTGGGCTATGGCCAGTCCGATAAACCGCCGGAGGCATCCCTGTATACCTGGAATGCTCAAGCCGAGCGGTTAGCCAGGTTTATTGATACCCTGGGTGTAGGAAAAGTAGCCCTGGCCGGGCATGATCATGGTGGTGGAGTTACGCAGATTATGGTCTGTAATAACCCGGATAAGGTCTCCCACTATATCTTTATGAATGGCTGTTGTTATGATTATTGCCTACCAGATGTGGTGCGGGCGATGGGGACCCTGGTAAATTTCCCCGATGATACCCTGAAGATGTTCCAGCCGTTTGTTATTGGGTTCTTCTCTGCCCTATTGCAGTTTGCCGTGGCCCACGAGACCAGCCTGAATATCCCTATCATGCAGAAGCATATGGAACCCTTTAAGTCTTTTGAGGGCTTTAAATCCCTGATCCATCACTGCGCTATACCCTGTAATGAAGAGTTGTTGAGGCTGGACCTGAAGAAGATCAAGGTGCCTACACTGGTCCTCTGGGCTTTGAAAGACCGCTTCTTACCCTTTGAAGCAGCCCAGAGGTTACAGAAAGACTTAGGCGGCCCGGTAATAGTTGATACCATAGCCAATGCTGGCCATTTCCTGCAAGAAGACGAGCCTGAGGAGGTAGCCCTTAAAATTCACAACTTCCTTGCCATGACCAAATAATGTAAGGGTTCAGCCGTCAGCTAAATAAAGCAATCGTTAGGCGTAAGGGGTAAAAAGAATTTCTCCTCACGCCTTACCCCTTACGACTTACGGATTTTTCACGCCTCACGATTGTTTTATTTAGTTGAAAGCTGGACGCTACAATAATGCTGGGACTGATCAGATAGGAAACTCGCTTAGTGATAGGCAAGGATTTCTATTTGGAGTTGGCCGATAATCTTCAATAGGCTTACCTGTTCGCTTAGATCCCCCTCTACCAATTTTACATGGGTAGCATCGGCCGGGATCTGGTTCATGAGGGGATCAATAGCTACCCATGCCCCGACATAGCACTCTGCCCAGGCATGATAAAAAAATCTATTATCATTATATAAGAGGCCAGCTATCATCCTGGTAGGTATCTGGCCAGCCCTGGCCAATGCTGTAAACAGGACGGTATGCTCGTTACAATCCCCTACCCGAGAGTTTAACACCTCCAGGGCGCTGGGGATACTCACCGTAGGTTTCTTCTCTATGTTGCTATAAACCCACTGCGATATACGCTGGATAGCCTTTAATGCATTATCTTCCCCGGCAATGACCGAACGGGCTAACTGCTGTATCTTAGGGTGGTTAGATTGCACTAAGGGGCTGGATTCTAATAATTTTTGGAGCCGACCATTCTCCCCGGCCAAAAGGGACAGTTTAGTAGGGGCAAATTCTTGTAAGTCTTCTACCTGAATCTCTAAGATATTGCCCTGGAGCTTCTGTCGGCCAGAAGATATAGGCAGATTATCGAGAGAGGCATTAGCTAGTTTGAGCTTGAGATATTTAAGTAGATGGGGCTGGGGGAGTTTTGTCTTTACCTCTATAGCAGTGGCATAAATCAGATCTACCTGGGCCCCTTCTTCTGGCAAGGCTTCTAAGGCCTGCTCTTTTGTCTCCTGGATCAAGGTTATTCCCATAGGGGCTTCTTCCTTCAAGAGCTGGCCCCCGCGGCTTATCCAGGCATGGTGTACTACGCCCTTAAAAGATTCTTCTATTTTATATGACTCTACTTTTTTACCAGAGATCTCTATTTGCTCTTTCTGGAGGACCTTTATGGTCAGGGTATCGTTACTTAAGGTAGAAGGGTCAAAAAAGGTTAATTGATAACTATTGCCTACTTTTATCTCTTTCCTGGCCAGGTACCAGGGCAGGTTTACCGGGAGTTGGGGCACCTGATCCAGTAATAGTTGTTGGTGCCTAACTTCTTTGCCGCTGATAATGGATAACTCCATAGTCTTATCCCTTACCCTACCTTCAACCGCCAGCTCAATATCCTGCGAGGTCATTTTAAATTGAAAACTCTTGAGGGAGAATTGTGGGTCTACTTCTGCGGCAGTAACCAGGCTTACCTGCCTGGGGGCTTCCATGAGCTTCATCTTTAGCTCCGCCACCTCTTTCAAATAATAACCCTGAGGTATCTTCTTTAGACTCCGGGAGGCATAGCCTATCTTAGTCCCTTTAAAATATATCCCCAGCCATTCCTGCTGGCTAGAGAAAGGGGCAGTAGTGGGGATTGGGCCGGGTTGGGTAGACGGGTAGTTTATGATTGCTGGTTTATCGGCCTCAAAAGCGGCTC
>MHDQ01000091.1:1066-5035 GCA_001803565.1 Nitrospinae bacterium RIFCSPLOWO2_12_FULL_45_22 | reverse complement strand
CCCTGGCTCCTCCTTTCATCTTGCCTCCTTACTATGTTATTATTTAGTTTGTTATTTTACCTAAGTTCATCCATAAATTCAAAGGATACAGAAGAATTATGTAGCGGAGTCTCCTTCGAGGGCTGAGAAAGGCTGATAAAATACATAGGCACATGAAGGAAATTGTAACTCATTGGTAGGCCGAAGTTATCATAAGGATATGAGCTACGAACATATTATAGACAGACTGGTTAATCTCCCAACCTACTTTTCCGACCCGGTTCGAGTAGAAAGTGTTCGTCCGGTAGGAGACCATTACAAACTGAGGATCAGGAAATCCGATGGCTATCTGGACGAAATTGTATTGACTAGCCGGGAAATTCAGGAACTTAAGGTCGTTTCCGAGGAGAGTAATAGACCAGTAGATGCTGAGCTTCTTTCCCTATTGGTAGAATCCCACCGCATTCGCTATGCCTTCTCTTATGACCCTTATTTTGCTGTAAGCCTTTCTGGTATCAGAACCCTACCCCATCAGATTGAGGCGGTTTATGAGAAAATGCTCCCCCAGCCCAGACTACGTTTCCTTCTGGCTGATGACCCTGGTGCCGGCAAAACGATAATGGCTGGTTTGTTAGTGAAAGAGATGAAGCTGAGATATGCCATAGAAAAGATCCTGATTCTGGTTCCAGCAGCCCTCACTATTCAATGGCAAGATGAACTCTTGAGATTTTTCAATGAATTTTTCATGATCGTGGGCAGTGAATTGGACCGACAGCAGGCTATCAGTATCTGGCAAAAAGAGAATCAGATTATTACTTCGCTAGACTACGCAAAGCAAGAGGATGTCCGGGAAAGGGTATGGTTACAAAAATGGGATATGGTCATAATCGACGAGGCCCATAAATGCTCGGCTTATACCAGGCGAAGAAGCAATCGTTCACCAGAAGCAGAGAAGACCAAGCGTTATATATTAGCCGAACAACTTGCCCTCAGCCCCAATCATCTGCTTTTACTAACTGCTACTCCCCATCATGGTGATGACGACCGCTTCAGCCATTTCCTGAGGCTCATTGACCCTGATCTCTTTCCTGAGCCCCACAAATTTCAAGAGGAATCGAGCGCTGTCCGAAAGTTTGTATTTCAGGACAAGGATAATCCCTGGATTTTGAGAAGACTTAAAGAAAATCTTTGTGATATCAATGGAAAACGTCTCTTCACCGAAAGGCATTCTGTTACCGTTCCATTCAAATTGAGCATAGAAGAGTATGAGTTATATGAGGCGGTAACCAATTATCTAAACCGGTTTCTGGTCATTAAAGGAACCGGTAAGGAACGACAGAGCATTGCCCTTACCCGAACCGTCTTCCAGCGACGTCTCGCCAGTTCTACCTTTGCCATCTTTGAGACCCTCAAGAGAAGACTTCAAAAACAGAAAGAAATGTTGGACGAACTCGAAAGCTTATCCCCGGCTGACCGTCGAAAGCGGTTGGAGAGGATGCGGGGGAAATTGGTTGATGAAGAGCTAGATGAAGGAGATCTGGATGAACAGGAGGAAGACCGACTGCTGGATGAGTTTACCACCTCTCTGGAAATTGACCAGCTTAAAGAGGAGATTTCTAACCTCAAAGACCTCGTGGAACAGGCAAAACGGATTTACGAACAGTCCTCGGATACAAAATTGAAGGCCCTGGAAGATTGCCTAAAGCGGGCAGAATTCTCTGAACTTAGAGATGGCAGGGGCAAACTCCTCCTCTTCACCGAGCATCGTGATACCCTCACTCACATAAAGAATCAAATCGAAAAATGGCAATACTTGACCTGTGAGATTCATGGGGCAATGGATATTCATCAGAGAAAAAGGGCCCAGGAAGATTTTAGAACCACGAGCCAGATTTGTGTTGCCACCGAAGCGGCCGGTGAAGGGATCAACTTACAATTCTGTCATCTCATCATAAATTATGACATCCCCTGGAATCCCACCCGGCTGGAGCAGAGATTGGGAAGGATTCATCGGATCGGGCAAACAAGGGATGTCTATGCCTTCAACTTTGTTGCTGATGAGGCGATAAATGGCAAGCCGATTGTTGAGGGAAAGGTTCTGAGGACGCTACTTGATAAGTTAGAAAGGATGAGAGCAGTCTTAGGAAAAGACCGGGTTTATGATGTCATCGGGGAGATCCTCGCTTTGAACAAGGTGGATCTGGCAGAAATATTGAGAGATGCCGCTTACAATCCCCACCGATTAGAAGAATACCTGGATAAGATTGAAGGTATTGACCCTGATAAGCTGCGGCAGTATGAGGAACTGACCGGTATTGCCCTGGCTAAGGCGTATGTTGACTTCCCAAGTTTACAGAGATCGAACTATCTTGCCGAAGAAAAGAGACTTATGCCTGAATATGTAGAAAAATTCTTTCTTTCGGCCGCAAGGGAAGTGGGCTTGAAAATTGAAAAGAGGGCTGATGGCTTATATCGGCTCCCATACATCCCTTCGGCATTTCGTTCTGAGCAATTGGCCGCGGTCAAAAAGTTTGGCAAGCCGCTTGACGAATACCGAAAGATCACCTTTCATAAAGAGGACCTGGAAAGGGATATTCATATTGATGCTGTGTTATTAAGCCCCGGACACTCCCTTTATGCGGTAGTTGATGAGAAATTGTTTGATAAACTCAAAGGTTTCAATGGGAGATGGTCAGCATTCCTTGATGTTGATGCACAAGAGCCGTATTGGCTCCATTTCCTCGAGTTAGGCATTGTCGGTGAGCCCCATAATACCCTAATCTACAAAGAACTGGTAGCATTGAAAGAAAATGCCAAGGGCGAATTATCAATGGTACCTCCTGACCTCCTCCACGATGTTTCGCCAAATCCCCAGCCTTTTGACCAGTTGCCTGAGTTTGATATTGATAAAGCTAAAGATTTTCTGATGGCGGGGTATCAGCTTCAGAAAAGACAGGAGATGCTCAAGGAAAGACAGGAACGGGCAAGGGTCATCCAGGAGTATTTGGAAAAATCCTTTGACGCCCGAATCTATACCCTGCAAAAAAGGATAATGGAGGTAAAGGCTAGATTGGCATTAGGTGAAGATGTGAGCATACCTTCAAATTTAGAGAAGGAACTGGAGGATTTGGGGCGGACAAAGACCGAGAAGCTCAAGGATATAGCAGGTTTTTCCATTGTCCGTAGTGGCCCAATAAGTCACATTGCCTCTTTTTTTGTCTTACCCCCCGGGGAGTTGTCTAGGTTTTCTGAATTTATCGAATTCGAGGAAGAAAAGCAGAAGAGTGAAAAGGCAGCTATGGAGATTGTTATTGGATATGAAAGCAATAGGGGCTGGGAGCCAGAAGATGTTTCGCCCTACAAATTGGGTTTTGATATTCGGAGCCTGAGTCCGGCGGATTCGGCAACCGGCTATCGTGGGGTCAAAAGGATAGAGGTAAAGGGAAGGAGGCGGGGTCAGCCGATAAGGCTTACTATTAATGAATGGCTCAAGGCACGGCAATTGAAAGATACCTACTGGCTCTATGTGGTCTGGAATCCGACAGAATCAGACTATCAAATGGTGACCATCCAGAATCCAGCATATCAACTTGAATATGCTGCAAAAGAGATAAAGCCGGTAAGTCATTATGAAATACCTGCAAGAGAAATTGAAAAGATTGGGGTTCGATGATAATTGCATATTCAGTCAATGGTGTGCCTGTCAGATTGACCACTGAAAGATGGAAACATATCACTTCCAGACATCCAGAAATGGTTAAAGAAAAGGACAAAGTAATTGATGCTTTGACCAATCCTGATTTGGTACAAAAAGGTGATTATTTAACATTGATTGCAATTAAATTCCATGCGGAAACGCCTTTGACTTCTAAATACTTACTTGTAGTGTATAAAGAGATAAATAAGATAGATGGATTTGTGTTGACAGCGTACTTTACAAACAAGCCATTAAAATGGAGGGAAGTTTTATGGAAGCGTTAAAAATACTTG
>MHDQ01000091.1:0-1042 GCA_001803565.1 Nitrospinae bacterium RIFCSPLOWO2_12_FULL_45_22 | reverse complement strand
GAAGGCAATAGGTGTGGATGTTGGAGAGGGAATAATTGTGCGTTATAGAGAGGATACAAATGAAATTGTTGGATTAACAATTATTGGTTTTAAGGAAAGGTTTTTAAAAGTTATAAAAGGGTAAAACATGGAAAACGACAAACGGCTAATTGAGGACTTCTTGCCGATAAAGGAGATAAGTAAAGAATCTGCCAGAGAAAAGTCTATCAGGCAAGGGCATATATCAACCTTACATCTCTGGTGGGCACGCCGGCCACTTGTTGCCTGCCGGGCGGCTGTGTATGCCTCTTTAATTCCTGCACCAAAAGAGAAGAATGGTAGAGGGCCAAAATCAGGATTTATCCAGAGATTATGCAAATACGGAGGAGAATCTCAAACGAGATTACAGACAGAACAGGCAATAAAAGAGGCCCGGAAACACATTTACGAGGCGCATGCAGAAAGGCTGTCAAAAGAACCTGGGAAAGAGATTACTGCAAAGGATATTGAAGAAGGAAGGGCGCCAAGGCCAAAAATCTTGGATATGTTTGCTGGTGGAGGTTCAATTCCCCTTGAGGCATTGAGGCTCGGCTGTGATGCCTATGCCGTGGAACTAAATCCCGTGGCTTATATCGTTCTCCTTGCCACCCTGGTATATCCGCAGAAATATGGCAAGAGACTGGTTGATGAAGTAGAGAAATGGGGCAGGTGGGTCATTGAGAAGGCAAAGGAAGAGATTGGGGATTTGTATAAAAATTTAATACAGGAAGAAAAATTCATAAAGATTCCAGAGCAGAAAGAAATCTTTGAAAGAAAACCCAAACAACAAACTCTCAAAGCTACTAATATCTTGAATCCAGTTGCATATCTATGGACAAGGACAGTTAAATGCAAAAATCCGGCTTGTGGTGCTGTTGTGCCTTTGGTGAGGCAGACCTGGCTTTGCAAAAAAAAAGGGAAATATATTGCCCTCAAGGTTTCGCCTAATAACGAAAATAAAAGACCAAAATTTACAGTAGTCCAATCATTTTCCAGAACAGAAAAAGAGGCGATAGAAAAATTC
>MHDQ01000090.1:6683-7192 GCA_001803565.1 Nitrospinae bacterium RIFCSPLOWO2_12_FULL_45_22 | reverse complement strand
GATCTTTGGCAGAAAGGCGGCTGCAATAATTACAAAGAATGCATTAATTGTGTAGTGCAAGACTGCATTTTTTGTTGATATATCTTCATATTTAGTTTCAGTTGCAATCTCTTCCAGGTATTTGGACATCTGGCGCTTTTCATAATAGAATATCAACCTCATTGCAATAATATATATAAATAAAGTACAAAGACTGTATGCCCCTATCCATAATATTGAAGGTATGTAACTATGTGCATACAGGCTGAATGCAATGGTACTCAAAAGGAGTATGCCGAAACCGGCAGATAATACATGCCCCTGATTGGCCTTTGTTGATACAGGCATTGTCTTGTAAAGGACATCAAGAAAGGCAAGTATTAACATGTTAAACACACAACTTCCAAGCACATCGCCTACAGCAATATCAGGTACATTTGCATATGTAACAGATGTTATCCCTGTGACTAATTCAGGAAGTGAGGTAACAGACGCCATAAGGACAACACCAATCCATGCCCTCCCCAGAC
>MHDQ01000090.1:5236-6659 GCA_001803565.1 Nitrospinae bacterium RIFCSPLOWO2_12_FULL_45_22 | reverse complement strand
CGTATTTTGACAGGCGTGTTCCTGAGTAGACAATTGCTGCCGTGCATGCTATGAATCCAATCCATAGAAGCATTACGGTATCCGCCTCTTGAGCGCATCAAGTTTTGCCAGTGCCTCAAGGGGGGTCATGTTCATTATGTCCATCTCTTTTAGTTCAATCAATATCGGATGGGTTTCATCGGGTGGACTGAATATATCTATCTGAGAGGCATGCCTCTCTTTGTCTTTATCAGAGTGTGCCAATTTCGGCATACCTGAATCGTCCAGCTCCTCTTTCTCTAAGTTGGCGAGTACTTCCTTAGATCTGTTTATCACCTCCATAGGTATACCTGCAAGTCTTGCTACCTGGATACCATAGCTCTTATCAGCCATCCCTGGCATAACTTTTCTCAGGAAAATAACCTCATCGTTCCATTCACGTACAGCCATGTGTGCATTGAATATCCCTTCTGTAGTGAGTGCAAGTTCGGTCAGTTCATGATAGTGGGTAGCGAATAGTGTCTTTGCCCGCAGCATCCTGTTTATGAATTCAGCAGAGGCCCATGCTATGCTTATGCCGTCAAAGGTGCTTGTCCCGCGGCCGATCTCATCAAGCAATATAAGGCTGCGGTGAGTAGCGTTACGCAGAATACTCGCAGTCTCTTCCATCTCAACCATGAATGTGCTTCGCCCCTCACTTAGATTATCCGATGCCCCAATCCTTGTGAATATACGGTCAACGACCCCTATCCGTGCCTCGCTGGCAGGGACAAAACTTCCTGTCTGCGCCATCAGCACGATCATTGCCGCCTGCCGCATATAGGTTGATTTACCTGCCATGTTGGGACCTGTAAGGACCATAAGCCTGTTTTTCTCATAATCCAGTTCCATGTCATTAGGTACAAAGCGCTCACCAAGGCCCATCTGTTCTATTACAGGATGCCTGCCGTCTTTTATCTTTATTGTGAAACCATGGCTTACAACAGGCCTGACATAATGATACGAGTGGGCTGCCTCTGCCAGCGCCGCTATTACATCTATTACTGCAATCCCCTTTGCACTCCTCTGTATATTCTCAACGTCTCTTGCCGTTGTTTCCCGTATTTCTTCAAATAAATGATGTTCAAGCCTTTTTATCTTATCATCCGCCCCCAGCACCTTTTCCTCATATTCCTTCAGCTCGGGTGTGATAAACCGTTCAGCTCCGACAAGTGTCTGCTTTCTTATATAGTCCTGCGGGGCATTATGAATGTTTGCCTTTGTAACCTCAATGTAGTACCCGAAGACCCTGTTGTAGCGGATCTTCAGGGAGTCTATGCCCGACCTCTGCCGTTCCTTTGCCTCAAGCCTTGCAATCCATCCCTTCCCCTCACGGCTTATTTCACGCAGTTCATCGAGATCACGGTTATAACCATCTCTGATAATGCCGCCGTCTGTGATTGAG
>MHDQ01000090.1:2310-5205 GCA_001803565.1 Nitrospinae bacterium RIFCSPLOWO2_12_FULL_45_22 | reverse complement strand
TTAACTTTCTCAGTTCTCCAACACCATCTGTCATGTTAACTGCCATGCTAATCATAGGATCCGAAGATCCGGAAAGGAGCCCTTTTAATTCAGGTATAATTCCGAGGCATTGATTCAGAGATACAAGGTCGCGTGCATTTGCCTACTTGAGAGTAATCCTGCTTATGGTGCGCTCCATATCGTGGATATTGCTTAAAAGCTCTCTCAATTTATATCTTAGAGTGAAATTATTCTTTGATTCTTCAATTGCATCCTGCCGTTTAATGATCTCATTAGTGTCCATGAGCGGATTGAGTATCCATTGTCTCAACAGTCTTCCTCCCATGGGTGTCATTGTCTTATCCAGAAGATGAAACAGGGTGCCCTTACGCTGACCTGTTTGTGATGACTTAACAAGCTCGAGAGTCCGTTGTGCCGCGTCGTCTACAATCATATATTGATCATGCCGCCAGACCTTAACGCTGTTGATATTCCTGAGCGATGTCTTCTGGGTTTCAGAAAGATAGTTCAGGAGAGCACCGGCTGCGTTTATTGCCGGGCTGAGTGTATCAATACCTGCAAATTCAGGCGGCTTCTCTTTTATATGTTCATTGAAGATTGATGAAGCCCTGTTGAATTCAAACATTTCTATGGGACATGTATTGATGCACAGCATCTGCAGTTGACTGTTTTTGAGAAATTTCGAGCAGTCAAGACCTTGAGGTACTATTAACTCTTTTGGGGCTATGCGGGATATTTCGTCTGAAAGACCCACCCTCACTCCTTCGACTTCTCTCAGGACAGGTGCTTCCCCAATATAGAAATCCCCTGTAGAGATGTCCACAAAAGCCAGACCTGCCATGTCCCTTCCATGATATATAGATGCAATGTAATTGTTTTCCTTAGACTCAAGCAGGTTCCCATCAAGCACTGTTCCCGGACTTACAACCCGTATCACTTCACGCCTTACTATTCCCTTTGCTGTTGCCGGGTCTTCTGTCTGTTCACAAATAGCGACTTTGTGTCCGGCCCTGATCAGCTTAGGGAGGTATGAATCCGCTGCATGGTATGGGATTCCGCACATTGGAATGGGATTCTCATTTCGCTTATCCCGTGTAGTAAGCGCTATCTCAAGTATTTTTGATGCAGTGACGGCATCATCAAAAAACATCTCATAGAAATCCCCCATCCTGAAGAATAATATTGCATCCCTGTGTTCTTTTTTTATGTTCTGGTATTGGCGTAAAAGGGGGGTTAACTGATCCTGGTTTGTCATCTGATGTTATCTCAGTTTCTTGTTTCTTCCATATCCCTGAGCCTTCGCCGCAGCTTTCTTATCTCCATCTTGTCCCGAATCCATGAGGGTAACAGGATTAATGTGAATACAAATGCACTGATAAAAAAAGTCACAATTAGCACGAGATAGAGGGGCAGCGGTGATGTGGAACCTAAGACGTAGCTGATACTGACCAATTCTTTATTAGCCATTGCCATAACAGCAAGTATGATTACAATAATAAGGGCGAAGATAATACGCAGCATTCTTTACCTCCTTTATTTTTCCTCCCTGAAAAATGGCAGAAGGAGGTCATAGGTTGCCCATATATGCTGTGGTATTACCTTAATATCAGCGAGTACAGGCATAAAATTAGTGTCACCTATCCATCTGGGAACGATGTGAATATGCAGATGTTCATCTATTCCAGCTCCTGCTGCCTTGCCGAGGTTTATCCCTATATTAAAACCCTGTGCCTGGAATATCTTCTTCAGGACATTCTCTGACTTCCTTGTGAGAAGCATTAGATCAAGGAGGGTGCCTTCCGGCAGTTCGTTTAGTTCTCTTGCATGTTCATAAGGGACTATCATGAGATGGCCATTGCCATACGGGTAGAGGTTCATTATAACAAAGGCATGTTTTCCTCTGAAGAGGATCAGATTGTCTTTGTCTTTATCTTCCTTTGGTTTTACGCAGAAGATACACTCGTCAGTAGTGCCTTCTAAGATATAGTTCAACCTCCATGGCGCCCATAGTTGTTTCATTTAATCATTCCCCAACCAGTCCCAATTCTTTCATTACAATCTGCAAGTCTTCCCACGCACGGCGCTTCTCATTTGGATTCCTCAGGAGATATGCCGGATGGAATGTGGGCACTATTTTGTAACCGCCTCTCTCATGAATCTTTTCCCTCAGGTCACTGATCCTTGTCTTTGTATCAAGCAAGGTCTGAGCTGCAAATGTCCCCAGAGCACATATAACCTTAGGTCTGAGTATGTCAATCTGTTCATTGAGAAATGGCTTACAGGATGCAATCTCATCCTCCTCCGGGTTCCTGTTGCCCGGAGGTCTGCATTTTATCACATTTGCTATGTAAACGTTATCCCGCGTGAGCCCCATTGCTGCAATCATCTTTGTAAGTAAGTCTCCTGCCCTTCCGACAAACGGCTTACCCTGCCTGTCTTCCTCCTGTCCAGGGCCTTCGCCGACAAACATCAAGGCTGCATCAGGGCTGCCTGTGCCGAAGACTATGTTAGTTCTCCCTTCCCAGAGCTTACATCTATGGCAATCGCCGATTTTTTCCCGCAGTGCTTCAAGCTGCCGAGGCTTTTGTGCCGGTGTTTCAGAGGGGATTTCCTCAGCCCAGACCTCTTCCACACCGCTTTCTTTCAAGGAAAGCAGATATTCCTTCATGTCTTTGATTATTTCAATTGCATCTGTTCCGCTATCCATGACTACTACTCTTTCCTTCTCCAAGTTTATCCAGTATTTCTTTGTGATGATGTCCAAACGCTCGTATCTCAATAGAGCGTGTCTTATCATCCACCCACTTCAATGTTATATCCAGCCTCTCATCCGGCAGTACATCCTTTATCCTTTCGGCCCATTCAATCGCCGTGACCCCTTTACCGTATACAATT
>MHDQ01000090.1:584-2149 GCA_001803565.1 Nitrospinae bacterium RIFCSPLOWO2_12_FULL_45_22 | reverse complement strand
ACAGGTCTTGCCGGCACCAAGCTCGCCTGTCAGGTATATTACATCGCCGGGTGACATGAGCTTCCCCAATTTTTTTCCAATTGCTATTGTTTCTTTAACACTCGTCGTCTTGATTGTAATCGAGTAATTCAAATTTTACTCGGGTATTTATCTCTCACCTTTTGCGATTGCCTTCACAATATCCTTCTTTCCCACTATGCCGGCAAGCTTTCCTTTTTTGATGACGGGGAGGTGGTGGATATTCTTCTCACTCATAATTGTAGCTATTTCTTCAATGGTAGCGCTTTCGGTTATTGTTACCACATCTTTCTTGAATATATCCCCGACCGTGGTTGCAGCCATTCTCTTGATATCCTCTTCAAATTTCTTTGAGCTTCCAAGATATATTACTGCATCAAAGATGTTGATTACTGTGGGGATATGAAGTCTCTGCTCCATCTTTATCAGGTCGCTTTCTGTTACAATTCCGATGAGTTTACCCTCTTCATCAACTACCGGCGCCCCGCTGATGTCGTGTTTCGTAAGGATGCGGGCGAGACCTTCGATGGTTACGTCCGTTGTAACTGTTATGACCTCTTTAGTCATTATGTCTTTGGCTGTAGCCATTCTTGCTCCTTAATTTAGATTTACCTGCTTACTGCTACCTGCTACCTGCTTTATTGCTGCCGGTATACGCCCTATAAGGTCACCTGCAATCATGCCAATCATCCCTGTTTCTTCTGCTGCTAAATCCCCTGCAAGGCCATGGAGATATACACCAAGTTTCGCTGCGTCTGCAGTCTCAAGTCCCTGTGCGATAAGCCCTGCTATTATACCTGTAAGTGCATCACCTGTCCCTCCGGATGCCATTCCCGGATTGCCGGTGGCGGAGATATGCACTGCTCCGGAGGGTTCAGCAATTACAGTATGTGCCCCTTTTAACACGATGTATACGCCATGCTCCATAGCAAAACCCCGGGCAACCCCGATACGATCCTTCTGAACTTCTGCTGTACTCTTTCCGGTAAGTCTGCCCATCTCACCCGGATGAGGGGTAAGTATAGTGGGAGACTTCCTCTCCTTGAGTAGTCCTGGTGAGTCTGCAAGCGCATTTATAGCATCTGCATCAATTACCATGGGTATGCCGGTTTCTTTTACCAGACTCTTTACTACTGACACCGTTTCCTTGTGCGTTGTGAGCCCTGGTCCTATTGCAACGACTTGCTTGTCCCTGGATAGTTCCAGTATCATGTGTACAGCAGAAGCTGCGATTGACTTCTCATCAGTCTCGGCAAGGGGATGTGTCATGACCTCCGTAAGTTTCATGGCTGCTATCGGCTGTACACTCTCCGGCACTGCAAGTGTTACAAGCCCTGAGCCTGACCTGAGACAGGATAAAGCAGTCATTGCTGCTGCACCGCCTTTACCGATGGAGCCGGCGATTACCAGCACATGTCCATTCGTCCCTTTGTGGGTGTCAGTCTGCCGGGATGGGATGATGCTTTGCATATCCTCCTCTGTGAGGAGGTTTAAATATATTGCCTCTTTCTCAATAGCGGATTTTGGTATGGATATATCAACTATTT
>MHDQ01000090.1:320-487 GCA_001803565.1 Nitrospinae bacterium RIFCSPLOWO2_12_FULL_45_22 | reverse complement strand
AACCTCACCTGTATCTGAGGCGATTCCAGTGGGTATATCTACTGCAACTACCGGTCTGTTGGAATCATTAATAAGTTCTATCACTTCCTTATATTCTTCTTTGACTGTTGAAGAGAGACCTGTGCCGATCATGGCATCTAAAATCATATGGCTGTGATTCAGCGCCG
>MHDQ01000090.1:0-144 GCA_001803565.1 Nitrospinae bacterium RIFCSPLOWO2_12_FULL_45_22 | reverse complement strand
CCATTATTCCCCTTGCCGCATATGACTGTTACCCGTTTCCTGCTGACTGAGCCCAGCATTTCCACTACAGTACGGGTAATTCCTGAAGCGGCATTTTCCATCAGGAGAAGAGTAGGTATACCATACTCGTCCCGCGTCCTGCGG
>MHDQ01000089.1 GCA_001803565.1 Nitrospinae bacterium RIFCSPLOWO2_12_FULL_45_22 | reverse complement strand
ATACCATTGATACCCTTATAGAGGGACTCTGGAAAGACCAGAAGATAGAGGCATCTAAACCAAGAAAACTTCAAGCTACCCTCTTCTAAATAAAAGGCAGTAGGAGTGACCAAAAGAAAGGCCCAACTAAAAACCCTCAAGCCAACCCAGCTTATATTCTTTCTCTCCGTCGCCTCCTGTCTAAAAGTGCTACATTCTATTTTTTTCTCCTTACCTAAATCCCTTATTTCTCAACTCCCCAACTTATCCACGTGCGTCATCCTGACGCCGTTTTGTGTAGAAATTCATTTTTATCTGGGATAGCTTTTTATTCTGGCTAAAGTGTTCAGGGTCATTATAGCCAAGAGAAGATATTTGTTGACACTTATTCCTGTAGTAACCTCTAACTGAAAAACCCGATTTTACAGCACTCCTCTGGGGTAAAATATTTTTTGCCCACCTGCATATCCTTATTTGTCAGTCCTCTTAAAATTTCGCAACTGCCTCAATCGTAAAACTACTTATCCCTTGACAAACAACCCCCCAATGATAAGATGAAATCACAACTAATTAATTAATCACTACTAAAGGAGGGAGAATAGTGAGGAAAGGAGACCTAAAAGTGACCCAAGAAATCTCGGCCCTTATAGCCAGAACACAATTAGGCCAAATTTTAGAAAGGGTTAAGAAATATCAAGACCGTTTTTTGATTAGCAAAAAAGGGGAAGCAACGGCGGTAATTTTAAGTGTGGAGGATTATTTAAAAAATATTATTAAACAACCTAAATCCTTAACGAAACTTCAAGAACAGGCTAAAAAGGCTGGAACAAATAAACTTGCTTTAGAGGAGATAGACGCAGAAATTAAGACCTTTAGGCAAGGCCGCTAACCTATGCTCAAAGTAGTTTATGACACTAATCTGATAGTTTCAGCCGCTCTCAAAAAAGAAAGCCTGCCGGCCTTACTTTTATCCTTAGCTTTAGAAGATAAAGTAAGGCTTTTTATTTCTCCAGCACTTATAAAAGAATATGAGGAAGTCCTTAAAAGACCCCGTTTCAAACTTGGCCATAATGAAATCATGGAGTTAATTGAAGAAATTAACCAAAAAGCAACAATAGTCAAACCAACCAAAAAGTTAGACATCATCACGGAGGATGAAGCTGATAACCGCATTTTAGAATGTGCCCTCAAAGCCAAAGCAGATTTTATTATCACCGGAAATAAAAAACACTTCCGTTTTGAAAGATTTAAGGGCATCAGGATAATTACCCCCAAAGAGTTTATGGATGAAATTGGTAAAGATATAATCTCATAATAGACATCAAATGACTTTTTGCTGCTGGAGCCTACTGATCTTTTCCAGAGAATAACCTAGCTCGGTAAGAATCTGATCAGTATGCTCACCCAGAAGGGGTGCAGGGGTTTTGATGGCTGGCGGTGTTTCAGAAAGTTTGAGGGGGTTATTTATTTGTCTGATCTTACCTGCTGTTGGGTGCTCTATCTCTAATACCATATTGCGATATCTTACCTGAGGGTCATTAAATACCTCATCCAGGTTATAAACCGGGCTCGCACAGATATCTACCTGGTTCAAGAGCCTTACCCATTCATCGCGTTCCTTGGTAAGAAAGAGCTTGCTTAGTTCAGCCTTGATCTCCTCCTGTTTAGGGCCATAGTCATATTGCCCGGCAATAAACTCTTCCTTGCCCAGGATACGGCATAGATTTGCCCAGAATTTTTCCTCCAGGGCGCCTATAGAGATATATTTACCATCCCTGGTCTCATAAACTGTATAGCAAGCCAGCCCACCCCCCAGCCGGCCCTCGCCTTTTTTAGGCACTTTGCCGGAGGCAAAATAATCCCCGGCATGATTGGCCATCCAGGAAATCACTCCATCCAGCATGGATATATCAATAAACTGTCCTTTACCCAGTTTTTCCCTGGCTATAATCGCCGTGAGAATTCCAATAACCGCCATCATACCCCCCCCACCAATATCGGCAATCTGCACGCCGGCACTCATAGGGGGACCATCATTCGGCCCACTGATACCCAGTACTCCACCATAACTCAGGTAATTGATATCATGGCCCACCAGATCCTTATATGGCCCATCCTGGCCATAGCCTGTTAAGGAGCAGTAGATGATCCTGGGGTTTATCTGCCTGATCTTTTCATAGCCCACGCCCAGGCGGTCCATCACCCCGGGGCGAAAACCCTCCAGGATAACGTCTGCTCCCTTAGTCAGCTTATAAAAAATCTCAACCCCTTCTGGGTGCTTCAAGTTAAGCGTAAGGCTCTTCTTATTCCTATTAAGTATTTGGAACATACCTCCTACCCCAGCTACCTGGGGCTCCCGCTGCCGGGCATAGTCCCCCAGGGCCGGGTCCTCGACTTTCAAGACCTCAGCCCCTAAATCGGCCAGCATCATACTACAGTATGGACCGGGTAATAACCGGGATAAATCCAGTACCTTAATACCATCTAGCGCTCTGACCATTATTCAACCCTCCTCTATTTTTGCCCGCTATTATACAGGCGCTAGACAAAACATCAAGGGAAATATCCCGAACCCAGGAGTCTCCTGACCGCAGCTAATGGAGATCTGGGTTTGATAAAGGGGTAATAATTTGTTAATATTTGTCTACCATATAAAGTTGGTTTTACTGACACCTTTTAATTTTATAATCCTGGTAATCGCCGCTACATGTTACGTCTAGACATTTTTAAAGAAATATTTTTATCCATACTATCAAGCTTCAAAAGGAAAACCCCAGGGACTATGGAGGAAAGCGCCCTGCCTTCAATCTTCTCCCCGGATCATTCATACTATAAATGGGTTATTAGTCTGATTGTAATCTTTGGCACCTTGATGGTAGTTTTGAATAGTACCGGGGTTAACATTGCCTTTCCCAAGATAATGAAAAATTTTGGGAGCAATCCTGATGAGATCCAATGGGTAGTATCAGCCTATATGATTGCGATGGCGGTGATGATGCCTACTCTAGGCCGTCTCAGTGATATCCTGGGTTACAAGAAACTCTTTCTTGGGGCCCTATTTCTATTCATCCTGGCCTCAGGGGCCTGCTCTCTAGCCTGGAGCTTACCGTCATTGATCTTTTTCCGGGTCTGTCAGGGAATGGGGGCAGGGATCATTATGCCACTAGCCATGGTCATCTTATTGGATATCTTCCCTGCTAGTGAGAAGGGGTTAGCTATGGGCATCTTTGGTTTTGGGGTATCTTTTGGCCCCGTTGTAGGGCCAACCCTGGCGGGCTTCCTCACAGAATATCTCAGTTGGCGTGCGGTTTTCTACTCGAATATTCCTCTTGGTCTCCTGGGATTAATGGCTATTTATTACCTTATTCCGGATAATCGGCAGCGTAAAAACGGCCGCTTAGATTACGCCGGGCTTTTGCTTTTGACAGTCTTTTTGGTTAGTCTCCTCCTGGCCTTGGGACGGGGCAATGAGAAGGGATGGGATTCTCTTTATATTCAATCGTTACTCCTGGTGGCTCTCATTTTTTTCCTGGTATTCATTGTCTTAGAAAAATTGATTCCGGAGCCCTTGATTGACCTGAACCTCTATAAAGATGTTAACTTTTCTGTTGGCTCTCTAATAGGTATCTTCTTCGGGTTATCCTTGCTAAGCTCTATCTTTTTGATCTCCCTTTTTGTTCAAGACTTGTTAGGTTATACCCCATTAGAGGCGGGTCTTTTAGTAATGCCCGGATCATTATTAATGGGTATCATCATGCTGATATCCGGCCGTATTTCTGATTGGATAGATGCGCGCATTTTGATCATTATGGGCCTATGCTGTTTATCCGGGAGCGCCTATTGGATGTCCATCTTAAGCCTCCAGAGCAGTTATTTGCTTCTGACGGTAATGATAGCCTCACGCTATGCCAGTCTGGCCATTATCTGGTCTCCGCTTATAGCCGTTTCTTTAGGCTCATTGTCCCAGGAGAAAGTAGGTATGGGAGCTGGTCTCCTAAACATTGTGCGGCAGGGGCTGGGTGGGAGCCTGGGAGTAGCCCTGGCAGCGGCCCTATTGGTGAGCCGCCAGCAGGCTCATATTATACAACACATAAGTAAAAGCCAATTGGCCGCAGGGACCAACCTGATCCCTTTAAAAGGATTCAGTGTAGTAGGAGGGGATGTGCTTAAGAATAAGATGCTTTTGGCCGATTTTCTAAAGGGAGTCTCTGTTAGGCAACTAACGGTAGCCGCTTATCAAGACTGTTTTTTCATCATCAGTGTCTTTTCTCTCCTGGCTATTATCCCAGCCTTATTCTTGAGAAAAGATCAGACTTTATAACCCTTCTCTACCACTAAGACACAAACCGTGAAGAGCGAGCAGTGAGCAGTAAGAAGTTAACAGATCTCGGCTCACTCTTTACTCCTCACTGCTTACGGTCTTAGTGACTTAGGGGCTTGGTGGATGAACAATTACCAAATAGTTGCATACCAGGTTTTGGTATATAATATACCGATGGATGATTTAAGTGAGGGAGACGTAGCTTGGTTGATAAAGTTGAGACAGAAAAGTCTCTAAGTGATCTTATCAACAAGATTTTGGAAAAGCTCCAGAAAGAGGTGGGCAGCAAGAAATTTCCTCTGCTGGGGCAGTTTACCCAGTTGTGCCTGGTTGGTGTCCCCTGGGATACCTTAACCAAGCTCTCACCAGACGAGTTAAAAGAGAACCTCTTAAGCTCCTTCCAATTCATAGACAATAAACCACCCAGGGATATAAAAGTACGGGTCTTTACCCCACCGGGAAAAGCAGACGGTGGGTCTTCTCCATATACCATAATAGAAACCACCCTGGAAAACCAGCCTTTCTTGACAGATAGTATCCAGCTATACCTGAAGAGAAATAAGATCAAAGAGTTCGGTTGTATTCATCCCATATTTACTCTAGAGAGGGATAGGAAGAATAAGATAATCAGAATTGAGCCGGGCACACAACCCGGGCCCAAAGAAACCTTAATCCATATAGATATAGAGAGGATAGCAGACCCAGAGAGATTAGCGACTATAGAGAATGACTTAAGAGAGACCCTGCTGGAAGCCCAATATGTAGTCCAGGACTTTCCCCGGGTGGAGAAGGAAACAAAGGATATTATTAATGATCTGGAATACTCGGCGCAATACTTGCCAGAGCAGAAGGCAGAGATAAAAGAAACCATAGATTTCCTTCGCTGGCTCCTGGCCGAGAATATGGTGCTATTGGGGTATTGTTCTTATTCTTATTATTACGATGATGGAGAGCGATATATACAGCTTGATCCCGGTAGTCAATTGGGCATCTGCCGGGCCGGCGACCTGCCTATACCTCTGGCTAAATCACTAGCAGAGCTGCCTGAAGAGATCAAAGATATTTTTACCAGCCCTAATGTATTAATGGTTGACAAAAGTCCTTTTGAGACCGTCGTGCACCGCAGCGGCAAGGTGGATCAGATAGGGATAAAGAGGCTAAATGAACAGGGGCAAGTAGTGGGTTACAAGCTTTTATTGGGCCTCTTTACTTTAAGGGCTATCTCTCAAGAAGGGACTAAGATCCCTATCCTGAAAAGAAAGATGGAAGAAGTCCTCAGGCTGGAGGGGGCCGTTGAGGCATCCCAGCAGTACAAGGATATAGCCGCCTCTTTTAACTTCATCCCGATTGAGGATCTCTTATATACCGATGTAAAGGAACTCCAATCCATCATTAAACAGATGATCCTCAGCGAGCAGCGGGGTGAGGTAAGTGTATTCTTGAAGCGCGACAAATGGGCCCGCTCCCTCTCGGCCTTTGTCCTGATGCCGAAAGATAAATATAATCCCGAGACCAAGGAGCGGATAAAAGAGTACCTGGTAGAGTCTCTTAATGCTACTTATTCAGATTTTAGGTTAAAGATGGGGGATATTTATCCTATGGCCCGGCTCCATTTCTACCTGGGAGCCCCTAAAGAGAATATCCTTAAGATAGACCTGGACAAGGTAAAGGAAGACATAAAGAATATTACCAGGGATTGGGAAGAGCAATTGTTTGAGGGTTTATTGCAAAGTTATCCATATAACCAGGCCCGGGCCTTATCTGACAAATATAGCCGGGCCTTCCCTCTGGAATATAAGGCGGTCACCCGGATAGAGCAGGCTATTAAAGACATTCAATCATTAGAAGAACTCTACACCCAGAGAGAGACCCAGGCATCTATAGAAAAAGAGGCTTCTGAGCCTGGTAAATCCCTCTATTCTTTGAAACTATACCACCAGAAAGAGCTCTATCTTACTGATATTATCCCACGGCTGGACAATTTTGGCCTGACCGTGGTGGATGAAGTACCTACCGAGATAAAGCCCGAAGGTCTTCCCCTGGCCTATATAAAGAGCTTTGAGATACTACGGGCAGATAGTCCGGCCAGAGCTATAAAGCCCGAAACCCAGGCCCAGCTACTGGAAGGCATCCTCCAGGTCTTTAAAGAGATAGCTATAGACGACCGGCTTAATAAATTGATTTTACTGGTTAACGTATCCTGGCGCGAAGTTGACCTGTTCCGCCTCTATCGAAACTATCTCCACCAGATCAGTGGTATTTATACTAAGCGGAATATCGGTGAAGTCCTGAGTAATAACCCCGAAGGGGTCTCTTTGCTATACGAATATTTTACTACTAAATTCTGTCCCGACCAGCAATACGGAGATCAAAACCATCGGCTGGCTAATTTATTACCTATGATAGAGGAGAAGTTCTTTAGCTTTTTAAAAAAGGTCCCCCGGCTCAATGAAGACCGCATCCTGCGGGCTATCTTTAACCTTATCCAGGCGACGGTGCGGACTAATTTTTATCAGCCCACCAAACCAGAACATTATATATCGGTAAAGATTGAGGGGACCAAAGTAGAAAAGATGCCTATCCCTAAACCACTCTATGAGATCTTTGTCCACCAGAAAGATATGGAAGGTGTGCATCTAAGGGGTGGTAAGGTAGCCCGGGGAGGTATCCGCTGGAGTGATCGGCTGGATGACTTCCGCACAGAGATCCTGGGTCTGATGAAGACCCAGACTATTAAGAATGCGGTGATAGTACCCGTAGGCTCTAAAGGGGGTTTTATCATCTATGGCAAATACCAAACCCGGGAAGAAGAAAGGGCCAAGGCTGACGGAAAATATAAGGTTTTAATAAAAGGGATGCTAGACATAACAGATAACCTGATAGATGGCCAGGCCATCCACCCGGGGGTCTGCCTCTGTTATGATGAGGAAGACCCTTATCTGGTAGTAGCTCCCGATAAAGGCACTGCCCATCTGTCAGATACGGCCAACTCTATCGCCAGCCAGTATCATTTCTGGCTAGGGGATGCCTTTGCCTCGGGCGGCTCCGCTGGCTATGACCACAAGAAAGAAGGGATCACGGCCAAAGGGGCCTGGGAATGTGTAAAGCGACATTTCTGGGAAATGGGCCGGGATATAGAGAAAGAAGGGATTAGGGTTATTGGTATCGGGGATATGAGTGGTGATGTATTCGGCAATGGTCTTTTACTCTCTAACAAGATTAGACTGTTGGCTGCTTTCAATCATACGCATATCTTCTTCGACCCAGACCCGGATCCGGCTAGCTCCTGGAAGGAGCGGCACCGGTTATTCCGCCAGGGAGAATCTACCTGGGAAGACTACAATAGAAAACTGATCAGCCCCGGTGGTGGAGTCTTTAAGCGGGATGCTAAGGAAATAAGGTTATCACCTCAGGCTAAGTCCTTATTACAAACTGAAAAGGGGGTAGTAAATGGGGAAGAGCTTATCCGGCTCATCCTGACCCTGGAGGTAGACCTGCTCTGGAATGGTGGTATAGGTACGTATATTAAGTCCTCTATGGAATCTAACCTGGATGTAGGGGATAAGGATAATGATAATGTCCGGGTAGATGCCTCCCAGGTTCAGGTAAGAGTAATTGCCGAGGGAGGGAACCTGGGTGTCACCCAACTGGGTAGAGTTGAGTATGCCTTAAAGGGTGGCAGGATAAATACCGATGCCCTGGATAACTCCGGCGGGGTAGACCTCTCTGATCATGAGGTTAATCTAAAGATCCTCTTTGATCTACTGATAAAAAAAGGAAAAATAACCTATACAGTAAGGAATAAGATACTAAAAGATATTACCCCAGAAGTGCTTTCTCTAGTGGTGCAGCACAATTATCACCAGGGCCTGGCCATTAGTCTGGATCGTATACGGAGTAAGGGTAGGTTGGATGATTTTATTAGTGCGATAGACTTTTTGGAGGCGTGTGGCACCTTGCGGCGTAAAGAAGAGTCCCTCCCCTCGGATAAAGAATTGATTAGCCGCAAGCAGAGCTATGCTGGCCTAACGCGGCCAGAACTAGCCCTATTACTAGCCCATATAAAAATTAAAGCGGTACGTGATCTGCTAGATTCAGAGTTGATAAAAGAAGAGTACCTAAAAAAATATCTCTTCTCTTACTTCCCTCAGGAGATTCAGAAGAGGTTTGGCAAATTTATTCCCTTACATCCCTTGAAAGGGCCCATAATTGCCACCCAATTGGTCAATAAGATTGTGAATCAAGCTGGCATTACCTTCCTTCCAGAGATGATAGAGGATACCAGGGAATCTATCCCGCGGATTATACGGGCTTACCTGATTGCCAATGATATCCTGGGGGCAGATACCTACCGCCAGGCCCTCTATCAATTAGACTATATTATTAGCGCCCAGGAGCAATACCAGGCCCTTTTGGCTATAGAAGAGACCATAGCCCGATTTGTCCGCTGGCTCCTGGCCTTCTCGCCTGACTTTCCCCTCGGGGAAAAGGCTATCACTAAATATTACC
>MHDQ01000088.1 GCA_001803565.1 Nitrospinae bacterium RIFCSPLOWO2_12_FULL_45_22 | reverse complement strand
GTTGGACTGTTGGCTATCCTGTTCTTAATAGCCGATGGGTCTTTTATCTGGTGGTCAGTAAGTGGGATGGAGACCTTGTTCTTTACCTTGCTGGTCACTGTTGGTATTATGGCTTATCTAAAAAGTTTAACGAAAGGCCCTTTTTTTGCCCTCATCTGGGTAGTCATGTTCTATCTGGCAGCCCTGACCCGGCCCGAAGGGTTGCTGGTTTTCGGGGTAACGGTTTGCCACAAAATTATCTATCATTGGATAAAGGGAGAAAGGGATAAGATACCCCAGGCATTGATCGGTCTGGCTGTCTTTATGACCCTTTATCTGCCTTACTATACCTGGCGCTACTTATACTATGGTTATCCCTTGCCCAATACCTTTTATGTCAAGGTAGGTAGCGGTTGGCACCAGGTTGCTCGCGGGTTCCAACACCTCAGCCAATTCATTAAGGGGCATAATGGGTATTACTTCTTTATCGGTTTTCTCCTTATATCAGCCCTCAGATATTGGTCTACCACCTGGTGCAGCTATCTAATAGCCTGCCTGGTCTCGTATCTGGCCTTTATCGTTTATGTAGGAGGAGACTGGTCTTTTGGCCGGTTCTTTGTCCCGCTCCTACCCATTATTTATCTCTTGATAGCCCTGGGGCTCAAAGAGACCTATCTAGCCCTGCGAGATAAGCTAGCTGTATCCCCCAGCATGCTCCAGGCAATAAGCTATCCTCTTATAATCCTGATAGTCGCTGGCATTTATTGGGGCAGTGCGGTTAGAGGAGAATATAACTTCGTCTTTATAATAGGTAAGGCGGATAAGCAGCGGGTAGAGGTAGGGAAATGGCTCCAGCAGAATGCCTCTGGCACGGATACTGTAGCAGTACTGGGTGCAGGCGCTATTCCGTATTATTCTGGCCTAAGATGCCTGGATAGCCTGGGCCTCAATGATCTCTATATCGCCCATAAGCCCGTGCTCAATATGGGTCAAGGGGCTGCTGGGCACGAGAAATATGATGCCGATTATATCCTGGCCCAGAGGCCTACCTTTATCATTGAGCCATTACCCATATTGGCCAGCAGAACGGAGTTCCTGGCTTCTTATCGCCCCATTACCTATCTCATCCTTAAAAGCCCGGTATTGACCGCTTACCAGCGCAAACCAGAAAAGGAAAGAGGGATAGACAGCCGGTTACCGCATCGGTTAAAAACCCAGATACGGTTGTTGGATATGCCTGAGCAGATATCAGCCAGCCAAATCTTCCCGTTAACCATCTCGGTAAAAAATACCGGGGATACGCTATGGCTGAAGGATTGGCGGGAAGAAGGTGGCTTTGTCCGGCTAGGCATGCAACTGGCGGATAGTACAGGTAAAATACTGGATAAAGAATATGCCCGGGCGGCCTTACCCAAAGATATCTCTCCCGGCGAGGAGATTTCAATGACTATCGCCCTTAAAGCACCGGTTGAACCAGGCAAATATGAATTAAAAATGGATCTGGTGGATGAGTTGATAGACTGGTTTGAAACCCGCCAGTCCCCCCCTCTACTTTTAGCTATAGAAGTATTATGATAAAGATTGACTGCTGCGGTTTTCCGGTAGCACTGTATGGCTTTTCTACTTGCTGGAATATACGGCGTACCAATAGCATAAAGGCCGCATTAGAAGAGATCCATTCTTTAGGCTTTGATATTATTGAGTTGAATGGGCTAAGTGACGTACAATGTGAAGAGTTCCTCCAGGCCTCAGATGGC
The DNA here is from genome assembly GCA_001803565.1 of Nitrospinae bacterium RIFCSPLOWO2_12_FULL_45_22. GTDB lineage: Bacteria > 2-12-FULL-45-22 > 2-12-FULL-45-22 > 2-12-FULL-45-22 > 2-12-FULL-45-22 > 2-12-FULL-45-22. The sequence continues at coordinate 5,472 of MHDQ01000088.1, read as the reverse complement.
TTTAATGCCTTTAAAATCGCAAGCATCCATAACCCTTGCCCTAAGCCCAAAGAAGAGCGGGATAGACCTATATTTAATGATAACTATTTCCGGGAAGCTATTGATCTGGTCACAAAAGACCCCCTCCTACGAGAAAAATCCATCCTCTTAACCCAGAAGACTATTGATTTTGCTCAAGCCATAGCGGCACAAGTAGTCATTATCCATCTAGGCATAGTTGAGGTTGGCTATGTCCCGGGCCAGATGCGCCGGTGGGTAATAGAACATAGCTTAGGTACAGAGGTCTATTTTGCCCATATAAACCCCCTGCTGGAGAAGCGGCGGGAAAAGAAAGAGGATTTCTGGCCCGAATTAATAGATAGCCTGCAGAGGTTGGATAAATATGCCTCAGCTAAAAGAATAAAGCTTGGAATAGAGAACCGGTCAGTATTTTTGCAGGTTCCTAATCTGGAGGAGCTTAAATCTATCTTCAGCCAGTTCGGTCCGCAGTCCAGCCTTGGCTACTGGCACGATATCGGCCATGCCCAATTACAAGACTATCTCCTTATACAGTCGCATGAAGGGCTCCTGCAAGAACTAAAACCCCGGCTCTTAGGGGTCCATATTCATGATGCCGCTATTAACCCCCTCAACCCTGATCAGGAGCTAGATATAATGGCCCTGGGGCAGGAGGAGTATGTGAGCTATCTCGAGTCAGGCCGCTTATCGCCTATGGTAAAAGACCACCTGGCCCCCTCTTTTGGTCAGGTAGATTATGCTATGATAAAAAAATACCTGGAGCCTACAACCCTGCGGATTATGGAACTAAGACCCTCAGTTAGCCGGGATAATATCCTGAAAGGGGTAAATTTCTTACGGAGTATAAATTTTTAGAGAGCATTCAGTTGCCAGCCTCCGTTTTGTGGAGAAGGGCCATTACGATTATCTGGTTCCGACATTAGGGGGTGCAAGTTGGAGAGCAAAAGACCCATATGGGACCGTCATAATAGAATAAAAAGCCCTCTCTCTAGGAAAGATAGGGAGGATAAAGATATTTTTAGCGGTTTTCGGATTTAAGAAGGTAGTAGCACCGCCTGATGCCCGGATCAATGGCGTAGGGTTCCGCTGTGCCCCCTAGCGCTGCTTCGGGCGCCGATCCTCCCGGGTTACCAGATAGGTTATGACCGTAATGGTAACGCCCATGATGATAAAAAAAATGGTTAAAGGCGTCATTCTTCTTAAAATGAAAATTCCTATGCAATAAATTTAAGCAACCCTGGCAAAGAACAAAGAGCACAGAGCAAAGACAAAACATCTTGGTTCTTTGTTCTTAGCTCTTTAATGATAAACCAGATCATCTGAATAAGTCAAATTAACTACTCACCAATTAACCAATCACCAACCGAGGAGGAATGAGCGATGGGAAGAGAAGAACTGACTATGGAGGCAATGATTGAGCGGTTCCAGAAGAGGCTGGAGTGGCAGGAGGCGCATGGTCGGCCACACAGTAAGCTGATCTATACCCAGTGTATGATGGATTACTATACCCGGGTAAAGGAGGCCCAGGAACAGGGCAAGCCCTTAGCTATTACCAGTATCCTCTTCTATCCTGAGATCCTTTTGTCCATGGGGGTAGTGACCTTTGCTGCGGAGCAGTATGCTATCCAACTCATAGCTTCCGGCTTGGGCCTTGACTATATTGATAAAGGAGAGGCTTATGGTTTCCCTAAGGAAGGTTGTTCTCCTCAGAAGGCCACGATAGGTCTGGCCTTAGAAGGGATCCTGCCTAAGCCCGATTTTATTGTTGCCACGGCCCAGTCGCCTTGCGACTCATCGGCGGTGATGATCGAGAACCTGGTCCATATCTATCAGTCCCCTATATATTTCCTGAATCTGCCCTACCGGTACGATGATGCCGGTATGCGGGCCCTAAAGGCGGAGTTGGAAGACCTGATCACCTTTGTAGAAGGACAGACCGGTCTTAAATACGACCCAGAGAAGCTGAGGGAATTCCTGAATAACTCTAAAGAAGCCCATGACTATTATTTAAAGGCCCATGCCCTGCGGGCTAGGGTCCCTACACCCCTGGGAGGGCGCGATTCTTTCTCTTCATTTGGTATACGGATGTTCAGTGAAGGGATGCCTGAGACGGTTGAATTTATGAAGGCATACTATGAAGAGACCCTGGAGAAGGCGGAGCAGGGTGAAGGTGCGGTCCCTAACGAGCGTTTCCGGGTATTAGTCAATGGGGCTTATCCCTTCTGGGACATGCCGATATTTGACTGGATGGAGAAGGAATTCGGGGCAGTGCTAGTTTCTGACCTCCATACCCGCTTCCTGAGCACCCCGGTAGATACCTCCGGTGATCCCCTGGAGGCCTTGGCCCGTAAAGCATTGATAAGTAATATGGGTGCCCGGGCCTTCTGTGCCCCCTATACTGAGCGGTCTATTGAGCTGGCCGAGCGGGCAAAGGAGTATGGCTGTAATGCCTCCATATATTTCGCCAATTTTGGCTGTAAGCAAGGCTGCGGCCTGATCCGGGTAGTCTCTGATGCTGTGAGGGAGTATCTGGGGGTACCGACGGTAATAGTAGAGGATGATGCCGGGGACCCCAGGATAGTATCAGATGCCCAGATGAAGGCTACCCTGGCAGAATACTTTAAGATGCTGGCAGCCCAACGCAGTACCTAATCCTGGTCTAACCCAGGGTTAAATTAAAGGCAGAAATCACAGATTACACAGATTTCACTGATTACATTCAAAAAATAATAAACTTAGTGCGCTAATTTATAATTACAGTGACGTAGACGTATTTGAGAGAGCGTGTTTATGATAAGGAAACCAGCAAAACAAAAACGAAAATTCCTAATGCAATCAAGATAAAGAGAGGAAGAAAGAGATGCGGAAGGAAGAATTCTATCAAGAGGCACTTCGGGAATCAAAAGGTCCCCTGGAAGGGGTCAGGGTCTTAGAGGCCACTACGGCTGGCGCGGGGCCCTGGGCAGGGACTTTATTGGCTGATCAAGGCGCCGAGGTAATAAAGATTGATCAAGCAGGTACAGGGGATATATTACGCCAATTACCTCCCTTTGTTAAGAGTAGCTCGACATTGGATTCCAGTGCCTTGTACCTCACTATCAACCGAAATAAGAAAGGGATCACCCTGAATTTCAGGGAACCTGAAGGGCAGGAACTGTTTAAAGAACTGGCTAAAAAGATGGACATAATTATTGAGAACTTCAAGCCCGGTACTATGGACAAATGGCACCTGGGCTATAAAGACATCAAAAAGATAAAGCCAGATATTATTTATACCTCGGTTTCAGGTTATGGGCAGTATGGTCCTTATAGCTATAAGCCAGGTTATGATCCGGTAGGACAGGCCATGGGCGGGCTAATGAGTGTTACCGGAGACCCCAACGGACCCCCTATGCGCTGCGGGATAGCGGTAGCGGACAATATGACCGGCTGGCTCGGGGCCTATGGTAGCATATTGGCCCTCTTCTATCGAGAAAAGACTGGTAAAGGACAGCATGTGGATGTTAACCTGCTGGACTCTGTCCTTTACGCCAGCCAGTCAGGGATTATGCTAGCAGCACTGAACGATTTTACCTTACACAGGTTGGGTAACCGTAGTTTAGGGGTAGTACCTTTCAATACCTATCGCTGTATAGATGGCAATTATATCTTCTTATTGGTGGCAGGAGATACTCATTGGAAACGGTTATGCCAGATTTTGGGCCGGGAGGATTTGATTAATGACCCCCGCTGCAACTCCATTCCTGCCCGCTCGCAGCATTTTGAATTGGTAGATGGTCTGGTAAGCCAATGGATGCAGGGTAAGACCGCCGAAGAAGCTATGGTCATTTTAGATGAAGCCCAATTGGTGGCGGGCCCGATCTACAACTTCAAACAGATCATCCGTGATCCGCATATCCTGGAGAGGGACATGGTAGCAGAGATAGAGCACCCGGCTGCCGGCCCACTGAAGCTCTATGGTGTGGGACTGAAACTTTCCTTGACCCCCGGGAGGGTTCGTATGCCTGCCCCAATGCTAGGACAGCATAATGAGGAGATATACAGTGGTCTTTTAGGCCTCAGGGCAGAAAAGATCGCCCAATTGAAGGAGAAAGGAATTATTTAGCTAATGGTTGGATAGGGATCAGGGGCATTAAGGTGGGAGACAAGATGAGGACTCAGTTAGCAGAAATTACTAAGAGGATAGAAGCCCTCAGATCAGAGGGCTATATTAGGGATGAAGAATCTGTCAGCTTTTTAACGGACTGCCTGGAGAACAACCTGGGGAAAGAGATCCAGGAAATAGCAGCCCAGACGATCATTGAAGAGGTCATCGGGGCACAGAACAAAGAACTACGACTAAAGGCCCTGGAAAAGATAAAACCCTGGATTAAAACGTCTGCCCCCCGCCCCTCCAAGGGCCAGATAGACCTTCATACCCACGACTATTTCTCTGAAGATGGCTATCCAACCCCCACGGCTCTAATCCTGGAGGCCTACAAAGAGGGGCTAGATACAGTTGGTATACTATGCCATAATACCCGCTATGCCGATGAGGAGGCGGAATTGGCCGCTGCGAGCCTGGGAATCCAGCTATTTAAGGGAGGGGAAGCCTCTACTTATGTACAGTTGGGATCGGGCCATAGGGAAAATATCCATTTGAGCCAGATATATACCGAAGAGGCTGACCTGGAGTCAATGAGGGGCTTCTTCCAGGAGTATCTATACAATTTTCAGGAATATTTTAAAGGCATCAATTATGATTTCCAACAGGCCCTAAACGACCCTATGACCGCTCTATTATATCTCAGAGAGGAGAGAAACCGGGAACATACCAGAAATCTCTTAAGACATATCCAGGACAAATATAGAACCAGCTTGGCCTTGACCGAAGATGAGTTAGCTGTGGCAAGCCGTGGTGATACTATTTATCCCTTTACTATTGCGGTAGCCCTCTGGAATAAATATAAAGATATCTTCCAGGATGGGTTCGAACTAGATCCTGGAGACCCGGCTAGCAGAAAACCACTGAAAGGGGTTAATGAGGTCTATGATAAGATCATCAGAACCTACCGCAAAGAGGAGGGGCCAGAGGGAAGTCCCAGCCCACCGGATATAAATAATGTTGCTCAAAGGGCCATTGTCCTCAAGCGTAAATTGATAATACCACATCCGAATGAATGCTCAAGGGAGGCATTTGAAAAGGCTCTAGCCGATCTAGCAGTAGTTGAAGTGGGCGGGAAGAGGTATGCGGGCCTCCTCACGGGAGTAGAATATTATTGTCATAAGCTCCAAGGGAAGGCTAGAGATTATGTGAAATCCTATGTAACCTGGTTAAATGAAAATCACCCGGTTTACCGAGAATTCCCGCTCCTGTTATTGCCTGGAAGTGACTACCATGGAAAGTTTTCTCCCTCCTACCCTTTGGGGCTGAGTGATAATTACCCATCTGATATAGAGGGCTATAATGAAGAG
>MHDQ01000087.1 GCA_001803565.1 Nitrospinae bacterium RIFCSPLOWO2_12_FULL_45_22 | reverse complement strand
CTAATATGCCCTCTGCTGACTCCTGCACAGCGATCAGACACGATTGCTCGTGCCTCAGTCTATCACTGTGGCTCCAGGCTGAACTTTGTCTTCTCCGTTTCCACCTGGTTTCCCGGCGGTGCCACAATATCTCAGCCATACCTTCTGTTAAGACACTGTACAGGCCTCCCGGGGTAAGACACGGAGCTTTCAGTGCGTAAACGCCGGATTTATAAAGCACACCCAAATCACGGATGGAGGACTTCGTGGTCACGTGCCCACTCGTCCCGGATGTACCACACCTCCTATCCGGTTCCTGTTCGTCGCCCCGCACTTTTGGATTGGACTTCCTCCAGACCCCACCTCACGATGACGCCCTTGCCCTTCTCCTAACCTTCGGCTCCGATAATACCTGGTACGAGGACTTTCACCTCGCCAGTCCTGTGCCATGCCCGGCACACACGCTGCCGATCACCTGCCGCCGCCCCACCGTGGCCTTTCGGATTCATCCCAAACCGCAAGCGGGCGGCGGTCAGGTGGAACAGTGAGTTAGGTGGCGGAGTCCCGCTTGGTGGGTAACGCTTCATTGTTGCTCCCCCGTACTTTCCCAACAATAGGAAGTCAGCTCTAGCGAACCTTTACACACCAACCTTAGCTGTGATGAGTTCAAAGTAATTCGGTAACTGGAGCCCATCCGTCCGTCCCTGAAAATACCGGCTTGAGGCTTCTGCTGGCTCAAAGTGGAAGACCTGGGTAAAGCCCATTGCTCTGAGCCGCGCCTCAAGGGCTTTAGGCTCGAAAAAACTCCGCCAGGGCTCTCATCGCTGTGCTGCAAGCTGGGAGGCCACGGCCACCACTGCCTGGTCCTCTGCACTCAAGATCGATGGGGGCAGGATAATCTGGAAGACGATTTCACTGCCAGGGGCAGAGGACGAAGCGACATCTTGCAAGGTGCTGAACACCGCGTCAGTAGTCAGATACTGGGTGACCCCACTCCTTTAGCAGAGCCAGTTTTCTTAGGAGGAGGCAGATCGACTTCAGCGACGAATCATGCCTCCGGTTGTAGCAGTGACATTGTTGTGCCCCTCTCCTTTTCCGGTGAGATATGTATGCGCATGGTCTGGCACTCCTGTCGTGGTGTCGGTGGCGAGCTTGAAAGGAGGCAGGAATAGTTCATCTAAATTGACGACCGGGATAGCCGGCAAGGCCCACGTACTGAAGGTCGACGCCTGACAGGTGTCGTTCAACACCGATACGACCGTGATTGTCTGGGGTGGAACTTCCAACTGACCGACCCAGACTGTGTGTCCGGGAGTAGCAATTATACCAAAGGCCATGAAGAGCGGAGGTTTCGAAACCGGCACATAGGGCTGCCCCTGGCAGTTCGGCGACGTGAATAGGACCCCACCTCCAAACCGGAACCCGCCGGGCCACACGTTGATCTGAAAGACGCGACCGTCTGATTCAAAGCCTATTACCGCGTTATCGGGATTGGATACTCCGAGCACGCGACCTACGCGATTGCCTCTGGAGTCTACCACCATCCACCCATCAACGCTCTGAAGTTCCTGAGCTAAACCCTGGTAGGTTGTGCAACACACCAGCAAGGCCGTCAGTAGTAAATTTACGCGGAGAAACAGAAACCTTCCTCCAAGTATCTTGCCCATTTTGGGCAATGGAACATTTATTGACAAGAAAATTTGCCTTGGGATAATGATATTAGGTATCTTTTCAGGCAAATTTTCTCTAGGCCATTATCATACTACTTTCATGCCATATGTATCAAAGCGAAAAAAATATGTCAATACCCAAAAAGAAAAGGAAACTGTTAGACGAAGTACGGGATGTGATGCGGCTACAGAATTTTATAGCAAAAGACGCCACTCAATACAACCATATACTTTATTGCAAGTTTTCACCGCAGACGCAGAGGCCCAGAGAAGAGTCTAATACCATGATCATTTAGCGGATTTCCTTTTATTCTTACGGACACGAATCACGTAAGTATAGTTTTCTCTGGGTCTCTGCTCCTCTGCGGTAAATGATTACTGATGGGTGCTATTAAATTTGCTTGACCGGGAGGATTGTCCTTGGTAATTTGTATATGGTAATTTTAGCGGCAATTTTGTTTGAACAGTGTTTATAGGCAGAATTATTTATAAGGAGGATGATATGAGCAGCCATCTTTTACTCAGCGGCAAAGTAGCCATCGTAACCGGTGGTGGGAAGGGTATTGGTAAGGCTATTGCCCTGGCTTTAGGTGAGGCGGGGGCAAACGTGGTGGTTTGCAGTCGGACCCCAGAAGAGTTAGAAAAAGTAGCTCAAGATATCCAACAAAAGGGGCGGAAGGCACTGGCCATAAAAACCGATATAACTGTCAAAGAGGAACTTAGTAACCTAGTGCAAAAGACCATGGAGGAGTTTAAGCGGATAGATATATTAGTGAATAATGCCGGGTTAAGTTATATGCGCCCTCTGTTTGATTTTAAAGAAGAGGGGTGGGATAAGATCTTTAATACTAATCTTAAGGCCGTATTCCTTCTCAGCCGTGAAGCAGCTAAGATAATGAAGGAGCAGGGAGGTGGCCGGATCATAAATATTACTACTGGCGGAGCAGAGCGGGCCGGCATCAATATGGGCCCTTATCATGCCAGCAAGGCGGGCTTGAAAATGCTCTCTATGTGTATGGCAGTAGAATGGGCCTCATTTAAGATCAATGTGAATTGTGTGGGGCCGGGGTTGACCCGGACGGAGTTTAGTAAACCCCTCTGGAGCAATCCTGATATCTATAAGATGGTAGCCGGAAACATACCCTATGGCCGGATTGCTGAGCCGGAAGAAATCGCTGGTGCCGTGGTCTTTCTGGCGTCCGATGCCGCTAATTTTATTACCGGCCATTCTATTTATGTTGATGGAGGGGGATTGGCCCGGTAAATTACTTGACCTTGGATATCCTTCCATTTCTTGTTAAGACCTTTAACCTACCTTGAACTCACACGGGGGTAAGTAGTGAGGAGTTAACCGCTAACTTGCTTACTGCTCACTAAGATAGACTGGGGGGCGGGAATGATCCAGGATATTGTCCTTCTAGGCTTACTTTGTGATGGCCCTAAACATGGCTATGAGATGAAGAAGCTAATAGAGGAAGACATGGGTAGGTTTATGGAGCTATCTTCCGGTCCTATCTATTATGCCTTGAAAAATTTAGAATCGAGGAGCTTAGTAACCAAAACCGTGGGTCAGCATGGCCGCAGGCCGGAAAGATATGTATATCAGATAACAAAAAAGGGGAGACAAGAATTTCGCAATCTGCTTCATAGAAATTTTTTGACCCTACAGCGGCCCTTCCATAATCTAGACCTGTCTCTCTATTTCTTGAAATTTTTAGAACCTGTGGACGTCTTAAAAATGATCCGGGAGAGGCTAGTAAGCTTGAGGCGGGTTAGGCTCTGGGCACATCAGCTAGAAAAATCCCTACGGCAGGAGGCCAGACCCTATTATCTGATAGCTATATCAGAACACATCCGGTTAACAGTGGGGATAGAGATTGATTTTATAAAGAATTTTATGAGGTCTCTAAAGCAATATAGCAGGCCTGGAGTATAAATATCGGTTATTGGTCTCAGTGTCAGTTTTTAGTTTCTGACACTGACACCAGGATTTACAAAAAGGGTAGCTATGAGTAAGGTTGATATTATTAAGAAATATGTATCCTTCCCTATTTCCCGGGTCCATATGGAACTAACAAATATTTGCAATTTCCGGTGCACCTTTTGCCCTAGCTCTTTAATGACCCGGGAAAAGGGCTATATGACTCTGGAATTGGCCAAAAAGGTCATTACGGATTTAAAAGAGATGGATATAGCCGAAAAGATCACTTTTCATGTAATGGGGGAACCAATGCTCCACCCCCAGGTATTTCAGATTATAGCCTATGCCAGGGATATGAGGTGCAAAGTAGGACTGACTACTAATGGTAGTCTATTTACTGAGGAGAATATAGATAGATTGTTGGCCTTAGAGCTCGATCAAATAAATATTTCTCTCCAAACGCCTGATGAAGATAGCTTTGCTCTGAGGCAAGCGGGGAGGCTAACCGCTGAGGAATACTTTCAGAATATTCTTAACTTTATCTCTTTGCTTATCCAGAACAAAGGCGAAACTACCATCAAGCTCCACTTACTAAACTCTAAAGACAGAAGGTTACTAGTTACTCCCTTGGATCAGGGAGGGGTCGCAACACAGATACCTGACTTGCATAGTGCCTTGGCCCAATGGACGAAGAAACTGTATGGTTTGGAAGGGGCTCAGAACCGTATCAGAGAAGAAAGGGTCTTAGAAAGGATAAAAAGGGTCTCTCTGCGTAAATGGAATGTCCTAGAAGTCTATCCCCGCATTTTTCTGGAGACTTATATCCTGGATAATTGGGGTAATACCTTAATCCAAAAGCCTATCAAGAGAGCCAGGTTTGGCTATTGTCCTGCTATAGCCGATCATTTTAGCATCTTATGGAATGGCGATCTAGTCCTTTGTTGTCGAGATTTTGATGGCCACACTGCAGTAGGTAATTTATGTCATCAAGAGCTCCCTAATATCCTAAATTCCCCTGATCTCATTTCTATCCTCAAAGGGTTTCAACGTTTTCGGGTTATCCACCCTTATTGTCAGAGTTGCTTAGGGGGGACCAGCTATTTACAGTTATTTCTTCGGGAGGCGGGGTCTATCCTGTTGTGGAAATTTTTAAAACCCTACCTCTATGTTACTAAAAGATTGTTTGATTAATTAGTTGTTACTGAAGAAAAGGGGGTGTCGAGCAAGCTCGACCACTACAGATATTAATAAACTAGCACTGCCATAGCATTATGTAGTGGCAAAGCTTGCTTTGCTGGTTTTTTTTTCTTCATTCGTGCCATTAGTCTATTCGTGTAATTCGTGTCCCCTTTTTCAACCCACTACAAATTATTTCTGGCCTTCTCGGAAGGGTGCGGAATGTAAATTGAAGCTGTCACCTTAGATTTTTTGGGCTTTTTTGGCAGGGGCTAATCTTTTTCCCAGAGACAGGTTTTATTCCGCCCCTGGGACTTAGCTTGATATAGTGCCTGGTCTGCTCTAGCAATTAATCCTTGTTGATCTAAAGGATAATGGGGTTCCCAATCAGCGATCCCGCAGCTAGTAGTAATTTTTAGCGGATGATCCGCACCAGAAAAAGAATACCCTGCTATTTGCTGCCGTAAACGTTCAGTTAAAATATAAGCCTGAGGCGCAAGGGTCTCTGGGAGAACAACGGCGAATTCTTCTCCACCATACCGGGCCACCAAATCACTTGCCCGGGTGAAATTACGCAATATATCGGCTAGTTCTTTCAGTATCAGGTCTCCTTCCTGATGGCCGTAAGTATCGTTGATCTGTTTGAAATTATCAATGTCCAGCATCGCAAAAGTTAATGGTCTGTGGTAACGCTTTCCTCGAACCAATTCCATTTCCAGGAAGCCTTGCAAATAAGAGTGATTATACAAGCGAGTTAACCCATCTTTAGTAGCCATCTGCTCTGCTTCTTCGTAGAGCATAGCATTCTTAAAACCCAAGGCCAGAGGGTTACATAAGGAATCGAGGGTCTTAAAAACCATCTCTTTTATATCTTGATCAGGATTGGGGAAAAAGGTCAAAACCCCAATAAGTTCGTCTTTTATCCTTATAGGTAGTTGGATAGTATCTATTTTAGGGACAATTGGGAGGCTTATTATAGGGCGCATATTTGATGGTGGGGGAAAGGTGTTATCAGGTTGGGCACGCGGATCTATTTCTTGACCGCTTAACATAATAGATCTTCTATATAGGGCAGTACGGCCTGTAATACCCTCCCCAACAATTATTCGCTCAGCCTTTTTTATAAACTCCTCGGAAACACCTATATGAGTCTTTAATTCTAAAAGATTCTCCTCTGGATTATAGAGGTGTAAGGCCCCGGCGTTAAAGGGTAATATCTCTAGTATCTTTTCCAAGACCCTTCGGGCTAAAAAGTCCAGGTGCAAAGAAGATACCAGAATATCAATTACTCCAGAATAAATCTTTAGTTGAGTGTAAAGCATTTCCAGTTCGAGTTTTATAGTCTTTTTCATATTTACCATCCTCTTTCAGCACTACGGCTCTCTTCGGGGTTTATTAACTATAGGTGCCGATACATCCCTGAGACGGGGTATATTTTATTATATAAATTAAATTTCCCCTAATTTCATTCGGGCTAAGTAAGCTGCATTAGTGGATGGGTATTCGGTCAACAATTTCTGTAAAGTTGTCCGGGCTTTCTCTTTATCTTTGGTGACTAGACGACACAGGCCTATTTTCAATAAGGCATCAGGGGCCTTATTCCTCTTAGGATAATAGGTTATTACTTTCTGAAAAGCAGATATAGCTTCCGGAAATAATCCTAGAGAATAATAGCTTTCTCCTACCCAATATTGAGCATTATCGGCCAGATCATGCTGAGGGAAATTCTTTAAGAACATACTAAATTGCTGGACAGCCTTCTGGTATAAAGCTGCTTTATACTGGGTAAAGGCCTTCTGATATAAAATCTCTGCTTCAGGCAAGCGTTTACCTCCGGGCAGCTTGCTAGAACGGGTCTGGGTTATAGGGACCTGGAATTTAATGAGGTTATTTTCTCTTTTCAGGTAGACGATGATCTCTTCTACATTCTCTACCGCCGGGAAATAAACATTCCCTCTGATAGTCATCCGGGGTGGGATATCAATATCCTTAAGTGAGGTATTAATGATATCGTCTGAATCGTCTCTGACCCTATTATTTACTATAAGCTGCTGGATGGCTACTAAAGAGCCAACCATTGGTATTACCGCCAGAGAAGAGTATTGGTGGGCCTCTTGACTAATCTTCATTATTAATTCTCCCTGGTCCAGGGGCCAAAGAATCCTACCACCACCATGAGTTAAAAGAACATTATGGGTCTTTAACTCCAGGTTATAAGGACTAGTATTGTTAATAGTCAAATTGATTTGCAGCCATTCTTTTGCCTTTCCTAGAGAGTTAACGGTCATTTTTACCTCGTTGCGGTGAATAGAGGGTTTTACTTTCAAGGGGTATATCTTTAAGTTGGATTTGTAACAGGCTGAATAAAATAGACAAAAAAAGAGGGGGATTAGAATATAAGTCCTTTCATTCATGATTTTATTTTTCCCTTCCTGGGAACCCTTTTGGGGCAGTGGAAAACTCTAACCAAGAGATTATCAACTATTTTAAAGCGTACTTACATATAGTGTCAAGCCTTATGAAACTGCCTGTAGTTTTCCCAAAAATTTCTACAACCAAGTATCATCCTTTTCAAAATTTCACCGCCGAGAACGCAGAGGACACAAAGATACGTACATCGTAAGGAGTGAGAAGTGAGGTGTGAGGGGCTGAACGGTTACTTTTGGGGAATGCCGGGGGGAGAAATGGGGGAAAGGGAAGTTGACAAAAAGGATTTTAGCTTATAAATTGATTACCTTATGTTTTGTTATATTTGGTCAGTTATTGTAATTCTACAAGGATGGGATAAGGATGGGGGAGCTTATTTTAATAGATATGGAAAGAGAATTTTACGGGGGGAAAGCCTGGATGGATGACGGCTTATATCTATCAGAAGCCTTAAGGATTATCCCTAATAGATATTTATTGGTAAGGATTATTTCCGATAGGGTTCAACAATTGAATAGAGGGGCTAAGCCCTTGGTAGATATTGAGGAGTCTCGGTCATTATCGCTAACAGAAATAGCCTGTAAAGAGATTGTTCAGGGTAAATTAAAGCTGGAAAAGGTGACCCAGGAACCCAAAAAGGCTAAGAAAAAGAAAGATATTACGGGCAGGTAATGATTTGAAGGAGTAAGATAATATGGACTGTACTGCCAGGATTGTTAGAGAGAAAAAGGTTATGCCCTCAAGCGCCAGCAAACAACCGATAAATTTTTTGCAAATCTATTGCCCCATTTTAGGGGAGGTTAATCTCATAGGTGAGGAGGCAGAAAAGGCCCGGGGGAAGATAAAAGCACGGGATAAGGAGGAGGAATAGGTTCCATGATAGAAGTAGAGGGATTGACCAAGTATTATGGCCTATTACCGGCAGTAAAGGATATCTCCTTCCAGGTAGAAAGAGGGGAAATACTTGGCTTCCTGGGGCCCAATGGTGCTGGTAAGACTACTACTATGAGAATCCTTACGTGCTTCATCCCCCCTACCAGTGGTCAGGTACGGGTAGCGGGTTATGATATTTATAAACACCCCCTGGAGGTCCGCCGCCGGATAGGCTATCTCCCGGAAAATGTACCCCTTTATAACGATATGACGGTTACTAGCTATCTCTTTTTTGTCGCCGAGATAAAGGGCATCAAGAGGAGGGAACGGCAGCGCCGGGTGGAAGAGACCATCCGGGATTGTGGCATAGCAGAGGTTCGTAACCGGCTTATAGGGAAGCTCTCCAAGGGATACAGGCAGCGGGTTGGGATAGCCCAGGCCCTACTGAGTGACCCAGAGGTCTTGATCTTAGATGAGCCTACATTAGGTTTGGACCCTAAGCAGATTATAGAGATTCGGAATCTTATTAAAGGTTTGGGGGGCCAGCGGACGGTTATTTTGAGCACCCATATCCTGCCCGAGGTAAGCATGGTCTGCCAGAGGGTAATTATTATTAACGAAGGCAGGTTAATAGCAGTAGATACCCCAGAGAATCTAACCGCCCAGTTACAGAAATCCCACCGGGTCTCTTTACAAATAGAAGGGCCCCCGGAGAGGGTATCCAGGGAACTGGAAAAGGTCAACGGGGTATTGCAGGTAGAAGGCCAGGGCTGTGCTGGTAATGGGGTGTATCGCTATCTGGTAAAATCTGCACCCAATAGCGATATAAGAAAGGACCTGGCAACCG
>MHDQ01000086.1 GCA_001803565.1 Nitrospinae bacterium RIFCSPLOWO2_12_FULL_45_22 | reverse complement strand
CAGTTACCCAATCCACCTTGGTAGGGCAGGGTGGTATCCGCCGCAGGTAGCGTTTAGCCAGGGCCTCTATCGGGTTACCATCTAGCTCTACATCCCGGGCCAGATATCTGGAACCCACATAGATATCATCATCCACTACTACCGCCCCTTCTTCTTCAATCAAGTCCAGGATATCAAAATGGGGTGTCTGGCAGAGGCAACCGACCAGTACTACACGAGGCTTCTTATCTGGTAGGGCTTTGCGCTGTTTGAGATCATTCAATAGGGTCTCTAATAACTGACAATGCTCTTCCTTTGGCATTAACATGCCGGATTGAACAATAGCCACCATTTCCCGGGTTTTGAGAATACCTGGGTTCTTTCTCCTCAGGTCATACAAGTCTCTTAAAAGATCCCGATGTTTGTTATATAGCCCGATACTTTTTTTAAGGGCGTCATCTGTAATCTTTTGTCCACTAAAGCCCTCCAGGCTAGTCTTCAAGCGCTCCAGGTTTTCCATGAAAAAGTCTTTATAGACGGGTCCTACCACCATACCGGGGATAAACATAACCTCAAGGAAGGCCGGGCGGGCGTTCCTATTAATGAGAAAAGGCAATTCTCTACCCTGGAGGCAGATGTCATAAAAGATCATACCATCCAGAAAGGTTAGCTTTCCCTTCACGGCATCATCCACGATACTGCGGGTCAATCCACAGTTGAAGGAATACACATGAGAATGGCCCAGGGTTATGGATTCATTACTGCGCCAAAATATTACCGGCTGCAGCCCAGCGGCATGCACCAACTCCTCCGGCAAGTGCATCGGCATACAGCCGACTACCTTTTTTTGGCTCTGCTCTTTCCACTGGACAATAGAAGTATACGGGTCAGTTACCACAGCGAAAATCTTTTTTAAAGTAGCTTCCATGGCGGGATACCTCCTTTCAAACAAATTGTTCATTCGATCAGGCTTGATAAGCTGGAAGGGTTTTATCATCTGGTTACAAACACCTGATGGCCACTTCAACTTGAAGTTAATAATACAAAAATATCCTCTGGCTGTCAAAATAAATTTATTATTTTTCCCCCCTAATGCTTGACCTTTTGTATGGGAGACCGTAATAACAAGAACAAGCTCTCGTCCGCTGCGTCAATATCCGGAGTTTCCCCAAAAATTTCTAAAACCAAGTATCATCCTTTTCAAAATTTCACCAGACGCAGAGTTGGAGGAACTCCCACCCACAGCAAGGTCTAATATGGATACTAAAGCAGAACCGTAGTTAGGATGTTTGGCGCTGCAAAAATTCAATAATCAGATTGTTGGTTATGAGGGGTTTTTCTTCCTGGGGTATATGGCCACATTGCGGGATAATTTCTAGCCTGGAACCTTTGATCTCAGAATGCAATCTCTCTGCTACCCAGCGAGGAACCATCTTATCGTCGGCACCAGCAATTATCAGTGTAGGCTTGGTTAGGTATTTTATATTTTCTCCTAGCCATTGCTCATCCAGGCCCCGAACAGTGGCAAAGTAAGACCCGGCCACCCCCTTTAGGCAGATTAATCTATAGCCCTCCTCAATCATCTCTTTACTGATGAGGGCAGGGTCATAATAGGCCATCTCATAGGCTTTTCTGATCAACAATTTAGCTAGAGGTGGGATAAAGGGTAAGGCATAGAAAGCAAGCTCTTGCAACTGGTTAAGCCAGGACAAGTCCACTATCCATCTCCCGAAAGGGTATCCAATGCTGCCGATCAGGACCAACTGATTAGCTCGTTCTGGATATTTTAAGGCCATAGTCATGCCTACCCCACCACCGTATGAACTACCTATCAAGGCCGCTGATGGGATATTAAGGCCCTCCATAAAATCCTTAATCAATTCTGCATGGGCCAGCAGGGAATAATTCCCGGCGGGTTTGTCTGAATAACCGAAGCCCTTCAGGTCTAAGGCATATACCTGGAAATGCTGCGCGAGGGGCAATATACTATTCCGCCAGGTATAAGTAGAACCGGGAAGACCGTGGATGAGAATAAGGGGATAACCTTTGCCCTGCGTTATATAATAGGTCTCTAACCCATTAACTTTTATATATTGCCCCTTCAAAAGACTAGAGCATCCTCCCTACCTGATGGCCATCATAGATAGCCCGGTCGGCCTTCCTGGGGGCCACACAGTCCCCTACCCGATAAAGTTCTTTCACCTTTCCTTTCAAGGCAAAATAGAGCCCCTCTTCGGGTTGGTTACCGGTCACCAGTACCAGGGTATCTATTCCTTCTAGCTTTCGCTCTTCCTGGGTAATGATACTAAAAGCCACTACCTTACCACCGGGCAGGATCTCTTTGATAAAGCTATTGGGGGTTAGCGTTACGCCTTTGCTGCATATGCGCTGATAAATAGCGGCTAGAGTCACAAAATCTACTTCGGTTCCAACATATAGGGCCCGGGTTATGATTTCTACTTGTTTACCTTGCTCTGATAAGAGATCGGCTAACGCCAGGGCCTTAATATGCAAGTCTTCATCCAGTATCACTACCTTATTGCCTACTTTCACCTGGTTCTTTATGATATCTTCTGCAACCACCACGTAATCTTGTTGATAGCCTGGTATCTCAGCACAGGTAAATCCCTGGAACCCGGTGCGGATGGGCCTAGACCCAGTGGCTACTACCACGGCATCCGGGGCCTCTTTTGCCACTAATGCTGGAGTTACTTCTGTGTTTAGGATAACCTTTACGCCCAGCTTTCCCATCTGGATATTCCGATACCTAACTATGCCATCCATCTCATCTCGACCAGGTAGTTTAGCCGCCAGATTGATTTGACCACCCAGCTCTGACGCTTTCTCATACAGGGTTACAGCGTGCCCCCTTTCGGCTGCTACCCGGGCGGCTTCCAGGCCTCCGGGACCTCCACCGATCACCATAACTTTCTTCCGCTTCTCAGCCCGCTTGATAGTACCTATTCCCCACTCTTTTTCTTTCCCCACTATGGGGTTTTGGACACAAGTAATGGGATGCCAGGATATGATATGGCCGATACAACCCTGGCAGCAGCCGATGCAGTTGCGGATATCATCTACCCGGCCTTCACGGGCCTTGTTACCGATCTCTGGGTCAGCAATATGGGCACGGGTCATGCCAATCATATCAGCATGGCCATCAGCTAATATTTTCTCGGCTTCCATTGGATCAACAATCCTGCCAATGCAGAATATAGGGATATCCTTGACCGCCTCTTTGATACCAGCAATTAAAGGCATCAGATAGGCATGGGGGATATACATCGGGCCGATAACCATATGGATAGCATGTATAGTCCCTACACTCACATTAAGATAATCAACCAGGCCGGTAGCTTCTAGTTCGCGGGCTATTATCTTCATATCATCCAGGGTCAAGCCACCCGGTACGAGTTCATCAGCCGGTATACGCAATCCTAATGCCATATCTCTACCCGTCTCTTTCCGCACCCGCTCCAATGCCTCTAAGAGGAAGCGCATACGATTTTCTAATGAACCGCCATACTTATCCGTGCGCTTATTATATAAAGGAGAGAGGAACTGTTGTCCGAGGTAGCTATGGGTAGAATGGATCTCGATGCCATCAAACCCACCTTCTTTGGCATAGCTGGCACAGCGGCCATAATACTCGATCACTTCCTGAATATCCTCTAGCTCCATAGCCTTGGGTGTCTCGCGGCCAATAGCACCAGGGCCGGGTACATTGGATGGCGCCCAGACCGACAAGCGGCTGACTTCACCAGAGTTGTTCATACCCGAATGCATGAACTGGATAAATACCTTGGCACCATACTGGTGGATCATCTCAGTAGCTCGTTTATAGCCCGGGATAGCTGCCCGGTCATAGCCGATAGAGGCATTTACTAGCTCATAGGCGCTGGTAGGATGGATATTTACCTGACCAAAATAGATCAGACCCGCCCCTCCTTTGGCCCGCTCGGCTAAATAATGGGCATACCGCTCCCCATAAAACCCCGGCTCACCACATACGGGATTAGTATCGCCAAAGGCCGTGGCATGGGCCGTAATCATTATTCGGTTCTTGACGGTCACTGGACCGATCTTCAGGGGAGTAAATAAATACTGGAATTGATTAGCCATAGTTGTACCCTCCTTGCTCTACGATTAGGTTTCTGCATATCATAGCATAAGGGTTGCATATAAGGAAAGTATTACTTTTAATGTGATACTATTCAAAGCCGAGCCATTGTACCTTGTTTCCTTGCCGGGGAGGAGCGGGTGGTCTTTGATCGGGATAACCGAGGGGGATGCCTGCTACCATTACCTTATTCCTTACCTCTTCTATACCCAGAATCTCGTTGATCTCATCTTCAATGATGCAACAGGCCGCAACCCAACATGCCCCCAATCCTCTATCATGGGCAGCTAACAATAGATTCTGTATGGCAGCACAAGCCGATGGATACCCTGGTTCCATATCCAAGGGCATGTACTCTAGCAGTTGCTCGGTCTTATCGGTGTAAACGAAGATTATTACCGGGGCCCCACCCATAGTAGCGAAGAATTCCTGGATAATCTTTACCATCTTTTCTGGGAAAAGATTTTTTACATTAGTCACCCAGGTCTCGGCATGTCTAGCCATAGCAGCTATTATGCGGTCTTTTTTCTCACCCTGAACTACTACAAAGTACCAGCCTTGCATATTATAGTTAGATGGGGCCCAAAGGGCTAACTCAATAACCTCTTCCAGCACCTCTTTGGGCACGGGGATATCCTTAAACTTTCTTATACTGCGGCGGGTCTTTATGGCCTCAGAAAGTTCCATGCCTTATCTCTCCCTCTTGTATCATGGATTCTAGTTCTTCCAGCGACAAAGGTTTAGGTATAACCAAATCCTTATTGGTCAAGATCCTGTCAGTTAGCTGCTGCATTGCGTGGGAAAACGTCCCTTGAGGATCATAATCCAGTACTGGCTTCCGGTATATTTCTGCTTCCCTTACCTTATCATCCCAGGGAATAAATTCTACCAGGGTGGTACCGATTCTCTGGGCAAATGTTTTTAGTAACAATTCTTCGTTCCTTACCCTTCTGGAATTGCCAATGATACCGGCTAATCTCCCTTCACCCCTGCGGGCAAATTTTACCAGGCCCTGGCAGATATTATTGGCCGCATAGAGGGACATAAACTCCCCCGAAGCAACCAGATATATCTCCTGGGCATAGCCTTCCCGAATGGGCAGGGCAAAGCCACCACAGACCACATCACCCAGGACATCGTATAGAATGAAATCTGGCTGATTCTTAAAGGCATCCATCTGCTCCAGCAGTTTAAAGGTAGTAATAATACCCCTACCAGCACAACCAACACCCGGCTCTGGGCCGCCACACTCAATACATTTTATCCCATATATCCCTTCATGCATAATCATCTGAAGCGTTAGCCCCACCTCTCCTACCTGGCGTAAGGTATCCAGTACAGTGGGCTTGAGCTGGCCATACAGCAACATCCGGGTAGAGTCCCTTTTAGGATCGCAGCCTATCTGAATTACTTTATACTTCCTCTGGGCTAATGCGATAGAAAGATTGGAAGTGATGGTAGATTTCCCTATCCCACCTTTACCATAGATAGCTATCTGGCGCATATTTTTCTCGGGTGTGGCTATTTTCTGTCAGAAACCCATTAACAATAGTAGCGGAAGGCCGGGTACCCTTTGGGTGCCTTCCACTTTTGGAGACCTAAAGGTCTCCGCTACATAATACAATGAATGGGAGTTGAGCCCCTTACAAAAACCCCAAAGAATTGATGGGACGTCCCTCTATCCCCCTCGAAAAGAATTACCTGCCTTTGATGGGTGGAAAGTATTCCGGAATGAACCTCTCCCAGCCAACTTCTGGGTTAACTGCGCAGCGGATACTGAAACCACCGAATACAGTCTTAAGACAAGTATTGCACAGGATACATCGCCTTATTTCCTCTAATTTACCTGCCCGTGCCTTATTAGCCCATGCCGGGTCAGCGATCAAGCCCCGCGAGAGGGATATCATATCGACTATCCCTTTTTGGAGGGCCTTTTCGCCCGTTAACGGATTATGGATATTAGGGCATATTACCGGTATACCTACGGCCTGCTTTATAGCCTTGGTATCATCCAGCATAGTCCCCTCTTCATCTGGAAACATCCGGTTCCATACCTCATATCGGCCAGAAGACATATGGATATAATCTACCCCCGCCTTTTCTAATTCCTTGGCAATTCTTTGACCCTCTTCTATGTTATACCCTCCCTCGATATGCTCATCACCACTCATCCTAAACCCGATAATGAAATCAGCCCCAACTTTCTCTCGGGTCTTGTGTAAGAGGTTTTTTGCTAATCTTAATCTATTTTCAAAAGAACCACCATATTCATCCTGGCGCTTATTACTATAAGGGGAGATGAATTCAGCGATGAGATAGCCGTGGCAGCCATGAACCTCTATACCATCAAAACCCGCCTTCTTTATCCTCTCTGCCCCAGCCACATAGGCATCTTCTAATTCTACTATCTCCTCCTTGGTCAATGGTCTAGGAGTAGTCCCCACAACCCCATCCATAAACCCTAACCCTCTGGGAGCTGTCCCTTTACCAATACGGGAAGGGACATCTGACGGGGCAACTACCTCTCCCTTAATAGGGAACATAGCCTGACTGCCTAAGCCTAAAGTTACTTGCACCACTGCCTTAGCCCCGGCTGCATGGATTGCCTCAGCTAAATTCCTTAGGCCAGCCAATTGACTATCATCCCAGCAGCCCAATATTCTTCCTAGCCAGGCATATTTGGGCAGCGCTATGCATGCCTCCACTATCAACAAGCCAGTCCCACCTTTTGCCCGGGCTACATAATAGCAGATTGCTTGATCAGTTACCTGATGACCATCTTCTGTACAATGGGCCTTGCCTGTAGGGGCATAGCAAATACGATTCTCAATGGGCAAATTTTTTATCTTTATGGGCTCAAAGAGTTTTTCCAATTTAGCTGGCATGATTAGTCCCTCCTTCCTCTAATAACCTCAAATTATGTGGGAAAACTAAAATCGCCCCCACTCTTTATTCACTGAACAGCGCATCCGCATATCGTCTTTCATCAGGGTAGCTACGCATTCACCGCATTCGATACATTTCCTGATCTCTTCCACCCTATTTTCCAGGGTTTTGGTAATTAATTCTGGATCAGCAATTAAGGCCCGGCAAATAGCCACTAGGTCAGCCCTGCCCTCCTCTAAGACCCTTTCAGCTTGCTCTAAACTCATGATCTTACCTACGGCTATGACCGGTATCTGCACCACTTCTTTAATCCCTTTAGCCAGCTCCAAGAACCTGCCCTGTTTCATAGCCTCATCCCGGCGAGGCCTGGATTCGGCCACCCCTCCAGAGACACTGATAATATCCACCCCTTTCTCCATAAGTAGGGCCGCTATCTCTCTAGTTTCAGTCAGGGTTACCCCCGTCCACGAATTCATCTGCACTAATTCGACAAATGAGAGGAAAACCCTTCCCTGAAACCCTCTCAACAGAGGGCCGGGAAAATTAGTCCCTATTTCTAAAAGGCCTCTGTAGTCAAATTCGAATACTCCCAGTCAACCACTGGGTTACAATGAACCCTTGGGGAAGCCAGGGCGGCCGATGTATCACTGAGGCATTGGCCTCGCCAAGGAGATTGTTGACCTGGCTCGGTGAGCCGCCACGGATGAGCAGGTGGTGGAGCAAGCCACACATAACCGACAAGGCTGCGGCGGGCTCACCCCTGCCCCGGGAGCACCCCGCTTCCCAAGCTACACAGCCTCAGGCGTAAGCAATGCCTCCTTGACCGATAGCTCCCTCCCCCCAGCACACAGAGTCCTCGCAATCGGCCCTGAATCTTAGGCTCTCCTGTCAGCCTCAAGAGGTATGTCAGAGAGAGCCGTCGCCCCCCCGGCCTCGGAAAATGCTATCCGTTCCCCTTTTGTGGAGAGGGTGTTGAGTGGCTGCGATTCCCGCCATCCCCTCCAATTTGGGTCATCCAGCAGCTTTCGGCGCATTATTTCATCCTGATACACAAAGTTTACGTTGCACCTGCGGCAGACGAAACAATTAGCCACCATTGCCTCATCATCCAAGATCTCGGGGCTGGCAAAGCCATATTTGAACAGCAGGTCAACGTATTTCTCATTCAGCTCCCGATACCAGTCAATATTGGGTGGGCGATGGCCCGCAAACTTGGAACCGACCGCTGGACTCCACACGGTACACGCAGGCCACACACCGATGGAACAGCAGTATTCCATACCTTCCAATGTATACTCCATGGGCTCAATCCCAGCCACAAACACGCTCCCCACACGGCCCTTGTTAAAGATCTCCACCGCCCACTTCAGCGCCTGCAGCCATTTATCTCTGCCAGGCACCGTGTCCTTGCCTGGGCATACGGCGTGAAAGTAGGCAGGATGCCACACCTCCAAATT
>MHDQ01000085.1 GCA_001803565.1 Nitrospinae bacterium RIFCSPLOWO2_12_FULL_45_22 | reverse complement strand
TCAGGGAGTCCAATCAGATCCATTTAGAAGAGTGGAAGAAACGGCCATTCACTGATCGTGTTAAGGAATGGTTCATAAATTTGTTTGGCCATTGGTTATGATCAATCTTCTATTCAAGGTTATTAAGGATCTCTGGTATGAATTCTGACAGCGCCGGAAAGATATTTTAATGCCCCAAACCCGCCTGTCCGTTGCCCCCCGCTTGTCCACTAAGAGGCTGCTTAAAAACCTGCTAAGCCTATAATTTATTTGCCGAACAGCTTCTTGAATTCCTTGCCGGCGCCCTTAAGGACATCTTTGGCGCCCTCCGTGACCTTACCAACAAGGCCTTTGTTGACCCTAACCCCTTTATTTGCGGCCTCAATGGCTGCAAGGCAAGAGTTTTCGTCACCCGAACTGCTACCAACCAGTGCTGCGGCAATACCGATCGGCCCAAATAGCACTACTCCTTCAATCGCCTTGCCGAAGGCAATTGCAGTTTGGGTCGGATCAACAGCGAGTGAGGGATGAGCAAGCGTGCCGCCCAGTTTGAAAGGTCTCGTTAACTCGCTTAAACTTACATTTAACTTGCCCGTAACTCGGGTCTCAATACCTTCCTTCGGAACAGGCTTGAGGGATAGGTTAAGTCTTTCTGTCTTCAGATTGATCTCGCCCTCGCCAACCACAACCATGTAATCCGTGTTCAATGCGAGTGCAGTCGTGCTTGCTACCCCATCTTTTATATTGAAACCGCTGACAAAGCAATTAATTGAAGTGTATGGCTTCTCCTCCCGAAATGGATTGAGGAGACGAAAGAGACTGGCGCTGAGATCACCACCGAGTATGTCGATATACTTGTTGACGACCCTTCCCTTGCCCATCACCAAAACCGTCTTACCATTAAGGTCTCCCATGAATCCTGCTATTGAGGCACCCCGGGCTCTGATGTCAATGTCTACATCAAGATTTCCTTCGAGGCCCTTGGTACTCTTAAGCTCTTTCGTCAAATAGCTAATGTCAAGCTTATTGATTTTCAAGACGATTGTCAGCGATGCAACCTTCCCCTGAGATTGGAGAGAAAGGTGGCCATCCATGGAACCTTTTCCAACAACTGCCTTGAAGGGCTTCACTGTAAGCGCTCCATTCTTGAGGACCGTGTCCATGTCAAGGCCGTTGAGAGGAAGATTCGGCAGCAGGACTTGAGCAGCTTGGATCTTAACATCTGCATCGGCCTGCCTTAGGGTATCCAGGGGCAGAGGATGATCAGGAAAGATTTTGTCTCCCTTTCCAGCCCTTTTGCTTGAATTCTTTGGCGCCTTCTCTATGTTCGGACCCACCTGAAAATAGGGTCGAAGGTCCAATTTCTGTGCCGATAGCACTGCTGTCACCTTCGGCCGATTTTCAGCAAAATTCAACTCAACCCTCCCACTGAGATCGTTTTCGCCTTGCATGATCTTGAGGTTAGAAATCGAATAGGCATTACGGGCAGTATCAGCAATTCGACCAGAGATATCGAATGGTCCCTTGAGATGTAACGCCTCACCGGAAAGTTGTTTGAAGCTTGCCAAGTCCTTACCCTTCAGCGTGAAATTTAATTCGATACCATGCCGGGCCAGTGGATCCTTAACCGTACCATCAAGGGTGAGGGTGGCACTCTCTGTCTTGACCGCAAGATTGACCGGCCAAACTTTGATAGGGTTGATGAAGGCTGTCAAGGGGCACAAATTCCCCCTGACTTCGAAAGGTCCGTCGTTATATGCTCCCTTTAGATTCAGCTTGGTCGGACTTTCGCTACTTGTAGCGGTTGCCATGAGGGTGCCCACTGTCGCTACATAAGTTTTTTTCAATCCATGATCTATGTAGGTGATACGGCCCTTCTCTATCTGCAGTTCGTTGAAAGTGAGTGCCGCCAGGTTCCAATCGCCCCCGACCTTCGTCTCGTCTTTTCCTTTAGTGAGGTCTTGTTTCTTCGTAGTTTCGAATGCGAGGTTTGACTTGCCTGAGATGTCCGTTTCAAACAGGATCTTAGGCTCAATCAAGATCAACCGTTTGACCTCGATTCGGCGATAAAGAAGTGGGAAAAGCCTCACTTTTATCTCGAAGCGTTTGATCTTCGCCAGCTCGGGCTGCGACCCCCAGGGTGC
The DNA here is from genome assembly GCA_001803565.1 of Nitrospinae bacterium RIFCSPLOWO2_12_FULL_45_22. Taxonomy (GTDB): domain Bacteria; phylum 2-12-FULL-45-22; class 2-12-FULL-45-22; order 2-12-FULL-45-22; family 2-12-FULL-45-22; genus 2-12-FULL-45-22. The sequence continues at coordinate 11,510 of MHDQ01000085.1, read as the reverse complement.
GTTCTGGAAGATCACATCCTCAACAACAAGCGCCGGTGTAAAGCCTATTTTGAGGCTTATGTCACCCCCTAAGGTTAACTCTCGCCCCGTGTCATCCTTGACTGCTCGTGTGATTTCCGGCTTGAGGCCATTATAATTGTATCTTAACAGGATCACGTAAACTGCCACAACCAGTAACACAATCGCGGCGGAAACAACTCCTAAAACCCATTTCCACTTCACTACAATCCCTTCTTTCTTGCACAACTTAATCTGATTAAAATATGTTTAGATGATAAGGAATTTCTTTTTTGTTTAAGAAAGATTAACATAGCGATAAGGAAGATGGCAACCTTTTTCCCTAACTTTGACACGAAATTTCTATTTATCGAGCCAGAAGAAGTAATTAGCTATTCCCGATTCTGATATGCTCAACTCAGAGAGAATGACTGTCCAATATCCCCGGAACCCGCCTAGAAGTGAGCTTCATGGAAAAAAGTATCATTATTGATTAGTTGCGGGCTTATTGCACTCGCCGTATTTATGTTTATCCAGTACTCGATTTCTCCAACAGTAATTAATAGCTCCTACACCCAATTTAAAAAACTTATAATGGACCCCAAAATTTGGACAACGTGATAAGTTACACTTGGAGATCAGAAACAGGAGGGCCAAGGGGAAAAAATGAGAAAGAGTTATCCGCCATCATTTAAAGCAAAGGTTGCATTAGATGCAATCAAAGAGCGGCATGACCAGGAAGAGAAAAAAGACGTCATTCCTCTCTTCCGAAATGAATAACTTTAGACCCCAAAGTGTAACTTAAATATCTTAAAAAATTGTCTTGACAAAGGGGTCCACCTTAATAATAATTAATAAAAAATAACTGCTTATTGACTTAGCTGACCTAATATGGGCTTAACCGCTTATCTTAAAAGGGAAATTTTGCTTTTAGATTTTCTCAATGGATATCGCAAAAAAGCCTTATAAATTAAAGCGTTAAAGATATTTTGGGTCAGCTAAGTCAGTAAGCAATAAAATAATATATAATATTGGAAGGACTTAATAGTTTGGTGCAGGCCGCGAAGGCGAAAGCAAGGGGCTATAGAACATTCAAGAATCTTAAAACAATAATCTATATGCTTACAGGTAAATTGGACTACAGCAAAGTCGGTTTACCCATTTGAAATGAGAAAGAACCAAAATATTGCATCCGCAAAAAAATTATAATATACTTGCCCATAAACACGCAGGGTTTTCTAATCCGACAAAAAGGAGGTTTCGGATGAGAATATTCAGGCAATCTCTCCTCCCTAAATGGGTCGTTAAAGGATTTCCCAGTTTGCTTCCCCGTCCCCCCCCCCATGACGATAGAATAGCTTGAAAGTTGGGGCATAATGCGCGTATCATTCCAGGATAAAGCTCATATTTGGGGGGTGTAAAATTATCCCGAAAATGAAAGGAGGCTATAAAATGAAAAAGGGCAAATTATTCGTTTTTTTAATATCTCTTGCGTTAATTACACATGGTTGTGCTGGGATGAAAAAGTGGCAGAAGGGTGCTTTGATAGGTGCGGCATCTGGAAGTGTTATCGGTGCAGGCATAGGCGCTGCGGCAGCACCAAGTGATAGAGAAAGGGAAGAAGCCGCGATCGGGGCGGGGATTGGTGCAGTAATCGGTGGTATAGTTGGAGGCATTATAGGGATAATGACAGCAGAGGAGGCACCTCCGCCACCTCCTGAAGTAGAAGAAGCTCCACCTTCGCCACTTCCACCCAAGGTAGAAGAAGCTCCACCTTCACCACCTCCCCCTCCAGCACCACCCAAGAGGATGGTTTTCCAAAATATCCAATTTGATTTTGATAAAAGCACTATAAAACCTGAATCCATGCCGATACTTAAGGAAGTTGTGGATTATTTAAAGGATAATCCTAGTGTTGAGTTATCTATAGAAGGGCATGCATGCTGGATTGGGCCAGATACATATAATCAAAAACTTTCAGAGCGGAGGACAGAGAGTATAAAAAATTATCTGATAACTGAGGATATAGAAGAGAATAGGCTGATGACGAAAGGATTCGGTGAGGAAAATCCGGTTGCAGACAATGAAACAAGCGAAGGAAGAATGCTAAACCGAAGAGTCGAATTCAAGATAATTGAAGAATAACCGAAAATAGCTGGTTTAAAAGATGTTGTGGCGTTTGACTTTATTTTTAAACCTATTCTTTACTCTATTTATAGTAGCTTCGCCCGGAAGAGGAGGGGAGCCCAAAAAAGAAAGGATTCTATTTGCCTCTTTACGCGGAGAAGATGTGAATAGAGACGGCGTAGTGGATCAAAGTGATGTAGAGTTGTATACAGTAGATATATACGGAGATAATCTTAAAAGGATAACATATAATTCCTTTCAAGAGATATTAGTTTCTATATCACCAGATAAGAAAGAGATAGCGTATGTGGGCTCCCCTCCTGACACAGTATACATTTTAAATATCGATGGAACAGGTCAGCAGGAATTGTTAACCACTAACCAAAGCATGGTCTCCAAAGACCATTATGTAAATGTCCATATATTATCTAAAGCTATACCGTGGTCGTGGGATAGCACCGGAGTATTTATTCCTTTTAGTTATCCTACTCCATCATGGTATTTGGTGAAGAAAAATCATGACACCATTATGGTAGGCCCAGCCGAGTGGTCAAATGTGGTTAAGAGATATGAGGTAAAAATAGGCAATGAAAATGCGAAGAGGATCGATGGCGTTGATTCACCATTCATTCTAGTCTCTCCCAAAACTGATAATATCATCTCCATTTTGGGTGCCAAGAAAGAGATATATCTAATCAGCCTAAAAGATGGAAGAAGGAGGAGATTAGGGACGGACCCTTTCCTTTACGAGAGTGGAGGATCTTGGTCTCCTGATGGAAAAAAAGTCTGTTTGTATCGATTCAATAAGGAAAAGGGGGAAGATGACCTATATCTCCTGAATTTGTCAGAAACCGGAATGCCCAAGCCAAGGTTATTGCAAAAAGGAGTGATAAGGAATCAGATTTCCTGGTCTCCCAATGGAAATAGGATAGTGTTCATATCTTCGAGAAATCAGAGGTTATCTATATTAAATCTTAAAGACAAAAGCACGGTTAAAATTGCCCAAAAGGTGGAAGGGTGCGCCTATCCGGAGTGGTTAAAGAATGGAGAGGGGATAATTTTTATCTCTAGGGAAAAAGACAAGCATTTTATATATCGCGTGAATAGCTCTGGAGAGGCACTAAAGAAATTACTAAACGACTCTGGAGGCATCCTCTGGGCAAGGCCATTCTAATACTGTATGGACTAAGGCTCATGACTTTATCATTACTGAAAAATTTACGTACCGCTTCTAACACCGCATTATTATCGCTTCTTTTTGATCATCAAATGGGCTTAGCCCATTCCACATAAGTATTTGTTCGTCCGGGTAAACCCTATTTGCTTCTAGGGGTACGAAAACACCAAAGCCAGGTATTAAAGTTCAAAATTCTGATGTCAGACTTATTCAAGACAGGTCTTATGACCCAAGGCTTAGGAATTGATCAATCTGAAAGGGGTTAGATGAGCAAGCTGTAACTCTGGGCTTTAGCTGGGATAAGACAATCCTAAAAAATTGATTAACTTAATACCGAATAATAGACCAGTTCTGCTAAATTATTGTAGGCCCGACGATTCGCTCTGGATTCAGGTTAAAATGGATTTCGTAGGAGGGGAGGAAGATGAAGCTATTATTTACCCCAGGAAAGATAGGCAATATGGAGATAAAGAATCGTTTTGTGCGGTCTGCAACGGGCGAGAGCTTGGCCGCTGCCGATGGGCAGGTAACCGATGCCCTGGTATCGCGCTATACGGAATTAGCCAAAGGGGGTGTGGGTCTGATTGTTACTGGAGTGGCCTTTGTGCACGAGAGTGGACGTTCAGGCTACAAAATGCCTGGTCTGCATAAGGATGAGATGATACCCGGATGGCAGAGGCTTATCAAGCAGGCCCATAATTATGGAGCAAAAATAGTTCCTCAAATTTTCCATTGTGGCCGCCAGATGCAAGCCGATAGTGCCCAAGATTTTCCACCCATTGCACCGTCACCTATCGCTTATAAAAGGACCGGGATTACCCCCAGAGAGATGACGGATGAGCAGATATGGGAGCTTATAGAGGCTTTCGGAGAAGCCGCCCGAAGGGCAAGAGAGGCAGGATTCGATGGCGTCCAGCTCCATGGTGCTCATGGCTACCTGATCAGTCAGTTCTTATCCCCCTATTCCAATCGGAGAACCGATCAGTGGGGCGGGAGTTTTGAGAACCGCCAGCGGTTAGTGACCGAAGTATACAAACGGATCAGGCAAGTAGCAGGGCAGGATTATCCGTTATTTATCAAGATGAATATAGATGACTATGTGGAAGGCGGTCTTACCCTTGAAGAGACAAGAAAGACAGCCAGATTGCTATCTGACCTCGGAATGGATGCCATTGAGATCAGCGGTGGGACACTGGAATTATCTATCTGGAAATGTCTCGTCCCTGGTATTAAGAGCAGAGAACAGGAGGCGTATTTCTTGCCATACGCACCAGAAATAAAATCTGAAATCCGTTGTCCTCTGATCCTTGTGGGCGGCATGCGGACACCAGCCCTCATGGAAGAAATACTGCAACAAAAAAAGGCTGACTTTATATCATTATGCCGACCTTTTATTCGGGAACCCGATCTAGTAAACAAGATCGAGCAAGGTCAGGAGGATCCGGTAACTTGTATATCCTGCAATAAATGTCTCCGGTTTTTGGATAGGGGCCTGGCATGCTATGTCGATGCAGAGGCTTAGGTAAAGATAAAAAAGCAATTATTGCTCGCTCTAAATAATTTTTTCCTCTTTAAAGATTGCCATATCTTCATCTCTGTATCCTAATGAATTCAGGATTTCCCGGTTATGTTGCCCTAAAGAGGGGGCCGGGTGTTTAATCTCAGGTTGTTCCGAGAGGAATTTTACCGGGAAGGCGACCTGCCATATATTCCCCAATGAAGGGTGTTCTTGAGGGAGGACTAATTGCCGAGACGAGATATACGGGTCATTGGGGAGGTCTTCGATGGTGTTTACCGGCCCCCACGGTAAATCGGCCTTTTCTAATATATTTGACCATTCCTTTTGTTCCCGGGTCCGAAATACTTCTGCTAAACGCTCATTGATCTCTTTGCGATACTTACTCCTATTCAGGGTGGAAGAGAATCTTTGGTCCTGGCTCAGCTCCTTTAGATCAAGAACCTGACATAACCTCTTCCAGAAATGTTCTTCCGCAGCCGCCAGCGTGATATATTTACCATCTTTAGTCTCAAAGACCCCAGCAGCAGCCCTACCCATCTGCTGGCTCTTAGATGGTTTTCCTCGGGCAAAAAATTCTCCTATCCGGTTAGACATCAAGGATACTGCTACATCCGCGATAGCTACTTCAATGCAATTGCCCTTCCCGGTCTTTTCTCTATGAAACAGGGCCGCTATAATAGAAGAGAGGGCAAATAAGCTAGCAGTAAGGTCTGCTGCGGCTACTCCGATGGTATAATCTGGCGGGCCATCAGGTGCCCCACTCAGACTTAATACCCCTGCTACCCCCTGGTAGTTGATATCATGCCCGGGTCTGCTCGCCCAAGGACTATCCTGACCATAACCGGCTATAGAGCAAAAGACTATCCTGGGGTTTATCTGGAGCAGTTGATCATAACCAAAGCCGAGTCGTTTAAGTACCCCACCCCGGAATCCTTCCAAAAGAATATCGGCCGAGCGAATAAGCTGACAGAATATCTCCTTACCCGGTACGGATTTGAGATCCAAAGTCAGGCTCTTTTTATTCCGGTTCAGACTTTCGAAATAACCCGGGATCATTATCCTGGCAGGGTCTCCGTCCGGTGGTTGCTCAATCTTTATTACCTCGGCACCTAGATCCCCTAAGAGCATACTACAATAAGGCCCGGGTAACATGATAGAGAAATCTATAACCCTTATATCCTGTAAATAAGCAGTCATTTAGCTCCCTCCCGCAAAATTGTTCCGACTATTCACTTTATCTCTTCATCACCTTCTACTCAAATTTTTGTTAGCCAACAAATTAATGGGAAAATAGAAGGTGTCCTATTTTTCTGAAATTTTTGGGAAATATCAAGAGAAAAATTTGTTGACAGGCCAAAAGAATTACACTATTCTTCTGCCTGAATTGGTTCAGAATTCTAGCGACTAACTGATGCTGAGCTTCCCTGATCCAGGCAAGTCCTGATAGCCCACATAATACGCCTCATCTTCTTGTTGCCTGCGCATATCTGGCGATTTTTTCATCTATAACATTTATAACCTTGATTTGGCTATTAAAAAGAGGAGGCCCATAAGATGACGGCAAATAAATTACCTTTAGCAGGATTAAGGGTCTTAGAAATGGGGAATGGGCTGGCAGGTGGCTTTGGACCCACTATCTTAGCTGATTTCGGGGCAGAAGTTATTAAAGTTGAACAGCCACAAAAAGGCGATATATTGAGGAATTTGCCACCTTTCTATAAAGACAAATCGTTATGGTGGGTAGTGGATGGGAGGAATAAAAAATCTATAACCATAGATATAAGTAAAAGCGCAGGACAAAACATCATCAGAGACCTGGTAGCCGTCGTTGATGTAGTGGTAGAGAGCTTCCGGCCGGGCACCTTAGATGCCTGGAAATTAGGATATGAGGAGCTTAAAAGGATTAATCCCAAGATAATTCTGGTGTCGGTATCTGCCTTTGGCCAAGATGGACCATATAGAGATCGTCCAGGATATGATATGGTAGCTTCGGCTATGAGTGGCCTCTCATATCTTACTGGCTATGAAGGTGGTGCCCCATTGAGGACAGGCGTGAGTGCCGGTGCTTACATTGCGGGATTGTTCAATGGCCTGGCAACCCTTTTGGCCATCTATCATCGAAAAAAAACCGGAATGGGACAATGGATAGATGTTGCGATGTATGAGGCACTGTTTCGGCTATATGAAAACAATGTCCCTCTTTTCGATAAGCTGGGATTAGTCAAAGAACGGACCGGTAATCGCTTTTTATTCGTTGCTCCTATAGATACCTTTGAGACCAGCGATGGGAATTGGGTTTTTCTAGGAGCGCCTATAGACCACATCTTTGCCAGGCTAGCTAAGGCAATAGGGCGGGAAGAGCTTATAGTGGATGACAGGTTCAAAGATAATGAGTCGCGGTGCAAAAATACTGATGCCATTAATAACATTCTAAGGGATTGGGTAAAGGATCATCTCTTAGCCGAAGTCCTCAGTATTATGGAGGAAAATGAAGTCCCTGTCGGTCCTATTTATTCTATAGACAATATCTTCTCTGACGCCCACTATATTGCCCGGGGGAATATTATTGAAGTGGAAGACCCAGATATCGGGAAGGCAAAGATGCAGGGGATAAGCCCCCACTTCTCCTTAACACCAGGCCGAGTGAGATGGAGCGGCCCACCTTTAGGTTGTCATAATCAGGAAATATTCTGCGACCTTTTAGGTTATAGCCCAGAGCAGATAGAAACCCTTTTTCGGGAACAAATAGTGATTCCCTTCCCTATCCCCAAAGATAATAAAAGAGTTTCTAATGGAACGAATAAAGGGGTAATAAGTAAAGATAAGGAGCTCGGCAAAGGAGAAAATGGATTAAGACGGCCATTGGAAGGGATAAGGATTTTGGACCTCGGCTCATCCGGCGCGGGTCCTATAGGAACCACAATATTAGGGGAATTTGGTGCCGAGGTAATAAAGATCGAAGAGCCTACGGGCAAGAAAATGCTCTTGCGTAATGTAGGGCCATTCTATAAAGATTCTGGTTTTTTTTGGACGGTGGAAGGTCGGGGTAAAAAATCCATCACTTTGAATTTGAAGTCCAAAGAAGGCCAAGAGATGGTAAAGCGTCTGGTGAAAATATCAGATATCGTATTAACAGATTTTCGTGCTGGGGTATTAGAAAAGTGGAACCTTGGCTATGATGAACTACAGAAGATCAATCCCCGGATAATCTTGATCCGGGTTACAACCTTTGGTGAGACCGGTCCCTATAGATATAAACCCGGGTATGATATAGTCGGTTTAGGGGCAGGGGGTTTTGTATATCTGACTGGCGAGCCTGATGCCCCACCTATACGGCCGGGTTTGATCCTGGGCGATTATATAACCGCGATAACCAATGCCCTTGCTACTATGATTGCCCTTTACTATAGAGATGTAGAGGAAACAGGAACGGGGCAATGGGTTGATATCTCCCTTTATGAGTCTATATTTCGCCTTCTGGAATATACCGTGGTAGCGTATGATAAGCTTGGTATTATAAGGTCCCGCAACGGAAGCCACTATATGAATATTGCCCCTGCAGGGCATTTTAAAACCAAGGATGGATGCTGGGTAGCTATTGAGGCCCCTACCGATAAGTTCTTCGAAAGGCTTTCCCGGGTTATTGGAAGAGAAGACTTACCCAATGATCCTCAGTATCAGGACATGAAAGGTAGGGTAGAAAATGCCGATATGCTCCATGCTCTTATAGCAGAATGGGTTGGGGGTTATAATCTGGACGAGGTGGTAGAAATAATGGTTAATGCCGGAGTTCCTGTTAGTCCCATTAATAATGTTAAGGACATTTTTAACGACCCCCACTATAAAGCCCGAAGAGCAATTATTGAGGTTGAAGACCCGGTAATGGGTCCTGTGAAAGTCCAGGGCGTCTTTCCCAGATTTTCTTCGATGCCCGAGTATATTATAAAGGGTGCCCCGATACTCGGACAGCATAACCACGAAATTTATACTGAAGTTCTGGGATATAGCGTTGAGGAAATGGCTGGATTGAAAACTAAGGGAATAATATAATACTCTGGTAACCTTTTCGCGAATAGCTGCAGTTGACCTTTAATTTCTCAAGATGCATCCACATATTTCTTGATATAAGCCCGATTGGATAAAGATGAATAAGGAGGGTAAGCGGTGTTTAACGAAGAAGTCCTGGCAGAGATTGAGCAGGCAAAGAAGGAGTATGAAAGACTGATAGAGCATATCCTCAAAAAATATGGCGAAAAGGAGTTAGAAGAAACAACTGTTTCCGGTATTCCATTGAAAATGGTTTATACCCCTCTGGATATAACTAAGGTTGATTATTTGAAAGATATTGGTTTTCCAGGAGTATATCCCTTTACCCAGGGAGTAACACCAACCGGTTACCAGACTAAAGAGTGGACTATTAGACAAGTAGTGGGGATAGGGACGGCTGAAGAGACCAATGAGCGATTAAAACACCTGTTTGAACAAGGGCAGACCGGCTTTAGTGTCTGTGGTATGGGGTATGATCCCTATGAGTCTAGTGATGAACGTTCCCTGGGGATGCTGGGCCGTGGAGGAGTATGGATTGATTCCCTGGCTGATATTGAGACCCTCTTTGCGGGTATTGATATGGAGAAGATTAGTATCAACCAGATTGGCTGCTCCATCCCGGTTTTTGCTATGATCCTGGCTGAAGCCCAGCGCAGAAAGATAGAGCTGGCAAAGTTGCGGGGTACCATTCAGAATTGCGTAATTCCTGGCGGAGAAGGACCGCGGTTCGAAGGGAACGGCACGATTGATATTATTGAGTACTGTTCTAAGAACCTTCCTTTATGGAATCATACGAGCATCTCAGTCAGGAATATTCGAGATCAAGGGGTATCTGCTCTGCAGGAGATTGCCTTTGGACTTTATCTTGGGCTTTATACAATAAAGTCAGCAATGGCCCGTGGATTAGGAGTGGACGAGGTTGCTCCACGAGTCTCTTTCTTCCTGAGCGCAGAGAACGAATTTTTAGAAGAGGTGGCGAAATATCGAGCCATGCGGAGAGTGTGGGCTCGACTCATGCGGGAAGATATGGGGGCTAAGGACCCCAGGTCCTGGCTAATGCGGTTTCATGTCCAGACTACAGCCCTAAACTTGACCGCTCAACAGCCCTATAATAACCTTATTCGTTCCACTATCCATGCGCTGGCTGCGATTCTCGGTGGGGCGCAATCCCTCTCCGTTAACTCTTTCGATGAGGCGTTGGCCATACCTACCGAGGCTTCCGCTACCCTTTCCATTCGGACGCAGCAGATTATCTTCTATGAAACAGGGATAGCAAAGGTTTTAGACCCCCTGGGTGGGTCTTATTGCGTAGAGACTCTGACAAATCAATTGGAGGAACAGGCCAGGGAGATTTTGGACTACCTTAACCGTTTGAGTCCAGAAAGGGCCTTTAGATATATGGAGGAAGAAGCGGATGAGGCCGGATATCAGCGGCAACGGGCTATTGATAATGGGGAAAGGGTGTTAGTAGGGGTGAATAGATTTGTCATGGAAGAGGAAGAATCTGTCCCTGCACATAGCGTAAAATTGCAGGAGTACGATCCGGGCTGGCGGGACCGTCAGATTGCCCGGCTGGAAAAGGTTAAGCGAGAAAGAGACCCAAAGAAAGTAGAAGCAGCCAAAAAGATGTTGGCTCAGGCATACCGGAGCCGGGTAAACATCATTGAACCTATGATAGAGGCCGTAAAGGCATATTTGAGCATCGGAGAGATCGTTCAGATCAGAAAGGAAGTCTTTGGGTCTTTGGATCTGTCCCGGTTCGGTGGTAAGTTCTTTGGCATGTAAGCAGAATATAATCGGTTAGATTCAAGGGTCTATTTAACTAGCTAAAGGGAGGAGCCGATTGAGTAACCAGAAGAAGATACGCGTGCTTCTCGTTATGGATTCTTTAGGACACTCCACAGGGTATTATGTAGTGGCCAAGGGATTACAGGAAGCCGGGATAGAGGTAGTCCTTGGAGGGTATCAAATACCGCGGGAGATTGTAGATACTGCTGTAGAGGAAGATGTAGACTTCATAGGCTATCGCATCATGGATGGTGCGCCAGATATCCTTGTGGGCCGATTAATGAGCCTATTAAAGGAGAGAGGAGTCCCCGATATTAAAGTCATCGTAGGAGGCATTATTCCTCCCAGTATGATATCCCTTATAAAAGGCATGGGGGTAAGAGAAGTCTTTACCCCCGGCACCAGGATTCAGGATATCGTTTCCTGTGTTGAGGATTCAAAATAAACCCTCATATCCCAAGGGGCATGAGGGTTTATTCTATTTATTTTCTTGCGTTTTGGGATGTGGGTAAGGATGGCGATATTTAAACCCTGTTGCCACCCGCTCCCGTGCCGGCGCCAAAAAGTCTCGATACTCTTGAATGACCCTATCTTCAATATCGTAATCAAAGGAATCTCCCAATTGCCTTTCCACTTCTCCGCCTGGCTCGGGGCGGTTGGTAAGATACCATGAAACAGTTCTGCGTATGGCTTCCTCGCAGTCTACTATATCCTTATATCCCAATTGTGTTTGGATTTTGTTGATATCCAGCACTTCATGGTGACTCCTCCCCGTATAAGGTCGGCTGGGGCGGGCCAGATCAAATGGGATACTAACCATTTCCAGCTCAGAACCCATGCTGGCAGCTATCAGAT
>MHDQ01000084.1 GCA_001803565.1 Nitrospinae bacterium RIFCSPLOWO2_12_FULL_45_22 | reverse complement strand
ATCGTTTGCCAGAAAAGCGGCAGGCCGATAATAGAGTAGAGGATAAATTTTATCAGGTTTTGCCTGGGCCTGGTTTTCCAGGGATACTTCCTCAAGGCCCTTTTTTCAAAAAAGATAAAGTCCTCGATCCGCCTCCGCTGCTTTCTAATAAAAGTAGATAAGTTTCCAGAAAATATATGTACAATACCGGTCTTTACCTTAGCAATCTTATTATTGTCCGCTCCATATTTATTAATCAATTCGCAAAGGATATCTATGTCGAACAAATAGTCACCAATATTTACTTGCAATAGCGCCTTCTGCCTGATCATAAATCCATTGGCACCGACAGTAGGGATTTGTTCCTTGCTCAAAGTAACTTCTATATAACCACCTTTATCCTCTTGTTTTACTGGCAACCCGGTCCATTTCCCGGTAAGCAGGCTATACCGGTCATAGTTTCCCAGGAACAGGCAGAGAGGGTCGTTCATACCGATGAGGGCACAGTATCTAGTTATATAACTATCTTCCCTTCTCCAGGTGTATGCGATAGGCTCGGTGCCAACTATGGCTGGGTCAGCAAAGGGGCTGACCATCGTTTTGAGCCAATCTTTTGTTGGTAATATATTATCAGAGTCTATCAAGGCAATTATTTCTGCGGTGGCGGCCTTGGCCCCCAGTGCCTTCCCTGCCTCACCGGTCTTCAGCTTATTTTCCAGGATGCGGATATTGTTGAGTCTATCCCTATATTGCTGGACAATCTTAATCGTATTGTCCGTTGAACCACCATCAACGATAATTAACTCTATTAGTCCGCCCGGATAATCTTGTTCCGTAATCGAGTCAAGACAACTGCCGATGACCGATCCTGAGTTATAGGTAGGGATTATAACTGATATTGATGGTAATTCGTTATTATTCATCCGGCTACTCAGTTTTGCCACAAAGGCACAAAGACACCAAGATTACAAAATTATTCGCTTGATCCCGTCTTTGATAAGGGGAACATTGAAGTTGATCAGAAAACCGAGACGTTTGCCTGTGAGTTTTAATTGGCTTAACAACTGTGCTTCCCATACTGGGTTTATGGTATCCATAGCCTTGAGCTCACAGATGACCAGTCCTTCAACCAACACATCTAATCGCAGGCCTTCATCAAATGAAATACCATCGTATACAATCGTAACGTCAACCTGTCTTTGATAAGAAAGTTCTCTCTTAGAAAGCTCGTGACAAAAACAGACTTCATACACTTTTTCTAGCAAACCTGGTCCTAATATTCGGTGGATCGTGTAAGCTGCGTCAACAATCTTTCTAGCTACCTCTTCTTCTCTTTCGGATAGTGGCCCATATATCATTATGCTGCTCTTAGTGACTTGGTGCCTTTGTGGCCTAAAGGCTGATTAATGAGGGATAAAATCTTTAAGATGGCCTAGCACTGACTTTGCCGCCCGGTAAAGAAACTTTAAGTCATCAAGGCCCCGGATGGCTAAGACCTTCCGGGCAATAAACCGGGGTGAGATAAAGGCCTTATATAGTTGTTGGGTGGCCTTTTTAAGCTCTTCAGGCGAGAGGGGTGATTTCATAACCGGCTCCCTCATGTCGTACCTATCCCATTCCTCGGTGATGAGCCATTGGTTTTTTTTGCATTCATCAAAGAGCGGGGTGCCGGGATAGGGAATGACAATAGTGGCCTGGAGGGTATCTACCAGCCCCTGCTTGAAGAGATTAGCAGCCAGGCAGAGGGTGTTTTTCACCTGGCTTTTATCTTCCCAGGGATACCCTACCATCACCGTGATATGGGGCTGTAGCCCGGCCCTCTTTGCCATCTGGCAGTCCTTTATGATATCATCCGCCCTTACCCCTTTATTGATCCTATCAAGGGTTTCCTGATTGGCAGATTCTAGCCCGAATAGTATGAGACGGAACCCGGCCTTACCCATGAGTTGGTAATCTTCAGCTTTCAGGATACCGGGTCGCATATTGCAGTCAAAGGCTATCTTTTTATTATAGCCCCGATCAATCATCCCCTGGCAAAAATCCCTGAGCCACTGGCCAGCCGGAAAAGTTCCTGTATCGTCCATTATTTCCTTTATGCCGTACTGATCTATCAATAGACCTATCTCATCCAGTAGATTTTCGTATGGCCTGAGACGATATTTAGGATATAGAGAAACCCAGGAGCAGAAGGTACATTTACCCCACCAGCAATCCCGTCCGGCCATAGTATAGGTACCTGGAAGTCTTTTATAATTTCCGTTTTTCTCACTATACAGTTGCCACCTAGTTAAATCCCGATCAATGAATGGCAGCCGTTGGAGGTCGTGGTTCAGGGCAAATCCTCCGGTATTAAGTATTTGCCCTTTGTGGCGGTACCAGATACCGGGCTCCAGGCTTTCTGCGCTCCCATTAAGATAGCGACAGAGATTGAGCAGTAGAAAATCATAATCTCCCCCGGTGAGCAGGAAGTCTGCCTGGCTTGCCTCCAGGCTCTCTTCTGGCATAGCGGTTACATGGTCCCCGAGGAGCACAAGCTTAGTGCCAGGCGATGAATTCTTAAGCTCATCAATGATCTGCCAGTGTCGCTTGATAACCGGGGTTTTCGTCTCAATAGCTATGAGGTCTGGTTCCTCTTTGATTAGATTTAAGAACCAGTCTTTATAACTCTTTGATTCGGCTATGGCATCATCCCATATCACCTCGAATCCATCTTCTTTAAGCATAGTAGCAGCATAAGCCGGTACCATAGGATAGATATAAGTAGGGTTGTTAAACCACTGGAACTGCCTGTTCTGGCTCAGAAGGGGTATCCCCCTCGCGTCTTCCAGGGGCGGGTAGGAGATAAAGACCTTCATTCTTCCGGTAGCCTCCTGCTCATAAGCCCCTTTATAAAGCAGATCCCATACGTGAAGTGGGATAAAATTATCCCAGAAAATATTCCCAGGGCCATTTTTAGACGAAAGCTTTTCAAGCCCGTTAAAAATGCCATAGTGAGATAGATACCGAGGCCGAGGAGATAAATAGAAAAAAGCATAGGATAGCTGAATACGGTCAGCCAGCCCAGGGATAGGCCCAGGATCAATAATGTGGGCAGAAAATAGGATATACGTAAGGAAGTTTTGGGAAACCTTTTTACAAAATAACCCCGGTGTAAACCATAGCTCTTTATCTGTCTGAGGTGAGGCAGGAAGAGGGGCCTGCGGTGGTGATATACCAGGACGTCCGGGTCATAAACAATCTTTCTCTTTAGCTCCCTGGTTAACTTCAGGCAGAGAAAGGTATCCTCACCGGGCCAGAAGTTGGTATTAAATCCACCCACTTTTTCGAAATCAGATTTTTTTACGATTAGATTGCAGGTAGGGTAATCATCAACCTCCCGATAAGTCTTGGGGATATAGCGGTAGCCCTGGTTACCCCCCATCATTAGCGAGGCATAGATAGCGCCACTAGCCTTCTGCATGGTACTGTCTTCTTCAGGGGTAGCCGCAGGGCCACCTATGGCGGCAATGTCCGGGTCATTAAAGTATCTGGCGGCATTCATCAACCAATCCCTTACCGGATAGGCATCATCGTCCAGAAATGCTATTATCTGGCCAGAGGATGCCGCAACCCCCAGGTCCCTCTTTTTTGATGGGACGACTGGCCCGGTAGGAACAACCTTAACCTCCTCATAGGGTATCTGGCAGGGAGGGTCTGGAAGGAATATAATCTCGAAATCCGGATAGTTAAGGTTGCGACAACGTTCTATAGCTTCTTGCGCATAGTGATTAAAATCCTTTGCCGCAATTATAATTGAAACCCTGGGGAAGGCCTCAATTTGGGGCAGCGCTCTCTGGTAATATTTCAGGATATACATCCGATAAAAGATAGCCAGGGTATCCAGTCCAGTCTTGTATAAGGTATATAATCCGATCCGGCCCCATCGTGCCTCACGCCGGAAATTCAATATGACTGGCGCCTCGGTAATCTTGTAGCCAAAGCCGTGGGCATTGGCCAATAGTTCTACGTCAAAGGCATATCCCTTACAAAGGATCCGTGGAAATATTTTTCTTAGCACCTCGGTTTTATAGATTTTGAGGCCGGTCTGGGTATCTTTTAAAGGGAGTCTGAAGAGGAGTCGGAGGAGCAAGGCATAGATATTGCTTATGATCTTCCGGTCTAGGGGGTAATTCAATTGCGAATGGGGGTGTCTTTTGGAGCCAATTACTACATCAGAGCCGGTCTGGTCCATTACCTGGAATAGGGTATCTAGTTGCTCCGGGTGAAGGTCCAGGTCGGCATCGAGAAATACTATGAGCTCCCCGGTAGCAAGCTGAAACCCGTATTTGAGGGAGGACCCTTTCCCCTGATTATCATCATTTTTCTTTACTAGCACAGTGGGATATATCTCGGCTGCCCTTTGTGCCTCCTGGTAAGTATTATCCCTGCTACCATCGTCAACCACAATGATCTCGTATGTACCTCTCAGGTTATTAAAAACCCTTACCGTTTCAGAGATATTATGATAGATATTATCCCCTTCATTATAGGCGGGCATGATTACTGAAATTTTATCCTGCATTCCTTTTAGAACCTTTCTTACCTATCTTTCTTTGCGTTCTTTGCGCCTTTGCGGTGATAATTACTAATTGGGCCTCAGAAACACTCTTCTTGCCTGGCTTCTCGATAAATTATTCCTAAAAGGAATAAAAATAAGAAAAATCCGCTCAGCCCCAATATGAATAGCACCTGGAGTAGAGACTGATGAAAAAATATTAAGCTAACAAATAGTATAATGGCTGCAAGCATCACAGGAAATATGAAGGATACCTGCTCGCGGGCAATATGATAATTGATAAGGATATTCACCATAGCAAGCGGGGTGAGCGAAAGGCCAAAGAACATTATCAGGGGCTTAGCGGCTAGGTATTTTTCTCCGAATAGCAGGGATATAATAACCTGGGGGAATAGGAGGCAGGAGACGATCCCACAAGATGATATTATCAGGCTAAAAAACAGGGCTTTCTTGAGAAGAACCAGAGAATTTTCTTGCCGTGAGTACATCTCCGAGACCTTGGGGAACATAACCATGACCAGGGCGGCCGGGAGAAAGAGAAAGGCCCTGCCGATAAGGGCCGCGGCAGAATAATAGCCCGCTTCTATGGAGGAAAAGTAGTGTTTTACTATTATCACATCCACATTGGTCAGGATAGCAAACAGGAAAAAGGCAGTAAATAGTGGGGTGAAGTAGCCATATACCTCTTTGGGGTTAATTTCAAGCCGGTTTTTAGTTCCCCATAGCTCTCTGAGGAATAGATATATGGGGTAGAGGCAGATAAGGATAGACAGGAAAGATGCCAGGGCTGATGCCGCTATTCCGCCGTTTACACCAAACCCCAGCAGAACCAGCAAGATACCTACAAAAAGCCTCCCAACCGTACCTCCTGCTATGCTTGCCGATAGATACCAGAACCTCTGGGCACCTTGCAACAAACCCTGGGCAATGGGTAAAAACATAGTAATAAAGAGGGCAACCCCGGTTATTAGCACCGGGGCCAACTCATCAATATTAAGGTAAGAAGAGAGCGTTCTGAGAGAGATAAGAAAAATGGCAAAAAACGATATTCCCAAAATTGCTACCTGTCTTATGGTGAAGGCCAGGAAGGGGATTATCTTTGCTATATCATTGAGGGCTAGATATTTTGATATATATCTCGCCACTAATGTTTGGATAGAGGTCATGGGAATGGCAATGATCATAAATAAGGCCAGCAGAGAATTGAGTATACCATAGTTAGATGGCCCTAAATACCGGCTCATAAATATATGGAACAAATAGTTGGAAATATTGGCAGTCATTGTCGCTGCCATAAGGATTGAACCATGTCCGATAAGATTATCCCCTTGAACTCTCTCCATATTTCCTTTTACGGGCGGGCCTTTCTGCTCTCCTGATGATAAGCCATTACTGCTGCCAATGCCTCCTCAGGAGCGTTCTTGCTATCGTTTAGTTTTACTACCTTGACCGGCCCTTTGCCATAAGGCTTCCAGCGTTCAGAAAACAGCGGGTAACTCCTATCGGCAAAAAGATCTATGGTAGGCACAGCGAGGGCTGCTGCAATATGTTGACCGGCAGAATCGTACCCAATATATTCGTCGCTTTCAGCAATTAAAGAAGCAAAGGGACCAATGCCTCCTTCCCAGGTAGCTATATGACAGGAGATGGTCTCTGACTGTAGTATATAAGGTGCACTGGCTTCATCAACTTCAGTAACTAATTTGCCTTTCTCGCATAAGCCAGCAATTAACTGGTTGGCCCTGAGACGCTCCTCCTCCCCTACACCCTTGTCCAGGAGAACTACGCAGCCATCATCAATGAGGCTTAATATAAGTTTCTCCTCAAATGGGTCAGGGACTCTTTTTCGCAAATTGCCACCCACGCCAAAACTGATGCTTACCAGATAAGGGCTACTGCCACTACGGAGCTTCTGGGATAGCTGTCTGCCAAAGGCATTATCCGTGGCGGGTAAACTAACGTAAGGATACAATTCATCATCCCCACCGAAACGGTTATTCAGCCAATTCACGGTGAGCTGGCCGATAGACCCTATTCCGGGTTTTCTATAGCCACGGCTCTCAAAGAATAGGTATCTGGAGTCATCTTCTACCACCGGCAGGATACCTAGCTGCGTGAGCCTCGAATCGGGATCAACCACTAAGAACTCGCTAGACTCCAAACCCCTTATCTCATCGTCAATGGTATCAACCACCTCGATCCAACTGTTCAGCCGCTCAATTAGATCCCCGCTCCTTTCATATTGGGTTTCGCGTATCCTTACCCTGGAATCCCCACCAAAGAGCTGCCTCATCCGTGGGTCTGCCAGTAGTACTAGCTCAGCCTGAGGAAAGGTCTGCTTCAATTTTGCCAGAATAATGCTGGTTATTGCTACCTCAGCCCCCACGGTGACCCGGGAGAGGACAAATATCTTCTTGATGCTCCTTTTTAGAGAAGGGTTGAACTTTCCCCGCAGATGCTTAAGGGCTGCCTTTCGGGCTAAAAGGTTTTGTTCATTCATCAGGCCAAACCGTCTCAATTGCGTATCCAGGGCCCTCCCGGCTGGCAGATGACGGCAGAATTCTACTACCTGGGCAAAGGCTTGATCATAAAGCGCACAATATTCCGGGTTGAATGAATCGCTCAACCTCTCTACCAGGAGAGGAAATATACCCTTGAGGCCCGGCTTTGCCAGGTCTTCATCATCCAGGGTTGCTATCTCACAAAGCAACGTTACGGCCTCCCGGAGATATTCGCCGGTGGTAAGA
>MHDQ01000083.1 GCA_001803565.1 Nitrospinae bacterium RIFCSPLOWO2_12_FULL_45_22 | reverse complement strand
ATACGGGAGTCCTTACCTTAGAAGTCTTTAATGAGGCGGATTTTTTTAGCTCTTATACCCTGGTCAAAAAATATCTGGATACCGTTTAAAGCTCGTGATCGTGTCCGTTGTAAGCAGTAACGGTCACGGATTACGGACACGTCCCCCGTGCTTTGTGGCGTTGTGGTTAATTTTTGTGCCTTCTGTGCCTTTTTGTGGCTATACCTGAACCATTCCGATTTTCTTGTGGTCATATCGGATTTTCAAAGTTGAGGGCAGATCCATGAGTAATCCAGAAGAGATAATAAGCGAGATCATTAGACAAATAAAACCAGTGGATAAAAGATGGGCAGAGAGAGCAAAGGCCCATCTAGCTCAACAGGCCCGGCCCATTGGCTCTCTAGGCCGGTTAGAAGAATTGGCTATCAAGATAGTAGCTATCCAAAAATCTCTGGAACCCAGACTAGATCGCAGGGTAGTATTGGTAATG
Organism: Nitrospinae bacterium RIFCSPLOWO2_12_FULL_45_22; assembly: GCA_001803565.1. Taxonomy (GTDB): domain Bacteria; phylum 2-12-FULL-45-22; class 2-12-FULL-45-22; order 2-12-FULL-45-22; family 2-12-FULL-45-22; genus 2-12-FULL-45-22. Next base: position 33,113 of record MHDQ01000083.1, on the reverse strand, counting down.
GCTGGGGATCATGGAGTAGTAGAAGAAGGAGTCAGTGCCTTTTCGCAGGAAGTTACTGCCCAGATGGTAGCAAACTTTGTCAAACAAGGGGCCTCTATCAATGTCCTGGCTAACCAGGTCAATGCCAGGGTAATAGTAGTAGACCTGGGCGTAGCGGCTGACCTGTCTGGGCAGGCCGGCGTGGTGCACAAGAAGGTAGATCGGGGTACCAGGAATTTTACTCAAGGGCCAGCTATGAACCGTGACCAGGCACTTCAATCTATAATCAATGGTATAGAGGTCTTTCAAGAGACCGATAGGGCAATAGGTATACATATCCTTTTAACGGGCGATATGGGTATCGGTAACACTACCCCATCCAGTGCGGTTATAGCGGCTGCGAGTGGTTACCTGGCCAGCGAAGTAGTGGGCCGGGGCACCGGGATAGATGATGCTGGCCTGAGGAGAAAGATTGCTGCCGTAGAGAAGGGCTTGAGACATAACCAGCCCCATAGTAAAGACCCCATAGATATCCTGACCAAGGTAGGTGGCTTTGAGCTAGGGGGATTGTGCGGGGCTATCCTGGCTGCGGCGGCTAAAGGGGTCCCCATGCTGGTAGATGGTTTTATCTCCACTGCCAGCCTGGTATTGGCCTATCTCTTCCAGGAAAGGGTATTGGATTATATCTTTGCCAGCCACCTATCCAATGAGCAGGGACATCAGCGGGCCCTGGAATATTTGCGCTTACAACCCATCCTTGATCTAGGGCTCAGACTGGGAGAAGGTACTGGTGCAGCCCTGGCCTTACCTGTTATAGATGCAGCCCTGAGGGTCTTCCGGGAAGTTGCCCCTTTTGATGCTGCCCGGGTAACGGTTGGCCAAGAAAAAGACCGCCCCCGTATAATTTAATTGCATAGAAATTTTCATTTTAATAATGCGGTTTTGTGGTAATCGCCTGCCTGTGCCGTGCCTCCGGCACAGGCAGGGTAGTGGCAGAGCTTGCTCTGCAAATAAAGTCGAACAAGCTCGACCACTACAAATTTATTACATAGCCTTTATGACAAAGAATAGCCACACCCTTTTCATTTGGAACCACAGATTTCACAGATGACACAGATTTTTAGAAGATTTTTTGGCAGCTTATACCTGGTGTTAGCCTCGTCTCCTTATGGCATGGTACACTGTAGACATTGAGGTGTTTCGTGATTCACATCATACGCTCTCGCGCTACTAAGCAGCAAATGGATGAAATGATTCAGGCGCTTGGCACGTATATCAAACTGGCGGTCGATATCCGATGTGGTATTTTGGCTGGTGGCGGGGCACTGCACGCTGATTGTGAATCAGCCTTACTGGAAGATGGTAGCCAACAAGAAGATGTTTGGGGTGCAGACTGGAGTCCATCTTCACAACAAGTCACCTACGAATCGCTCATCAACATTCGCCCGCGTCAGAATAACCCCTCACTTGAAATCCTTGATCCGGCGATTCGACAACGCGTAGCCGAGATCACTCTTCAATTATTAGGTGGCATATGAGAGACTGGATAGTTGTCCGTGAACGCTATTTGCGTGATGACCTCCCTGTTCGTTTAGGTGGACTGGCGGCAAACTTGAGTCGAATCAAGTCATTTGCCAGCCACTATGCGAATCATGAGGCAGTTGAAAGCATACTGGATGAAAGCAAGTTTTTTATCGAGTGGACCGCGCCGGAGGTTGAAATCGATATAGCTGCCGAATTGGTCGAGTTGCAGATTCAGCTAGCGTGTTGGCAACGCAGATGGACAAGCATTTGGGCTGACCCTGTGCAACGCAATAGGGTTGCTGAACAGTCAAGTGTATGGTCAAAACGCATATTGGATCTATCGGGCTTGTTGTCCTGACATGACGTGGCCATACCTGTCTGCCCTGCCTGCAGCAGGCAGGCGTGAACGTTGCACCACCGGGGGCGACGGAGGCGGTCAGAGCAACCGCCTCCTTGCGTTAAGTGTTCGCGCCATTCTTAAATGGCTGCAACAACACAGATAAAGAACCCTCGTCCGGTGTTCGTTGTCCGCCGCCGTCAGTAAACAGCAACGGACGGCAGACAATGGCGTACGGGCTGATGTGATAACAAAAGGAGGAAGCAAGATATGGTGGTGCCAACAATACTGATTCCTGGTATAAAGGGAACAACCCTGGTAAATACAAATACCCTTGATTTTGATACTATCTGGTCAGGTATTCAGAGCAAGTTTGAGAGCATTTATGACTTAGAATTAAAGAAGGATGTGAGATTTGAGGTTGAGCCAGGGGCCATTATTGAACGTTCTGATGTAGAAGACCTGGCCTATCGGGAAGCGGTTATTATTATTAATCGTAAAACAGAGAGTCCTATTTACATCTTCGGCTATGACTGGCGGAAATCCTGTGCTGATAATGGGAGGCGATTGAGAGACTATGTCAATTATCTAAGAGAAAAAATCGAGACAGATAAATTCAACTTTTTGACCCACAGTATGGGTGGGATGGTGTTTTCATGCTATTTGAAGGAGCTGGCAGGCAACTATGATATAATAGATCATGCGATATTAACAGCCTGTCCCTTCGAGGGCTCGATAAATGCCCTTATTTCCCTGATAGTAGGAGAAGGCGGTTTCAAATTTCCATTATTTAATTCCAACGATGAGTTCCGCAAAATCGCCCGAACTTTCCCTTCGGTTTATGAATTATTGCCAGTTTACCACGGGGCAATCACATTTAGCTCCGGTGAACAATTTGATTTATACAATCCAAACCATTGGCAAAGTAATATTTCAAGCAACCCAATATTTTTGGACAGGTTGTCTCAATTAAAAAATTTCAGACAAACAAATCCGGCAATGGTTAAATTGAATCAACTCCCGGCTGAGGCAAAGGGAAAATTCTTAGTTATCATCGGTGATGGTGAGGGCACTAAGAATAAGATAATCATTCAACCACAGGACCCAAGAGACAGGGTGAAAAACCTTTTTGATTTCGATCAGCCTGAGACCCCAAATGGTGATGGCACGGTACCATTTGAAAGCTCAACTATCTACAAAGACGATATTTTAACCATTGCCATTAAAAGCAAATGGTACGATAAAGCAACGCATGGTTTCTTTTTAAATGATGGTCGAGTCCAAACTATAATTAATCGCTTTTTAAAAGATGATACCGGATACCGCGAATGGTGGTCAGATATTGGGGATTCAGTTAGAAAAGTTTGAAGAGATGTTTAACTATTAGCGATCAGCAAGAGCAAATAGGAAGGAGGGATACACATATGAAGGGCAAAATTTCAATATACAGATTATTAGTAACAGGTTTTTCACTCCTATTGACCCTAGCAATCCCATTCGCAGGAAGTAGAGCTGAACTTCCCTTGGAGGTCCAGATACTCCCCAGGGAAGTAACCACCCAACCCTTTGAATTTTCCATTACAGTCAAGGTGCAGCCGGATATCAATTCTCTATTTTCTTTCAATCTCTTACTGAACGACCAAGATATAACATTCGCTTTAATAGTCCCCGCACTACGGCTCCCTGAATCAAGAATAGCTACGTTCCCAGATGCAAATACCTTAAAAATTGTTGTGCCTGGCGTATCTCTTCCTAATGGGACTCACAAAGTCGAGGTAAAGGTCGGTAATTCGACTGGAGAAACAGCCAGTGATAGCGTGACATACATCATTGGAGAACAGCCCCCCACTCAGCCTTCTTCGATCTCTTTTTCTACAGATGTAAAGCCTATTTTTGACAGCCGCTGTGCTATAACGGGCTGCCATGCTGGACCAAATCCTCAGCAAGGCATGAACTTATCCACTCCTTTTGACACAACAGTCGGAGCCGTGGGAGTCCCCAGCCGAGAACTTCCCTCTATGCTTCGGATAAATCCTGGAAACCCAGATAATAGCTATTTGGTTCACAAGATCCAGGGTACCCAAGAACAGGCAGGAGGTTTTGGAGCAAGAATGCCTTTTGGAGGTCCTTTTCTTACCAATGAGCAGATTCAAACTATAAGAGAGTGGATAAGCCAAGGAGCCAAAAATAATTAGCGGACCTTCATCCCAAACTGATAAGGAAAAGAACTACAAACCTTCCACCATTCCCTTGACTGAAGTTCCAGGGGAGAAGAGGCATTTGTCAAGGCCCGCAGGAGAAAATAAACCCCCTGTTGTGGTGATCACCACAATCCCAAATTATGCGGGAATTTGTACTTCGTTATGCCGAAAACAATCTACAGTATGATCATTCACCATCCCGGTCGCCTGCATGAAGGCATAGCAGATTGTTGAGCCCACAAATTTGAGCCCCTTCTTGATTAAATCTTTACTCATGGTATCTGATTCTAGTGTCTTGGAAGGGACTTCTTTCAATGCTTTCCAGGCATTCCTCTTCGGTTTGCCGCCTACAAATTGCCAAATATAGGCATCAAAACTGCCGAACTCTTTCTGAATAGCGAAGACTGCTTTGGCATTTTGAATAGTCGCCGTAATTTTAAGTCTATTCCGTATAATTCCCTTATTTGAAAGAAGCTCCTCTACCTTTCTCTCATCATATTCAGCAATCCTCCTGATATCAAACTCATCAAATGCTTTTCTATAATTGTCGCGTTTTCTGAGGATGGTCAACCAACTCAAACCTGCTTGTACACCCTCTAAAATAAGAAATTCAAATAGCTTTCGGTCATCATGCTCAGGGGTACCCCATTCTTTATCATGATAATCTATATAAAGCGGATCCGTTGTTGCCCACTCACATCTTTTTTGCATCTTTCTCCTCAATAACCTTACGAATTTCGGCCAAGTCGAATTGAAAGAGGATGCAGTAGATTTAGGTTCCTCGTGCCTGTATAGGTGGTATAGTTCATTTTTCCGTTGCTATTTTTAGCGGGCAGTATAGCCACCGTCCACTACTAAGGCACTGCCAGTAACAAAAGAAGACTCATCGGAGGCCAGATATAGGGCTGCATAAGCGATATCCTCTGGCTTGCCTAAACGGCCAATGGGGTGTAGGGCAACAAATTGCTGTTTAATGGCTTCTATATTTCCACCCCACATCTCTAAGATACGCTCCATCATAGAGGTTTCAATGGCACCAGGGCAGATACAATTAACCCTGATATTATAGTGGGCATAGTCTATAGCCATATTCTTGGTTAGGATAACTACACCACCTTTAGAGGCATTATACGCCCCCAGGTTATTGAAACCCACCAACCCGGCAATAGAAGCAGTATTAATAATAGAGCCCCCACCCACTTTTATCATCTCCGGGATGGTATATTTAGAGCAGAGGAATATCCCTTTTAGATTGGTGTTCATGATCCGGTCCCAATCTTCCTCACTGGTTTCAGTAATCAAGGCGCTTAACTCGATACCGGCATTATTAAAGAGAATATTGATCTGGCCAAAGGCTTCTAGAGTAGCGTTGACCATAGCCTGGACTTGATCGGCCCTGGAAACATCGGCCTTAACCATAATAGCTTCACCACCACTGGACTTGATCATATTGATTGTTTCCTGGCAACCTTCCGTGAAGATATCGCTGGCTACTACTTTAGCTCCTTCCCGGGCAAAGAGCTTCGCTGTGGCCCGGCCAATACCTGAGCCAGCCCCGGTTATAATGGCTATCTTATCCTTCAGTCGCATTTTTCCCTTCCTCCTCTCCTTCGAAAAAATAGGCAAGCTTTATCGTGCCACTATGGCACGAAGACCCCAAGAAAGCGTAAAACGTAAAGCTAAAGGTGCAAAGCTGAGGAATAATTACTTTAGTTTTGCACTTTGCGCTTTACGTTTTGAGCCTATTAGTGCCTTAGTGTCTTGGTGGCTGAACGGTTACAAAAATAGAACCTGACTTACTGAAAGCCTCTCCCTCCTTAAAGCCATCAATAGTTCCTGGAACTCATCGGGTAAAGGGGCATGGAATTCCATATATTCCCCTCTCTTAGGATGGATAAAACCTAAAGTAGCAGCATGTAGGGCCTGTCCTTTTAATCCCTTAATCTTTTCTTGTAACTCTGGCGAATAGTCCTTTATTACCAGTTTCCTGCCATAGACCAGATCGCCCACGATAGGATATTTCAGGTAAGCCATATGGGCGCGGATCTGGTGGGTCCTACCGGTTTTTAGAACGATTTTAAGCAAGGTAAAGTCTCTGAAACGTTCCTGTACTCGATATAGAGTAATAGCGGGTCTCCCCTTTATCCTATTAGGCCACATTTTCTTCCGGTGCAAGGGATGGCGGCCAATGGGTATATTTATCTCTCCCTGGTCTTTAAGCATTTCTCCTTTGACTAAGGCCAGATATTCCCGTTTTATAGTCCGTTTTTGCCATTGCTTAGCCAGTTGCTGATGGGTATAATCATCCTTGGCCACTACCAATAACCCGGAGGTATCCTTATCCAGCCGATGGACGATCCCGGGCCTCTCTTGCCCCCCGATCCCTGACAGGTCGTGGCAGTGAAATAATAAGGCATTTACTAAAGTCCCGGTATAATTCCCGGCCGCTGGATGCACCACCATTCCCCAGGTCTTATTTATCACCAGCAAGGAATCATCTTCATAAACAATATCCAGGGGTATAGGTTCTGACTGGATCTTTGATTCCGTGGGTGGAGGGACGACTACCTCTATCTGGTCTCCTTCTTTGAGTTTATGGTGGGCCTTTACCAAAGATTGATTAACGGTGACCCTACCTGCTCTAATCAACCGCTGGATCTGGGCCCGGGATAAAGAGATATCCTGTTTGGCTAAAAAGAGGTCTAGCCTCTGGCCTGTTTCTGTATTAGTGGAGACTAATTGGTAAACTTTATTCAAGATTCCTAATTTGACATTGTCACATTAGACATTAGGTAGATAAATCCTAAATTCTAAATCCTAAACAAATTCAAATGACCAAAATTCAAAAGTTTAAAATGGTTTTGACATTTGGATTTAGGCTTTTGATATTGTTTAGGGTTTAGTGCTTGGGATTTAGAGTTTGTTAAGCCGGGTTGCTCTCAGTAAATGTGACAATGTCAAGCTAATAAGGGCTTTAATCCATACTTTTTATTATAGGAATAACCAGTTTATCACCCTTATCAAGTCGTGCTAAATCTTTGTCAGGGTTATATTTCCTCACGAGCCAGTAAGGGATCTGATAGACATTCTGGCAAAGATACCATACATTTTCCTTCTCTTTAAGAGTATGGGTAACAGTTTTCTTTACCTGGTGGTTAGCTAAGAATTTCTCTTGAAGGGCCTTGTGATACTCGAACCGGCGATTCCTGAAATCTTCTATATCCACCCGGGAAAATATCACCTTGATACGTTGATTCACTTTGATAGGTTGCCGGGGCCGCAGTCCATTTAAGCGTCGCAGTTTCTGAACCGGTATATCACACCAGCCAGCAAAGTGTTCCAAAGTCTCCTGGGGCTCAACCATCACCCAGCCCATGTTAAACCCCTTTTTATTTGTTATCGTTTTAATAGGCATTGGTTTTATTGGCTTTATCTCGGCTTTCAGATTATCCTTTTTTTTGCTCCTCCTTTTGTCCGGGCCAGGATGATTACTTTCTTCTGGCATTTGACGTCCCAGATTTTCCGGGGGAGTGGCTGCAGCCAAAATAGTCTCTGAGACCCTTGGGGAGATAGATTGGGGCAAGCGAATAGTCTGGCCTACCCTGATAAAAGAAGATCTACCTATCCCATTTATCTCTTTAAGTCCTTTAAGGCTAACTTTGAAGTTTTTGGCGATAGATAATAAAGTATCCCCTTTCTTTACCCGGTATCTGGTAAGACTTTTAGGCTGATTATATCTCTTCTGGGCAGGTATTCGAGCATAGAGCTGATTCAGGTCAGGACCTATATTTATAGGTACCCTCAACTGAAACCCTTTAGGTATATAGACTTGCGATTCCAGGACAGGTAAGAGCAATGAGGGGTTATAAGTTCCTATTTCTTTGTCAGTTAAAGAAAAATAGCGTTTAATATCGGCAATATCTAAATAGTCCGGGAGAGTAATCGTGCGGTACTGCAAAGGGGGCTCAATCTTTAGATCGCCAAAATATCTCCTATAGTCCTGAGCAACCCTTAGTGCAGCTAAAAATTCAGCATAAAAATTCTTGGAGGCATAACCAAAGGCCGGGCTCTGGTAGCGGGCGATAATGGACGCCAGGTTACTGCTCCCGGTACGGTTTACTGCCCTCAGTATCCCAGGCAGACCGTGATTATAAGCCGTTATAGCCAGGGGCCAATTGCCCAGATAATAATAATTTTTCTTTAGTAGTTTAGCCGCAGCCCGGCTCGAGAGAAGCGGGTCCAGCCTCTCATCAATGTAAGGGTCTATCCGCAAAAATAGTTTCCCGGTAGAGTGGACAAATTGCCAGATACCAGCAGCACCAACTCTGGAGTATGCCTTGTAGTTAAAAGAAGATTCTACATGAGGTAAGTAGGTTAATTCCAGGGGAAGGCCCTCTTCAGCAAATACCTTCTTCATCCACGATTGATAGCGTCCTGAGCGGATAAGGCCCTCTTCAAACTTGTCTTTTATCCCCCACTGACAGTGGACATTCTGGGAGGCCCACAAAAACTTTCTACTACCCTTAATATACAGAAATTTTTGATAAATGGTCCTCTCCTTATGATTTAATTGAGAGGGCTTAAATTGCTTATAATGGATAGCTCTCAGGATTTGACTATATTTCCATTGAGCGGCTTTTATCTTTCGGGCCTTTATTCGTCCATCAAGGCTGTTAGGATCAAAGTCTATAACCTCATAGATGATCTCCGGATAATTAAAGTCATGGATAATTGCCTGATAAGAGTTATATTGGATAAATATTTTCTCCCAGAAAGAGACCTTCCCCTCCAGGCCTTTAAGTAATGGGAACAGATCATGCTTTGAGCCCTCTTTTGCCCCAGCGCTATAGCAAGGATTAAATAATACCGCACAAAGGAGAACCACCTTAGGTAGGTATTGGCAAAAAACAGCCCTTAGCCTGCCCATTTCTTCCTCCCCCTAACCGCCCCCTCAGCTTTGCACCTTTAGCTTTGCGTTTTACGCTTTCTTGGGGTCTTTGTGCCTTTGTGGCAGTGAAAGGTTACCCGGGCGAATGCTTACTTAAAATATATCGTCCAGAAAATAGTAGAAAATCAGTACTAAAATAGAATACTTCTTTATCATAGGTAGGGAGCTTTTTCAAGATTTTTTTGAGAATTCCTCTTTTCCTTTGTTTAGGACAATGAGGATCACACCAGCAAATATCCGCTGGTAAGTCTTTACCCCTTCGCGCGAGAGATTAAATCCTCCAGGAAAAGCTCAGTATAATATGAGCCGATGTCGTCAATATTGTGGGCATCACTATTGGCCAGGAGGAGGAGTTGGTACTTATGGGCTATTTCTTTAACTTTCTGTTTATCTATATGCCAGTCATGCAAAGGGTTGTATAGTTCTATACCATGCAAGTCTGCCATACCATCGTAATAATCGCCAGGATACCCTGGATGAGCTAAAAAGCGAAAGGTTATTGTATCATCCAGGTAAAGTTCTACAATCTGCACTGGCCAGACATTAATCTCCTGCCCAGGTATAATAAGAACCTCACTAGAGAAACTATGCTTCACTATCTCTTTTACTTTATAGCCATAATCACTATTATGATGTTCTGTGATAGCAATACCATCCAATCCCTTGGCCTTAATACTTGCAACTAATTTAGCTATAAAATTGATACTTATCTCTGAGTACCGTATCAATTCAAAACAATGGGTATGGAGATCTAGCTTCAAGCGCCTCATGACAATACTTCAATCGTAAGTATTCACCAAACCAAAGACATTCTAACCTAGAAATTACCGTTGGGAAATAACCTCCTCTATTTGTAAACTATGATATAATAAAAAGTCAAATATTTCTTGTAATCCCTCAGTTATGGGTGGCAAAAATTGCTACCCTGAATACCAAATATAGTTAGTAGTAGATGGTATTTGAAGAACTAGGGGGAAAAGGATTGGCATGGTGTTGTGAAAATGAACCGAGGCAGTAATATCTCAGAGGATCTGGTTATGAATCGATTATTGGCAGGTATAGTAGAAGCGAAGAGCGAACAGATTGCCCTAAATTTTGTTAATGAGGTACGGAAGCTTAAGCATTATAAATTATTAGAGTTTGATGAAGTTTATAAACGAGGTAATGCCTTTTTGGATGCCTTTCTGGCTTCCATCAGAGAAAATGAGATAGCCCCTTTCTTATCTTATATGAGCAAGATTTCTGGGGAGAGGTCTTTGCAAGGCTATAAGCTGGATGAGACCTTGACCGCCTTTAAAGTTTTGGAAGAAAATGTCTGGCACAGTGTTATGCAAGACGCCCCTAACCAGGATATCCCTAAGCTGCTAAAGATTGCCAACCATGTCCTGGGAGTAGGGAAAGACCAATTGGCCAGGGTCTATCTAAATTTACGGATCAAGACAGAGAATAAATTAAAAAGGGCTTACAAGAAGCTAAGGAATACTCAAGCCCAGTTGATTCATGCGGAAAAGATGGCTTCTCTGGGGCAGCTAGTCGCCGGGGTAGCCCATGAGCTGAATAACCCGATAAATTTCATCTATAGTAACCTGGATCATCTCCGAGATTATATTAATAGACTAAAGCGGGTGCTACAGTTTTATTCCATAACTATCCCTTCTAATAGAGCCGACGTAGAGTTGATCGAGAAGACCAAGAACGAGGTTGAACTGGACTTCATCCTAAAGGATTTAGATAAACTGATTCAGGCTTTCTATGATGGGGCAGAACGTACCAAGGAACTAGTCTGGAACCTGAGGAGTTTTTCCCGGAGAGATGAGAAGGAACCTCATGAGGTAGATATCCACGGATGTATGGAAAATACCCTTGCCCTCCTGTCCCACCTTTACAAACATAGGATTACTCTACATAAAAATTACGGCAATATACCTAAAATAATGGGATATGCTAGCCATCTAAACCAGGTGTTTATGAATCTTTTGGCCAATGCAGGTGAGGCTATCCCGGGCAAAGGCGATGTCTGGATTACTACTTGTCCCCAGGGTGATAAAGTAATAACCTCTATCAGAGATAATGGAAAGGGTATCCCTAAAAAATTTATAAACAAGATATTCGACCCTTTCTTCACTACCAAGGCCAGAGGTGAGGGTGTGGGGTTAGGTCTAAGTATTAGTTATAGTATAATTGAAAAGCATAAAGGAAAGATCTGGGTAGAAAGCCAACAAGGTATAGGTACCACCTTCACTATCGAGTTACCCATAAATGCCATTGGGGAAAAAGAGAAGGGACGGTAATTTTGTTAAAGTGCAAATCTTTCTTTACCGCCAGCTATGGCAGGGATGATAGAGATCTCATCATTGTCATTAACTTCTGTGTCCGGTCCATTTAAGAATCTTATGTCCTCTTCGTTAATATAGATATTAATGAAACGCCGCAGGTTACCATTATCGTCATAAAGCCTCTTCCTTACCTCAGGGAACTGGTGCTCTAACTCTAACAACACCTCCTTTATGGTCTTCCCCTGAACTTCCACCGCAGCTTGATTATTGGTCAGAGGCTGTAAGGGAGTGGGGATATGGATTTTTACCGTCATTAAGACCTTCTCCTTTCTTTAATCCTTAATCCAGAGCGAATATTTATTAATGAATGGTTTTCAGATAAAGACAAGACTTTGCCGCTACATTAAAATTAGATTAAGTTCAAAATAATAAATATTTGTCTCATTGTCAACTAAGTTTTTTCGTAATCTGGTTTAAGTCTACTCCTTGTGCCGCTGTGTCTCTACGGTGAACGGCTACATTTTTTTCAAAAGATACTATTGACATTTTTGAGGATTTGTTTATATTATGAATCACTGTTCAAAATATTGAAGAATTAACTAGCCGGTTGTAGCGTTACCTTACTAGTAGCTGTTGAGCGAGGGTTGTTTTTGTCATAAAAAAGTTTATAATAGATAAAGTTTATTGGGTAACGAAGAATGCCGGGGGTATTTTGTAGAGGAGTGGTGAGATATGAGAAGAGTGGGTCGTAAAGAAAGGGAGTATCGTGAGAGACGTTCGGCGGTACTGAGGGCAGCAGAGCTAATCTTTTCTAAAAAAGGTTTTCATAAATCAACTATGGCTGAAATTGCCCAGATTGCAGAGTTTGCTACTGGAACTCTTTATAACTTCTTTAAAAATAAGGCTGACCTTTATCTGACGGTAATTGAAGAAAAGAGTGAGGAACTTTTTCAATTTATCGGGAAAGAGTTGGCCAATGTCAGGGGAAGTTTGGAAGAGAAGATAACCTCGTTGATCAATGCCCATCTATCGTTTTTTGAGAAGAATAGCAATTTTTTTAAAATCTTCCTTACGCAACGAGCCGCATTTGAAGGGGTTGCACGAGATGAAATAGGAAATGAGGTACATAAGATTTACTTAAAATATGTTGATATGATAGCCGAAATTATTGAAGGGGGTATTAAACGAGGAGAACTAAAAGGACTTAATCCCAGGGAAGCCTCTTATGCCCTTCTAGGTATGTTAAACTCTATCATCATTTACTGGCTTACTTCCGACAAAAAGAAAGGCTCTTTAACACCAAAAGCCTCTGCCCTAGTAGAGATATTCTTTAAAGGAACTACTACTAATCCCTCTCCTTCGCAACCTACTTAAACCGTGATTAGTAACAGTTCACGGGGTTCAGTTAACCGGGTTAAAAATAGCGCAAAGAGTGAGCAGTAAGGTGTTAACTCCTCACGGTTCACTACTCACTCCTTACTGTATTTTATGTCTGGTTTGCGGTTATTATTAGGAAGAGATCTTCGCCAGGACTTCTGCTATTGCCTTATCAAGAATTCTTTCTGCCAAGGTTAAACCGAGCCTTTCGGAACCCTCTTTGTTATCGGTGATTACCTCACGCCGAAAGATGTCTCCCTCCGGACTGCTTACCACGCCGGTTAGATGAAGTTCAGGACCCCTAATTTCCCCTAAGGCTGCTATAGGGATCTGGCAACCACCACCCAGTCCTTTCAAAAAAGCCCTCTCTGCCGTAACTGCCAGGCAAGTATCTAGATCATTCAGGGAATGAAGGAGGGACAGCTCTTCCCAAGAATCTTCCCGAATCTCTATAGCAAGTGCCCCTTGCCCCGGGGCGGGTAGGCAGATTCCCGGATCAAGAAATTCAACAATCTTATCCCTCCAGCCCATCCGAATTAAGCCCGCCCCTGCTACCACAATACCATCTAGCTTTTCAGGCTCCAGCTTTCTGATACGGGTATCCAGGTTGCCCCTAATAGGTATGATCTCTAAATCAGGCCGATAATGGAGGAGTTGGGCTTTACGCCGCAGGCTACTAGTCCCTAACCGGGCCCTCTCTCTTAAATCTCTGAAAGAAGGGGTTGAAGTAGTAATTAGGACATCCCGCGGATCTTCCCTAACCGGGATAGCCCCAATAATCAACCCTGGTGGCAAGTCTGTAGGCAGGTCTTTCATACTATGGACTGCGAGGTCTATATAGCCCTCTAGCAGGGCTTCTTCTATTTCTTTAACAAAGAGCCCTTTCCCACCAATCTTAGCTAATGGGGCATCCAGGAGCTTATCCCCTTTAGTTCTTATTTTTACTAGCTGGATATCCAGGTCTTTATCGAGGAGACAAAGCCTTTCTCTTACCCAATGGGCCTGCTGTAATGCCAGGGCACTCCTTCTAGTGCCGATCTTTATAACTTTTTTCATTTTAGCCTAAATTATCCATTAGTCATCTGTCATTTGTTTTAATGACCATTGACTAATGACCAGTGGTTCAGTCCAGATTCCCTTCTAGATCAAAGAGGCGTTTGGTTAAATCGAGTAACTGAAAGCCGTTCGGAGACTCTATTTCCTTTTTTATATTTACGATCGGGTTATGTAATATCTTATTAATTATACTCATAGTTAAGACATTAATAGCTTCTTTATCCTTTTCAGAGAGATGATTCAATCGCCTAAGGGTTTTTTCTATCTCCTGGCTTCTTATTCTCTCCGCCTTATCCCGCAAGAGCTTTATCGTAGGAACCGCATTTAGGGTTTCTAACCACCGGATAAGGTTCAGGGTTTCTTTTCTGATTATTTCTTCTCCTCTCAGGGCTTCTTTTTCTCTTTCCTTGAGGTTAGCCTCAACTACATTATGTAAGTCGTCAATATCATATAGATAAACATTATCAATTTCGTTAATAGCCGGGTCTATATTCCTGGGTACGGCAATATCTATAAAGAACATGGGCCTATTCTTACGGGCTTTGAGGATATTAGCTATCAGGTTTTTGCCCATGATATAATGGGGTGCGGCGGTAGAACTAATAACAATATCCGTATGGGGCAATTCTTTCTCTAGTCCATCAAACCTCACTGCTTTCCCCCCCATCTCATTAGCCAACTCCTGTGCCCGGTCAAACGTTCTATTAGCAACCAGTATTGTTTCTACGCCTTGGTTTGATAGATGTCGAGCGGCCAATTCCGCCATCTCTCCAGCCCCTATGAGTAAGACAGTTTTGCCTCTCAACTCCCCAAATATTTTCTTAGCCAGTTCTACTGCAGCAAAACTGACGGAAACAGCGCTTTCACAGATACGGGTCTCAGTACGGATTAATTTAGCCACCGAGAAGGCCTTTTCAAAAACCTGGTTGAGGACTATACCAGTAGCATTGGCCTCTCTTGCCAATAAATAAGCATCCTTTACCTGCCCCAGTATCTGAGGTTCTCCTACAATCATAGAATCCATGCTGGATGATACGCGGAAGAGGTGGGTTATGGCCTCTTGATGATAGAGGGAATAAAGATATTTTTCAAACTCTCCCAGGGAAATATTATGATAGGAAGCCAGGAAGTTTTTTATAGATTGAACGGCAGCTTCTAGCTCTTTAGCCTCGGCATAGAGTTCCACTCGGTTACAGGTAGACAGGATGACTTTTTCTTTTAGTTCTGGATAATTGTTTAAATAGGCAAAGGAACTCTTTAGACTTCTTTCAGAAAAAGCCAGTTTTTCCCTTATCTCTACCGGAGCAGTCTTATGGCTTAAACCCACTAATAATACCGTCATCTATACCACATCCTCAGGCCCAGTTGAATAGCCTGATAATCTTGAATTCCATATTTAATAGGTATGGATAAGATAGGACAATGCTACGGCCACAAATCCCAGGACAGACCATCGGGCGGCCTTTCTACCACGCCACCAGCCTCTTATGCGCCCAATAAATAGGATGCCATAAATAATCCACCCAATAAGCAATGGCCAGCTCTTCAAAGGGTCCCAGCCCCAGAAAGAGCCTTTAGCGGAATGGGCCCAGATAGAACCAGCTAGCAGACCCATGGTTAATAAAGGGAATCCCCAGGCCAGGGTCTTATAACCCAGACTATCCAGAATTTCCAAAGATGGGAGCCGGTAATAAAACCCCCCGGGCCGTCTGGATTTCAATTGCCCCTCCTGGATCATATACATTATCCCTAGCCC
This sequence comes from Nitrospinae bacterium RIFCSPLOWO2_12_FULL_45_22, assembly GCA_001803565.1. Lineage (GTDB taxonomy): Bacteria > 2-12-FULL-45-22 > 2-12-FULL-45-22 > 2-12-FULL-45-22 > 2-12-FULL-45-22 > 2-12-FULL-45-22. The sequence goes on along the minus strand of MHDQ01000083.1, from coordinate 17,659 downwards.
AAAGGTCAAGGCAAAAGCAGCTATCCCCAGGAAGGCAAAGGCTATATGGACCAAAAACCAAACATTCTGTACGAGGGGTGAGAGGGGTGTGCCCTCGCCCGGGATCAATTGCGAATAGGTGATACTCAACAAAGCCAATGGCATCACAAAGGTACCCAGGGAAGGGATCTTATAACGGAACTCTACAAAGAGGTAGGTTAAAACCATTACCCAGGAGAAAAAGGCTAGTGATTCAGAGAAGTTGGCAAAGGGTAAATGGCCCATTTTCCTGGTATAAACAATAAGGTTTAAGGTATGTAAAAGCAGGCCCAATAACCCGGCCCAAAGAGCTATTGTCAGTAGCTGGTGCCGGCGATAGATCAGGAATAGAATGTGCTTTAAAGTAGCTAAGAAATAGGCAAATACTATTAGTAATGAGAGGATTGCTAGCACTTATTTCCTGCCTCCACAGGCTTTTTCTATTATTTCCTGGGCCCTTTTTCGGCCTTGCCCTTTCTGCCCTACCTTTATCAACTGGATAATATCAGATACTATCAGTGCTTGAAATATCCTTTCCCGCTGCTGCTGATCAGGCATCTCTTTTTTAAGAACCTCCCTAAGCTCCCCCATTAAATTCAAAAATTCTGCATATTCCTCTCCATATCTCTCTTCCAACTCTTCCCGGATATTCCTGGCCAAGGCAGGGCTCTTACCCCCAGTAGATATGCCGATAAGCAAATCCCCCCGTTCCACGGTTGCCGGGACAATAAAGTCACACTCTTCTGGGCTATCTACAATATTGACCAATATACCTTGTTTACGGGCCTGCTCAGCTATCTCAGAATTAGTCTGGCGGCTATCGGTAGCCCCTATAACCAGACAAGCCTCTGAAAGGTCTTCGCGAGAAAAGTTTCCTCTCCTGTAACGGATAAGTCCTTTCTGATAAAGTTCTTGCAATTCCTGGTTAAGCTCGGGGCTAATAACAAGTACCCTGGCATCGCAAGCCACCAAACTCTTTACTTTCCTCTCTGCTACTTCACCTCCGCCTACTACTACACAGAGTCTGTTCTTCAGATTAAGATAGATGGGATAATAGTGGGTCATCTGGAGGCATGTCCGTGATATATCTTTTTTAGCTCTTTTATCATCTTGATCCGTTCCTCGGCCATCCGGTCAGCCGCTTCGTGGGTAGGGATTCGCTCCCTCTTGGATATAGTAATCACCCGGGCGACATTATCATATATCTTGGAGGCGGTCTTTAAGGCCCGTTGTCTATTATATCCTTCTAACTCATCGGCTACATTGATCAGCCCCCCAGCATTAATCACATAATCTGGGGCATATAAGATGCTTCTTTTATAGAGGGCCGAGCCGTGGTGATCGTCTTCCAGTTGATTATTGGCCGAGCCAGCTATTATTTTGCAGCGAAATTTGGGTATGCTCTGATCATTTATAATACTACCCAGGGCACAAGGAGCAAAGATATCGCATTCTACTTGATAAATATCCTCGGGAGAGACCGGTAGAGCGCCAAATTGATTAACTACCCGGCCCAGGGCCTTATCGTTAATATCGGCCGCATATATTTTCGCCCTCTCTTTGAAAAGGAGCTCTGCAAGATGGAACCCTACATGCCCTACACCCTGAATCGCTACTATCCGCCCTTCGAAAGACCCGTCATCAAAGACTTCTTCCAGGCAAGCCTTCATACCCCTAAATACTCCATAAGCCGTTACTAACGATGGGTCACCACTCCCACCCCGACTGGTAGAAATACCGACCACATACTTGGTCTCTAAGTGAATAATCTCCATATCTGTCACGGTAGTACCTACATCCTCTGCCGTAATATATCGGCCATTTAGGGACTCGATATAGATACCCAGGGCACGGAACAATGCCTCGCTCTTATCCCTTGCTGGATCACCAATTATGACTGTCTTACCACCTCCCAGGTTCAATCCACTGGCTGCAGCCTTATAAGTCATCCCCCGGGCTAAGCGCAGAGCATCTTCAATAGCATCCTCATCAGACGGATAAATCCACATTCGACAACCGCCCAGGGCTGGACCCAGGGTAGTATCATGGATAGCTATTACGGCCCTTAAGCCCGCCTGGGTATTACTGCACAGTATCAACTGTTCATGCTCGTATTTTTCTAACCGATCAAAGATGCCCATTATTCCTCACTCACGAAGATTTCGCAAGGGATAGCAAAAAGTAATGCCTTCAATCAATGTTTTATTTTACTTGCATTGTCGCCTTTTTTCAACTCCATTATCTTTTGGACTGACATTCGAGAGGTTTTAGTTTTCAATTTTACGGCCTACCCTACCCTACCCTATCCATTATCTTCCCTAACTCCTTATCCCCTTTTCTTACCCCAGACGCAGAGTACGTATAAAAGCTGGGTTGTATAAAGCATGAACTTATGGTAATTTTTCAGGCTAGAAGATTTTGAATGGGTATGTGGCACAAAAATTGCTCCTATTGGGTATAGCAGGTAGCCTTCGGTAAGGGCAAGAAAACGGCTAAAAAGTGTAGCTTACAAAGGGAACCAGTAAGTTGTCTCTGGTATAAACTTCTAAGGGGAGGTGGAAAATGACTAAAGTAGAACTGGCTTCTGGTATTTATTGGGTAGGGGCAATAGATTGGAATATCAGGAATTTTCATGGCTATACTACCCCACACGGTACAAGCTATAATGCTTATCTGATTATAGATGAAAAGATTGCCCTGATAGATACAGTAAAGGCGCCTTTTGCTCAGGAGATGCTGGATAGGATTCAAGAGATAGTTGCCCTCAAAGATATTGACTACCTGATTTCTAACCATGTAGAGATGGATCATTCTGGCTCTATGCCGGAGACCATGAGACACATGACCAGGGCTTTGGTGGTTACTACCGCACGGGGTAAAGAGGGATTGCTTCGGTACCACAAGATAGACTGGCCTTTTATGGTTGTAAAGGAAGGGATGGAGCTGAGCTTAGGTAGACAGAAGCTTCAGTTCGTTGAAGCACCGATGCTCCATTGGCCCGATAATATGCTGGTCTATCTAAAAGGCCAAAGGATACTCTTCTCTAGTGATGCCTTTGGACAGCATATTGCCTCTTCGTATCGCTATGCCGATGAAGTTAGTGGGATAATACCGGAAGCGGCTAAATATTATGCCAATATCGTTATGCCCTATGCCTCCATGGTGCTTAAAGCCCTGGAGAAACTGAGAGATACAAAGGTTGATATTATTGCCCCCAGTCATGGATTGATCTGGCGAAAGGCCCAGGATACAGAGACGATCATTGGCCTATATGCCGATTGGAGTCAGGGTAAGGCCAAGGATAAGATCCTGATAGTTTATGACAGTATGTGGCAAAGTACAGAAAAGATGGCTAAGGCCCTCCTGGAGGGTATTAGCCGGGAAGGGGTGGAAGTAAAGCTGTTCAATCTGAGTAACAGTGATAGGAGTGATATAATAAGAGAAGTATTAGACTCTAAAGCCATACTAATAGGTTCCCCCACCCTTAACCGCGGTCTGTTCCCGACGGTAGCGGGCTTTTTGGCTTATCTGAAAGGCTTGAGGCCTAAAGCTAAGTTAGGGACAGCTTTTGGCTCTTATGGTTGGAGTGCTGGAGCAGTAAAGGCTGCCTACCAAGAGATGAAAGAGGCTGGGATAGAGGTTATAGAATCTGGTCTAGAAATCCCTTATGTACCGGATGAAGAAGAATTAAAAAAATGTATCGCCTTTGGCGAAAAGATTGCCAGGGATATTAAGACCAGAGGATAAAGGAGGAGGTGCTGGATGCTATGCCGGTGGTGGAGAAGGTGTTTATCAAGCTGAGCTGTCGCTGTGGCTATCTCTCGGTGATCAATATCCTCGTGTATGACAGAAAATTCCCTATAACCTGTGCCCGTTGCGGCAATGCTGAACTTGCTATCACGGGAAAGACGGTTACTGGTGGTGAGAGAATTGATAGCGATCAGGACAAAGGAGAAGATGATAGGGAGAAAGAATGGGAACGGAAATATGATTCGCTAAAAAAGCATATATAACTCGATTTAAATTCTAAATTCGAAATCCTAAACAAATTCAAATGACTAAAATTCAAAACAAAAAAAATAGTTTTGAGATTCAGATTTCAGACTTCTCCTGATAGCTAATAAAAAGGGGCTATTTTGGGGACGTTTCGCCCTAGCTAAATATAATATGAATATGAGTTTTATTTGGCTAAACTATTACAGATTTTGTTATTGTTCAGAATTTAGTGCTTAGGATTTAGAATTTGCTTAGAGGGGCTGCTATCGGTAAATGTAACATTATCAAGATAATCACTGGTTAACAAATTTCTTTTTTTCTAGCCTATAATGGATCTGAAAGGAAAAGTAGCTTTAGTAACTGGGAGTTCCCGGGGTATCGGCCGACAGATAGCCCTGACCCTTGCCCGGAATGATGCCACCGTTGCTATAAATTATCTATCTGAAGAAGGGAAGGCCAAAGAGATTGTCAGCGCTATCCAGGCCATGGGCCAGGCCAGCAGTGCTTTTCAGGCCGATATTACCAACTCGGCTCAGGTCAAGGGGTTAATAGAAGCGGTTATAAAAGAATTTGGCAAGGTGGATATCCTGGTTAACAATGTAGGTAGATATTATTACAAAGATATTGCTGAGCTAAGTCCGGTGGAATGGGTATCCACAATTGATATAAACCTTAATGGAGCCTTCTATTGTTCTAAATATGTGCTAGAGTATATGCGACGGCAGGTTTATGGTCGTATAATTAATATTGCTGCGGCTGGGGCAGAGCAGGTATCGGCAGCCCGCTTCTCTACCCCCTATGCTATTGCCAAGACCGGGGTTATTATCCTTACTAAATCCCTGGCAGTAGCTGGGGCGAAATATGGCATTACTGTGAATGCTATTGCCCCGGGCTATGTAGATAAAGGAGATTTAAACACAGAGGAGCAGCAGAGAGCGGAAAAGCAGATCCCTATGGGCCGCCTCGCCAGCCTAGAAGACATAGCGGAAGCGGTTATCTTTTTGGTTTCTGAAAGGGCTAAATACATTACCGGGGCATGTTTAACTATCAGTGGTGGCTGGAAGGTTTAGTCCTGTTTTCAAAGGTTAATAATAGGTTTGTCTGACCATGGTTAGCTTAATTGAAAAGGAGCTGTTAGAAATATTAAAAGAGGCTATAGAACAAGAGAGGGAGGCCCAGGCCAAATATGCTAAAGCCGCTTCCCTGGCCTCTTTGCCAGAAGAAAAGGAGCTGTACCTACAGCTTTACCAGGAAGAAGTAAAGCATGAGAAGCTGCTGGTGAGGCAGTTCATAGAGATGAAGAAGCGGCTGGGGCTAAAGATTATGCAAGGGGAGATAGGCCATGAGGAAGATCTTCTTTGACCATATCTCTACTACCCCAACTGACCCCCGGGTAGTAGAGGAGATGCTGCCGTATTTTACCAGCCAGTTTGGCAATCCCTCTTCCCTCTTCTATGAACACGGCCAGCAAGCCGCTAAGGCATTGGAAGAAGCCCGGGCTAAGGTAGCTGGCCTGATAGGTGCCGAGGCCCAGAATATTATCTTTACTTCTGGGGCTACTGAGGCCAATAATATGGCTATTAAAGGGATCGCCTGGGCCAATGAAGATAAAGGAAGACATATTATACTGTCGGATATAGAGCACTTTTCGGTACTCTTTGCTGCTCAGGCTTTAAGCCGGTGGGGATTTGAGATAACCAGGGTACCAGTAGATAGCTATGGAATTATAGATTTAGGAGCACTGAAAGCCTCTATCAGAGCCGATACTATCTTGATCTCTATTATGCATGCCAATAACGAGATAGGGACTATCGAACCGATAGTTGAGATAGCAAATATCGCCCGAGAGAAAGGAATCCTTTTCCATGCTGATGCTGTAGGAACGGTGGGGATCATCCCAGTAAATGTCGGAGAGTTAGGGGTAGATGCCCTTACCCTGGCGGGCCATAGCTTCTATGGCCCCAAAGGTATCGGGGCCCTTTATCTCAAGCAGGGGATAAGGATAGACCCTTTATTGCAAGGGGGCTTTCAGGAGGCCGGCTATCGGTCTGGGACAGAGAATCTCCCTGGGACCGTTGGCCTGGGTGTTGTTGCCCAGATAGCAAAAGAAGAGATGCCCAGCCGTATAGAACATCTCCTGATATTAAGAGATTTACTCTGGAGAGGCTTAAGCCAGCGGATACAGGACATCCATTTTACTGGCCATCCCACCCAGCGCCTACCAGGTCATGTGAGCTTCTGGGTAGAGAATGCGGAAGGGGAGTCCCTGCTCCTCCATTTGGCCTTTAAAGGGATTGAGCTAGCCAGTGGATCGGCGTGCAGCTCCAATATCCGCGGCAGGACTGAGGAAGACCTGGCAGCATCCCAGGTATTAACGGCTATAGGTGTCCCTAGCCATATCTGTACTGGCTCTTTAACCATTAGCTTAGGCAAAGATAATAATAGGGAGGAAGTAGAATATTTTTTGGAGGTATTCCCTGGTATTGTAGAACGGCTCAGGGCCATGTCTCCCTGGAAGTGAAACAGTCACTAACAAAATGAGGAGGGTAGGAGAATGACAAACAAATTAGGTCCTTATAGTGATAAAGTAATGGATCATTTCATGAATCCCCGTAATATGGGTGAGATGGAAGACCCGGATGGGCTAGGAGAGGTAGGGAATCCCGTTTGCGGGGACGTGATGAGACTCTATCTTAGGATTAAAGATGGTATCATATTGGATGCTAAGTTCAAGACCTTTGGCTGTGGGGCGGCTATTGCTACCAGCAGCATGGTCACAGAGATGCTAAAAGGTAAGACCATTGAAGAGGCCAAAAAAATCACCAATCAGGCAGTAGCAGAAGCCCTGGATGGTCTACCACCGGTAAAGATGCACTGTTCAGTCCTGGCAGAAGAGGGTTTAGAAGCCGCTATTTCCGATTATGAACGGAAGAAAGGACAAATATCGTAACAAAATACCCGTGACCGTGAACCGTCCCCGTGAAAACCAATTCTTATTCTTCCATAACGGACACGGACAACGGGCACGAATCACGAAATATCTTTGAGTCCTTTGCGTCTGCGGTTATGAATGACCCTTGATAAAACTTAAGTTCGATAATTCTATAGATTGAGGAGGGAGGAAATAATAATGGGGGAAGGTATAATAGAATTAACCGATCAGAATTTTGCTCAGGAAGTTTTTGATTCAGGCACTTTGACCCTGGTGGATTTTTGGGCTGCCTGGTGTGGACCTTGTCGAACTGTCGCCCCCATTGTTGAAGAGCTAGCCCAGGAATATGCTGGCCGCCTCAAAGTAGGCAAATTAAATGTAGACGAGAACCGAGAGACCGCTACCCGCTACAATATCATGAGTATACCTTCCTTACTACTCTTTAAGGGGAGCCAGGTGTTAGAGCAAATAGTTGGGGCTCAACCCAAGCAAATCCTGAAAAAGTTTATTGATAAGCATTTATAACCCTGAATCCCGATTAAGCTGGATTACGTCAAAGTCGCTTTAAACGGGAACAATGGGGAGAGGCCCTCTTTTCCCAACTGCCATTTTTTATTTTTCTTCCATCTAATTCGTTGTAGCAAAGGTTATACTCTCACCCTTCCTTATTCAAAAACCTATGGGATTTCAAAATAGGTTGTCCACAGATAATAGTTACTAGGGCTGCCAGAAGGGGAGACAAGAAGATAGAGATCGTATATGCCTGGTGGGAGAGATGAGGTTGGGATATCACCCAGCAGGGCTTCATCAATCGGTCCCGTGGTATTTGCCCTCCAGGGTATAAACCCGGTTGCATGGGTTTGAAATGTATTATCCGGTTTTAGTAGATAATAATTGTTGGGATCTATGGCCTTTGAGTAAACAGCGAAATATATATTCACAGGGCCAGCGAATTGATCTAGGCTTATGTGGAGGCTGAGGGTATTGCCACCCATGGCGACAGAACCAACTCCGATCGGTTTTGCCTGGGCCGGTTCTATACTCTTTATTGGCGATGCCACTGGGTCATATGAGAAAGTTTGCTGAGTGGTTGGTACTGGTATAATCGAATCAGATACCGCGCCGACCGGGTCTGACTGAATGGTTGTGCCATTGTCTCCAACCGCGATAAAGGTGCCATTGCCATAGGTCACTCCGCGCAGATGCTCCTGTACCGATGAATTTCGAGAGGTCCAGTTCAATCCATCGGCAGAGGTGAGGAGTTGGCCGCCATCTCCGGCAGCAACGAAATTGCCTCCTCCAAAGGCTATGCTTGTAGATCTGCTCTGCTATTTGAGTTAGCAACTGACCAGTTCGTACCGTTCGTTGAGGTAATGATGGTTCCGATATCACCGCTAGCGACAAAGGTACCGTTTCCGTATGTTACACCGTTGAGGCGACTGTATACTCCGGAATCCCCCCTGGTCCAGTTTTGTCCATCCGTAGAGTAGAGGAGGACCGCTTTCCCGAGTAGGGTCGGGTTAGGATCCCTACTCGTCGCGTATGCGATATCTCCCACGGCCACAAAGAGGCCATTTCCATAGGCAACCCCGGTGAGGTCAAGCAAGTCAACACCGGAGTCTACCATAGTCCAGTTCGTCCCGTCGGAAGAACGAAAAATATTACCTCCTCTTCCGATTGCCACAAAGGTTCCCTTCCCATACGTGACAGCCAAAAAGGTGGTGATCACCTCCGAACCGAAACCGATCTCAGTCCAGTTGGTCCCGTCAGTCGACACGAATCGCTTGCCTGCGCGTCCAACCGCAACAAAAAAGCCGCCACCATAGGTCACGCCATTGAGCACAGTGATATTCGCTACATAGGCATTTGTCCAGTTCACTCCGTCGGGCGAGGTAATAATGGTGTTGTAAGGGACGGTGTTGTAACCGGTATCGTCATTCTGGCCTACGGCAACGAAATTGCCATTCCCGTAAGCCACCCCATTCAATTGCCCCCTGTTCGCGGTTTGTGGGATGACTCGCCAATTTGCGAGAGGATCCGCGGCTGAAATACAGGGGAAAAGGATGAGTAAACCGAAAATTAAAAGAGAGCCAAACCTTTTCATATTAACCTCCTTCTATTCTCTCCAAGGATAAAGTTAGAGTTCAGCGGTGGTTAAGCAAACTCCGGCTTCTTCTAATTCTTCCCAGATAAATCCTGGATTTTTACCCGAGATGACCTGTTCCTCATAGCGAGCTAAAAGAAAAAGTAAGTCAGATAACCGGTTCAGATAGATGACCACTTGCTCATTATCCAATAGGTGTTCATGCCTTAGCTTAGTAGCGCTCCGCTCCACCCGCCGGATGACCGTCCGGGCAATATCAATGAAGGCAGAGGTTAGAGTAGCTCCGGGGATAATGAAGGCTTCTGGGACATCAATATTATCTTCTAACCATTGAATCCAATCCTCCAGCCTCTGGACATGCCTCTCTGTGACTCGCTCTTTCAGATATTTTATACCGTCGGGGCAAGCTGCTAGCTCTGCGCCTACCAAAAATAGCTCCTTCTGTAAAGTTTCGATAATCTTTCGTACTTCCTCTACCTGGCAAGTAGCCCGGGCAGCCCCTAAGATGGAATTGGCTTCGTCCAATGTGCCATAGGCTATGGGCCTAAGGTCGTATTTGGGTACCCGCTGACCGGACAATAGACTGGTATATCCCTTGTCTCCTGTCTTAGTAGTTATTTTCATATTGTACTCCGCTTAGCCCTTATAGAAGTCTGGGCGATTATGCCCTTCAGAGTGCAAAATCGCCCAGGACCTGCTACCTACTATTCTTTTTCCTCAGTCTCTTCCATCTCCTCGCCGCAACAGACCAAGGTACCGGCTCCTTCTTTTGTTACCTTTACCTCAATACCACAAGGGTCACAGATATAGGTCTTATCCTTTTCTACCATCTTTATCCCCTCCTTTTTGGTTAGCTAAGGTTAAGGCGATCTTTGGTCGCAATTAAAACTTAATTTCTATTAATAATTATACCTATGTGCAACAAATATGCCATATATACCAAATTGATTCCTTCGGAACCGTTCAGCCACAGAGCCACAACCTGGTCATCGGTCAATGGTCACTGGTCAATGACTAATGATCAATGACCAATCGGTGTCTCTGGGGCAAGCATTCCTCCTCCTGAACCAGGGCCACGTCAAAATCATCTTAGAAGTCGATTGGGTAACTCAAGGCTTTAGGCTTGACAGATCAACCCTGAAGGGTTGAGCTACAGAGGCTGCTCGGGATTACTTTGACGTTACCGTGCCTACTGAACGCTTACCCTCCAGTAAAATCACTGCCTAGAGTTGGCATAGCGCTCCCCCAGTTGTTGGGTAGTCAAGGGGTTCCCTTCCCGGGCTACACCAGAATCTATGACCTGGCCCAGATATATGGTATGATCTCCCGCCTCATAAGAGGTTACGAGCTGGCAGTCGAGATAGGCCATAGCCTCGCGCAAAATCGGTGCACCGCTTTTGCGGGTGATAAATGGTACCCCGACCCGCTCCTGTTCCTCTGCACCTACCGGTGTATAGAAGAGCCTGGCAAGCTCTCCTTGATTCTCTCCCAAAATATTTATCGCAAAATTACCTCCCCCTGCTAGCAAAAAGTGGGAAAAATGCGCTCTATGAACAGCAATCATTATAAGGGGAGGATCAAAGGATACCTGGGATATCCAGGAGGCGGTAAAGGCATTTATCACGGCCTCATTCCTGAGGGTGACAACATAGACGCCATAGGCCAGTTTATCTAATGCGGTATGGTTATTCTGCATCTCATATCCCTCCTTCTATTGGATTGTTGGGACAAACGTTTATCTATTCTTACTTACTGGTAACTATTCAGGTAGGCACAGAGCACCAAAGGCACAAAGTGGGAAAAAAACAACGAAACGACCCTGCTCCGCTCTGCTTTGTGCCTATGTGCCTTTGCCACTTTGTGCCTGAGTAGTTACACTTACTGAATCAATGGTATTGAGGGCCAGAAGCAGGGCCTCCAGGCTGGCTTGCAGCCTTATCTCTTCCCTCTGATAGGATGATAACCGGGCCGGTAGATTTTTTTGCTCTACCCTGATCTCTTTTCCGGTAGAAACCCCAATATATACCAGCCCTACTTCCCGACCGGTCGGCCCCGCAAAGCCCGTAGTAGAAAGCCCTATATGGGCACTAAATTTGCTCCTGGCTTCTTCTGCCATCCGCTGACTGATCTCGCTACTTATACCGTTGGTATCACGGATTAGCTCTTCTGGGAGCCCCAGGAGTTGGACTTTGCTGCTGGTATCGTAGGCCACTATGCCACCCCGGAAGCACTGAGAGGCCTGGGGGACAGAGGCAATAAAGCTAGCTACATATCCGGCTGTGACGCTCTCTGCAGTAGCGATGTACCACCCATTGGCCCTCAATCTGGCTACTAATTTTTGGGCCAATATATAATTCCTTTTGAATAGATTTATAATGTCTTCTGGAATCTCAGACATTAAACTCCTCCACCAGCCCAGCGAGTTCGGCTGGGCCTTCTCTCTGGGCCGCTTCTACTATTTCTCTCACCGCTTCTTCTATTGTTGGCCGCCTGACCCGATAAAACAGCCCCAGGGCCATCCGGTCTTCCGCTTGAGCCAATTCTAATGCCTTAACCCTGTCTTCTAAGGGATAGTCAGAGACGAGATAGCTCTTTTGGGTTAAGCTTCTATAAGTATCTGTTGGGTTAAAAGTTACACAGGGGCTAATAATCTGGATAAAGGCAAACCCTGGATGGTCAATAGCTTGCAGCAACAGCTCGGTTAATAGCTCTGGCTTACCTGAGTATGCCCGGGCTACAAAGGTTGCCCCAGAAAGGATAGCCAGGGCAATAGGGTTGATAGGCTCTTCCATTACACCATAGGGTGTGGAAGGAGTAACACGATGAGGGCAGGTGGTGGGGGATACCTGCCCTTTAGTCTGGGCATATAAAGAATTATCCATGACCAGATACTTTAAATCAGGATTTTTGCGGGCCGTGTGGATAAAATGCCCGAGGCCAATACCAAAACCATCGCCATCACCCGCTACTGCTATTACAGTCAACTGCGGGTTAGCCAGCTTGATGCCCATGGCCGTTGGTAAAGTGCGACCATGCACACCATGGAAGCCATAGGCATTAACGAAGTGAGGCAGCCGACTAGAACAGCCTATGCCAGAGACTAAAACAATCTCCTCCGGTGCAAGCTTTTTGCGCTGAAATACCTGGTAGAGGGAATTCAAAACCGCATAGTCCCCACAAAAGGAGCACCAGACTGGGGAGACCTCCCCGCGATACTCTAAAATACTCCGTTTAGTCATGCTATACTATTTCCTCCTCGATCTTTTAATAGAGCTATTGCAGCGTTAGACGCTGCGGCTACATGTGTTGGTGGAGAGACATTATCTCGTCCTCTATCTTCGAATAGACCTCCCTGGGGCTGAATGGCCTTCCGGCACAGATATTTAACTGGATAGGATTTATTAAAAGCTCTGAGCGAATGAATCGGGCTAACTGCCCAGTATAATTTCCTTCTAGAATCAATATCTTCTTTACCGATCTGATAAATTCTCGGATCTGTTCTATCGGTAATGGGTACAATAGTTTTAGATAGAGGGCGGCTACTCTATAGCCTGCCTGCCGTGCCTGGCTGATAGCTTCTTGAACTGCACCCTGGCTAGAACCCCAGCCAATAATACCCAACTCTGCCTCTTGATCACCAAAAGCCTTTCTTGCTTCAATAGTCTGGGGTAAGGGCTCTAATTTTTTGAACCTCTTTGCCATCATTGCCTGATGGGTCTCTGGGCTATAGTCAGGCGCACCGGCCGGGTTATGTTCTAATCCGGTTATAACATGCATTCCACCGGCTTCTCCAGGAAAGGCTACGGGCGATATACCGGTAGGGGTTAAACGATACCGCAAAAACTTAGCTTCGCCATTAGCCAGATACTTCAGGCGGTCATGTCGGGGAATACTTAACAACTCAGGCTTAGGGATAGTCTCCAGCCGCTGGCCCAGAAATTGGTCAGTTAAGAGTATTACCGCGGTCTGATATATATCAGCCAGATTAAAGGCCTGGATGGTGTAGTAGAGACATTCTTCTACAGTGGAAGGGGCTAAGACAATCCGAGGTGCCTCGCCATGACTGCCAAGGCAGGCCAGGTTCAGGTCTGATTGTTCTGTCTTGGTAGGGATACCGGTGCTGGGACCGGCCCGCTGGACATCTACTACTACCACGGGGAGTTCAGCCATAGAGGCAAGACCTAGGAGCTCACTCATGAGCGAGAGCCCGGGCCCCGAGGTTGCGGTCATAGCCTTTTTACCGGCAAAAGACGCCCCCAGAACAGCCGCCAGGGCAGCTAACTCATCCTCCATTTGTAAAACTATGCCACCGAACGGGGGGAGTTTTTGGGCTAACCATTCCATGATCTCGGTAGCCGGGGTGATGGGATAACCGGCAAAGAAGCGACAGCCACCTGCTAAAGCGGCCAGGGCTATTGCCTCGTTGCCTGTAAGGATTAATCTGTCTTCTTTTGAACCACGGCCTTTAAGCAGGAACTGGTCCCTTTTTTCGAGGTGAAGTTTTCCATATTGGAAGCCTGCTTCTAGGGCCTGGAGATTCTTTTCTGCTTTGGGATATCTCTGGTATACCAGCTCTATTATGAGATTATAAGGAAACCCAAAGAGGGCTGTCATAATCCCCAAGGCTACCATATTCTTGCCCAGGTAATAGTTGAGTTCCTTTGTGGCAATCTCAGTCAAAGGTAAAGGATAATGAATAATCCTGGCCCCATCTTTTATCTCCTGGCTGACATTGGCATCTGGGGCATCATAAAGAAATACCCCACCAGTGCGCAGTTCCGCACCATCCGACTCAAGGGAGGCTGGATTAAGGGCTAGCAAGATATCTACCCCATCACCCTGAGAGAGGACTGGATCGGGGCTTATCCTTACCTGAAACATAGTAGGGCCACCCCGGATCTCGGCCGGATAAGTCCTATAAGTCAATACGTGGTAGGAGAGCCGGGCGCATGCCCTCGCTATTATCTCGCCTAAGCTGATAACCCCCTCGCCTGCTTCTCCTACTACCCGTAATATAATATCTTCCATACTAATCCTTCTCAAGCTGGGCCATTATTTGGCGCCAGATAATGAGTTTCTGAGTATCACTGGTCCCTTCCCCTAAGGATGCGGCCCAGGCATCACCGGGGTAACGAGAAATAGGGCTGGTCTCTAAGATGCCAGCAGCCCCAAAAATATCGGCTGCCCAGGAAGTAACTGTCTTAGCCGTTTCGGCGGCAAAGAGCTTAGCCTGGGAAGAGGCCATGATATAATCTTCTCTCTTATCCTTTAGCCAGGCTGCTCTCTGAACCAGGAGCCGGGCAGCGTCTATTTTGGTCAGCATAGTGCTAAATTCATATGCCTTGGCTTGATGCTCAATGATCTTTTTACCAAAGGCCTCCCGCTTCCGGGCCCGCTCTAAAGCCAGGCAATACGCCCCATAGGCCGTCCCTACTGCCATAGCTGCGATAGCAATCCGGCTAGCCGTAAAGGTCTTCATAATTAGTTTGTAGCCTTCATTTAGTTCCCCAATCAGGTTATTTCCTGGTACCAGACAGTTCTTAAAGGATAGGCGGGCAAGATGCGAGGGGAGCCAGCCTTTCTTGGGTAATTTTATCCTTTCTAAACCCTCGCAAGCCGTATCGAGCACAAATAAGCTAATGCCTTCACTCCTCCTGGCTGTTTTGGGATCTGTACGGGCCGATACAATAAGGAAATCAGCTAGATCACCATTGGTGATATACATCTTTGTCCCATTAAGCAAGAAACTATCCCCGACTTCTTTGCCCTCTAAACTGATATTGGCGGCATCACTACCCGTATCTGGCTCGGTATTAGCAAAGGCTGCTAATTTCTCTCCCTTAATCCCCGCGATAAAATACTTATCCCGCTGCTCCTGATTACCCCAATGGTAGAGAATATAAAGACCTAACAGGGTATGGGCCAGGATAGCCACCGTGATACCAGGGCTAGCAGCCGACATATATTCATAGAAAACGATATTATCTGACATAGTAGATTCTTGCCAGAGCCCTTCTTTTTGGCTAAACCCCAACCTCTCTCGGCTGCTTAGTTTGGCCAGCAGACCTTTCGGGAATATATCCTCTTGATACCAGCGGGAAAGATAAGGGGTTATCTCACTCGTAATAAACTCCTGGATATCTTCAATAAATAACCTCTGGGCCTGGGATAAAAGTAAGTCCATTTCTCCTCACCTTCCTCTTTCAGTCTAAAAACTCGTAATATAACCGTGCAGCCACGGAGCACCGCGAACTGAAATGCCGTGCCCGGGATACGTATCGGTGTCCGTCCGAAACGGGGACGGCTCACGGGCACAATATCTCCCTGCCTCTATGCCCCTGTGGCAAGTATCCCTTGAACTGAATGCTTACATTATCTCATAGAGCAGTACGTAGAATATCATACCTAGAACATTAGAGGAGCAATATTTATGCCACCTGTCTGCTACAGGCAGGAATGTTGAGGGATAGAGTTCGGTAAGTGTTCAACAGAGTATTTACCGCGGGCGCGGACAATGGACTTGCTCCGCGCCGCCGATCGTTTCCGCTGCGCCTTTGCGGTGAACGGTTACAGGAAGGCAATGAAGGAATTCAGATGCCAGGTAGCTGCAAAGCTCGTCTTTGCTGCCACCCAACGATAGCAGAGACAAGCTCTGCGGCTAGCCAAGATAAGTTTTTCCTGGATACAGATTTATTTTATTTCTTCGGTATAGACCTTTAACCAGACTATACCTAAGCCCCCATGCTCTACACCCATATCATGACACCGAACATAAGTGATTACCGAGCCATCGGGCTTCCAACCCATAGCTACCCTATCCATTAATAAGGCATTAGCCTCATCTATTGGAGCAACGGCACCCAGGCATAGATTTGCGGTACTAGCTTCAGGATTAATCTTCCCTCCTTCTATGACGATCTTATCACCGGGCTTTAGACCAAAAAAGCAGTATTTTGATTCAGTCACTTCTGCTACTACTCGGTGGCCCATTAGATTACCCATGTTAGAGAGCAGATTACTGATCCTGGGTGAGAGCTTATTCAGGTCAGCGTCGGTTATACCAATAGCCTGTTTTAATATGGTTTTAGTAGCTTCGTCCATTACAATTCACCTCCTTCTAAAAAATTTTTCTCCCTTTTAGCATACCAGGATTTTTTTGTCAACCCAGAAGATTAACCTTAGGCACCAAGCATACATCAGCAACTACTTCACATCCTGGTATTTGGTGCGTTTTGCCCAGCCCCAGGCATCAAATCCGCCGCGCTTATCCCACATATCTTGATAGCTCTTTACCTTATCATTAAATTCTTTGGAGATGGCATCAAAACCTTTTCTGTCTTTGGCCTTCTTTGCTGCATACAGGGGTGGGTAGGGTGGGAAATGCTCTGCTTTAGTAACCGGTCGGTAGTCAGGGGCTTTTCTCCAGAAGTATTCTTTTTGCAACTGTGGGATAGTAAAAAATTCAGGGTTGAAAGTAGGGTCCGCGGTTACCCTTTTGCCATATTTTACATCACCATACCAGGCATAAGTCCTGAAGTCGCGCTTGATGTCCCAGGCTTGAAGATTTGTCCGGGGATATCCCCCCCCGATATGGCCACCAGGGTCTACCCTATCGTAATGCATCTCATAGATTTTCCAGATAGAACCTTCTCTATCATACTGTTCCATACGCACGAATTGTTTGGTGTATTTTTCTGTCCACACGAGGATTTGGCCGAGATAATATTTAGGGTCATATTTGTGAACCATCTTTGTAACATAGCATTCTACACAACCATCTTCCCGGTAAGGATTCTCTTCTACACCATATGCAGGGAGTAATTCCTTTAAATTATCTACGATGCTCTTGGCCTCTCCTACGACATTTCCTTTTACCCCAGCCGATTCACATACGACATCTTCTCCTATTATCCAATAGTCATATTCCCAGGGCTGCCGCTCGCCATTATCATCGTTACTGAAGGGATAGCCTAGAGAATCATCCTGCCGGTCACCACCTGCAGACCTCCTTACGCGCCGCAAAGCCGGTACCCAGGCATAGCGATCTGGGTCCTTCCACTTACCCGGGGCATTCAGGTATTTAACCATCAACTGGGCAAAGCCCCGCATCTCTGGTGGACTATCCAGCATGGAATAAATAGCCAGAAACTCTTTATTTAACCCTACTACCCCAGATCTATCATAGTCCAATACATCGTTATAATCATCCCAGGGATGGAGTCTCCTTATGTAGAGGTTTCGGGTGGTAACTAGTCCCCTTTTATTGATAATCGGGGTGTAGAGGATCATATCAGTATATTTTCCTGCCCAGAATAGATAGTCCTGCATAAAATATAACTCCTCACCGGTATTAGGGACATCTTTTCTAGGCCAGGAGGGTTTGTAGGGGAAAGGACCTTTGGGCAACCAGTTATAGTCGGGGTCGCGCTCGGTCTGGGAAGGTATAAGCTCAGGATATTCTACCCAGCCTTCAATGGTCTTGGGTGCCGGGGCATATTTGTCTTTTACCCCTTCTTCTGCCCAACCGGTATTGCCCACCAGGAAAAATGCTAATATTAGGATGGTAAAGCCTATAAATTTTGATGGTTTCATGATGGCTCCCTCCTCTC
>MHDQ01000082.1 GCA_001803565.1 Nitrospinae bacterium RIFCSPLOWO2_12_FULL_45_22 | reverse complement strand
ACTTGATCAAGTTAAATGTGTAAGATAAGGGGATAAAGGAGATATTGGAGATAAAAAGAATTATATATAAATCTCCCTATCCCTACCATCCCCATCTCTCCTCTTCTTACACTAAAAAAGGAGACTCCTATACCATACAATTGATCAAGTTATTTTGTGACAGATTCTAAGAGGTCACCCCTTGTAGTAACTTAGTGACTTAGTGACTTGGTGGCCTAATCTGTGTCCATCCGTGGCTAAAATTTTAACCAAGGAATTCCTAGACGCTCAAGATGGCTCTATCCAGCCATTGGATAGTATGAAAAACCTGGTAACCTTCCTGTTCTTGCGCCAGATTGCTCCCTAACTGGATAATACATGCCGGACAACCAGTAACAACCGTTTTTACCTGGGCCTTCTTTATGTCTTCAACCCTATTTTTTGCTATTTTAGCAGAAACATCCGGGAAGAATAAATGAAAAGCACCACCGGCGCCACAACATGTTATCGGCCCTTCGAACTCCTTCAGTGCCCCAACCAGCCCTTGACCAAGGATTTCCCGCGGTTCTTGCTTGATACCCTGACCAAAGGCCAGATGACAGGGGTCATGGTAGATAATCTCCGGTTCGATTCGGGATAGTTTTCTCCCCCTCAATAAACCTGACAGATCAATATTTTTATAGATAAACTCACTTATATCCCAGGTTCGAGCACTGATGGATTGGGCTAAGGATAAATCTTCCTGGCGCTCCTTAAGGATAGATAAATATATCTTCTTTAAGGCCAGTCCACAAGTAGGACAACTGGTTACTACCCCAATGGCGTCATACGAAGAGAGGACTTTCAAATTATTCTTCAAATTAGCCAGGGCCCATTCTTCGTAACCGGCCATAAAAACCGGATAACTACAGCACCTAAGCCCCTTAGGGAGAATTACTTCATAGCCCATGCGGGTCAAAACGCGTATCAAACTCCTACCGATGGTCGGGACAATATAATCGGTCAAACAACCAGGAAAATAGAGAACCCTTCCCCGAACCTCTTTATTCTGGCCAGGAATATGTTCCGGCAGGGCACGGCTAAGGGATGGTCTTTCCCACCAGGGTATATACTGGGGATAGACAGAACCTATACGGGGCTTAATGGGCAGATATTGGAGAAACCTAAGCCCCTGGCTAGAAAATGGAAGAAACCACTTTTCAGCTATTATCTTCTTATAAAAGAACCGCTTCTTCCAATTTAGCCGGTATCGAGCTGCCAGCCCTGCCCGCATAGTGATTATTAATGGTTCCAACTGGAGTCCACTGGGGCAATTTGCTTCACAGGCACGACAGGTTAAGCAGAGGCTTAGTAAGTCTTGTAGCTGGCGAGATGGCTCTAAGCGGTTTTCTAGCAAGGCTTTAGCCAGTTGGACTTTACTACGGGGCGCAACGCCCTCTACCCTTAACTCTTTATAAATAGGGCAGCTAGCCAGGCAAAGGCCACATTTCAGGCAGTGATATATATCCTTCTGGGCAGCCCCGGTAAAAATCATGTCTTGCTCAATTCTAAAAAGCTGCCGGGATTCAAGATGCCCTGCGGATCAAAGATTTTTTTGATCTTGCGCATAATCTCCAGGCTCAGGGGGTCTAGCTTGAGGCCCAGGTAGCGGTATTTAGCGGTTCCAATACCATGCTCCCCAGAAAGGGTCCCTCCTACCGAAACAGCATACCGAAAGAGCTCTTCACTGGCTTTCTCTACCTTTAGCAACTCCTCCGGGTTTCGGCCATCCACCAGGATAAAGGGATGCAGATTGCCATCACCGGCATGGGCTAAGACACCAATGAGTAGCTCGTATTTATGGGCAATTTCCTGAACTCTCTTGATAGCCGTTGGCAGGTAGCTCACAGGCACCGTGGCATCCTCGATGATGCAGTTGGGCATTACCCGGGCCATGGCCCCAAAGGCCGAGCGTCTTGCCAGCCACAACTGCTCATTTTCGCGTTCCGAGGTAGCAACCTTTATTGACTGGGCACCTAAGGAGGTACAGAGATGGGAGATAACCTCTAACTGTTGCATCACCGCTCCCTGGTACCCATCTACTTCTATCAATAACAGACCCTCGACATCCAGGGGCAAGCCCATATGGAGGAAATCTTCTACTGCCTTAATAATTACCCTATCCATCAACTCTAAAGTAGCGGGTATTATCCCGGCTCCCATTATTTCTGCTACTGTCCGGCTGGCATCTTCCAGTCGGAGATAAGCCGCCAGGATAGTGCGTCTGGTTTCTGGTTTTGGTAGAAGGCGGAGGGTAATCAGGGTAGTGAGGGCGAGGGTCCCTTCGGAACCACATATCAACCTTACCAAATCATAGCCTACCACGTCCTTAGCTACCCGGCTACCTACCTGGATAATATCACCATTGACCAGGACTAGCTCTAAGCCCAAAATATAGTCACGGGTGACACCATATTTTACCCCACGCATCCCCCCAGCATTGGTATTAACAGTACCCCCAATAGTCGCTATGCTGGAGCTGCCCGGGTCTGGCGGGTAAAAGAGGCCCCTGGCCTCTACCTGACGCTGCAAATCAGCTACTATTACCCCGGGCTCTACTATGGCGTAACGATTAGCCGGGTCAATCTCCGGTATCTTATTCATTAAGGAAAAGCAGAGAATAATGCCCCCTTGCTTGGCCAAAGAACCACTGAACAGGTTAGTACCGCTCCCCCGGGGTGTGACTGGAACCTCGTACTGGGTGGCTATTTTCATCACCCTTACTAGTTCCTGAGTAGATAAGGGCAAAAGGACAGCCTCGGGCTGAAACTCTGATAGATAGGCATCATAAGAATAACTGATCAGGTCTTCTGGCTGATACTTCACCCGCTCTTTGCTTAATGCCTTCTCAAATTCTCTGAGTAATCTCTTCTCCAGCATCTTCCTACTAAGGTAGGGGAGGAATATCTCCCGTAAGGCTTATGTCAATCAGATATGGGGCCTGGGCTTGCAGGGCCTCATTAAAGGCCGGCCTTAGCTCCTCTAATCTCGTTATGCTCCGGCCCGCTACTCCAAAGCCTTTACTTAGTGAAGGGAAATCTATCTCGGGTCCAGTAATATCACAGCCAGGGAAGACCCTCTCCTCGGCGGCCTTACCACCATAGCCTAACAGGGCCGCTTTGATAGCCTGATAGCCCCGGTTATTGCAAACCAGGATAATGATAGGTATCTGGTAGCGGGCGGCGGTCCAGAGGCTCTGGATACCAAATATGAGGCTCCCATCCCCTACTAAAGCTATTACCGGCCTGTCCTTCATAGCCAGCTTTATCCCCAGAGCTGCCGGTACTCCCCAGCCTAACCCTCCACCACTATTGGCATAATAGCCCTGGGAAGGCTTAAGTCGGAGGAAATAAGGCAGGGTAAGACTGGTCATAATACCTTCATTAACCAGAATAGCTTGCTCGGGCAATATTTCTCCCAGGGTAATAATTAACTCCTGGGGGGTAATCTCGCCTGTGGTTC
The DNA here is from genome assembly GCA_001803565.1 of Nitrospinae bacterium RIFCSPLOWO2_12_FULL_45_22. GTDB lineage: Bacteria > 2-12-FULL-45-22 > 2-12-FULL-45-22 > 2-12-FULL-45-22 > 2-12-FULL-45-22 > 2-12-FULL-45-22. The sequence continues at coordinate 3,829 of MHDQ01000082.1, read as the reverse complement.
TACCAGGAGGGCCTTTAGGGGTTAATCCCGCCTTTGCCTGGCTTAATTGCTCTGCCCGTTCCTTATATCGCTGGGTCTTTTCGGTAGGCAGGTTGGCCTTAATATATACCAGGAGGTCTTTCAGGGCCGCCTTTATATCTGCTACCATAGGTACATCTACTGGATAGATGCGGGCTATCTCCTGCGGATCAATATGGAGATGGATAATCTTAGCGGTAGGCGGAAAGGGCGGGACGGGAGAATATCTGAAGGGCATAAACATCCTACAGCCCACCCCAAAAACCACCTCAGCCGATTGTACCAGGGGATTAGCTGGTGAGAACGGGCCCTGGTAAAAGGGATGGTGGTTAGGAAAAGTAAGGTAGCAGAGGGACATAATATCTTCTGCAAATACCGGTATAGACAGAATTTCTGCTAGTTCTGTTAACTCTGGCAGGGCCTCAGCCCGGCTTACTTCATTACCAGCAATAATAATTGGTTGCGCTGAGTCCATGAGGAGTTGCCCGGCCTTTTCTATTTGGGCCTGATCCGGCCTGATACGACCGGGAATGCGATACTTATGGCTGGGGGAGATTTCTACATCAATGACCTCTCGCTGTAAGTCTTCAGGGATAGCCACAAATACCGGGCCTTGAGGCGGAGTAGTGGCGATCTTGCAGGCCCGGGTCATTATTTCAGATATGGTATCAGCCCGCATTACCAGCCAGCTCCATTTAGTTAACTGCTGAACCACTTCTGGCAGGTCCGGGGTCTCCAGGAAAGCCCCCCGGCCCAGGAGCCGGGTATCCTTAAAACCCGCGGTCAAGACAATAGGTATCTGATCCCGGTAGCTGTTATAGAGATAATTTATAGTATTGGCCACCCCGACTATAGTATGGACACTGACTACCCCCGGTTCTTTGGTCGCCCGGGCATAACCATCAGCCATCCCTAAGGCCGTCCCTTCATGCAGGGTCAGGATATATTGCAACTCTCCATACTCAGTAAGGGCGTCTATAATAGGCACCTCAGTAGTACCCGGAGTGCCAAATATATACTGTACACCTTGGACTTTTAAGGATTCACAAAATGCCTGCCCACCCGTTAACTTGACCATAGCTCCTCCCCCCTATTTTTCTTAATGTTTTTTCTTTATTTTATTACCCTTACCCTGGCATAATTGCTGTAATTTATCTTCACTCTCTGGCGGGCCAGTTACTATTAAAAGGTCTTCTCCTTTGAGGATAAAGTCGGGCCGGGGGCGGCAGAACCAACGCCTCCCTCTTTGTATAGCCAGTGGAGATAAGCCCAGCTTGGTAGTTTTCAGAAACTGCTTTAAGGACATCCCGGCTATCCTGGACCCAGCGCCAATCATCTCCTGCATAACTACTTCCAGGGTTTCCTGGAGAGCTACCGTAATAACCGGGTGGAGGGGTTTTTCTTTTTCAATGAGACTGGTTATCCCCCGGGCGGCATCTACAATAGCCTCAGAGGCCCGGGCCAATTGGATAAGCCCACGGAGGTTCTCTGGCCGGGGATACTCTCTGGCAGTAGTCAAGACCCATTTCTCTAGCTCCCGCTGCATATTGTCACTCTGTTCCTCCATACCGGATACTTCAACCGCTAATGCCTTATCTTGAAAGAGTACTGAAGAATAAGCCAGATTGACTGCTATCTCAGCCAGGTCCTTTAGCTCTACCACTAAATCAACCGCTTGCTCCAGGCCAGGCAAAGGGGTTTTGCTTTCCGGGATAGTGATACTCCGAGGTAACAGGCTCCGAGCCAGATTACTCAGGCTCTCCAAACCCTCTTCTGCCCCCTGCACGATAAGGACATCTCCCCGATAGAGGATATCATCACCACCGGGGCCTATGATCCAGTCTTTATCCCGGCGGATAGCTATTATCCACATACCGGTATCCTGAGCCAGATTAAGTTCTCGTAAGGGGATATTCTGTAATGGGCTATCCTCACCTACCATGGCTCTTCCTATTACTTCTTCTGCATGGCGCAAGTCCAGCAATAACTCCTCCGGTATACCCAGATCCTTAGTTACTACCCGGGCAATCTCACTGGCCTCGTCTCCAATCTTCTCTATTGCCATGGCGATATGTAGTATACCAGAGACCTGTTGGGCATCTTCTGGGCTCCTCCCAGCCAGGATACAAAGGATCTGGAGGTCATGAATAATCTCACTCATATTTTTTTCCAGGTCAATAACTTCCTCAACAATATCCCGGTCGTTAAAAAATACAGCGGCATAAGCCAGGTCCAGCATCAGTTCTGAGGTATCTTTGGCGGAAATAAGCATATTTTTAACATTTTTTTCTGGCCTTTCCATAATTAAGCCACCCCCAAAAGCATTATGGTTAATATTAAAGATAATACCCCCAAAAAATCCATAGTACTGGTTACTATAGGAATGCCATGGTTGTCCGGATCAAGACCGTAGCGAAAAGTAGCTATGGCGGCATAGTAAGCCACAAACAGAGCGATAATAGTAGATGAATAGCCTGCCAGGAGAGATATAAACAAAAGATATCCCAAGCCAGGGCTCTTTAGTCCCACAAAATACCCTACTAAGTGGGCACTAATACCCAGGATAGAAAAGACTGGTGCGGCAAAGAGCAGGATCATAGTAAAGTCTAGTAAGGCGGGCAGGTCCGGTAAATTCTGGGGCGAAATTATTCCTAAATGAAGCTTAGAAGCCAGCCGGGCCGCCAGGATGCTACCCAATGCCCCTACATCCTCCAGGAATGATGGGAGAATGACTAAGAGAGCCGGAAATGAGATAAAGATTTGTAACCGATGTTCCAGGGTTGTCCCGGCAAAAAGGTCTATTAACCCAGCTAAGGCCAACACCGGCAGGCTCTCTCGAAATATCCTACGTGATATCAATAAATCGTCTCGGAAGCCCGAAGCTATTCCCCAAAAGGAAATCAAACACAAGAACAAAGACAGCAGTGGAGTAACCCAGGGGATTTCTACTAGAAGACTGGCTAGATAGAGGGAGGGGATAGTTACCGCATCACCGGCTACAGTTATCAAAGGTGCACTTATATTATCCATATCCCATTGTCTTCGATAACATACCAGGGCTAACAGTAAGGTAAAAAAAAAGATCACAGTGCCTGATATTACCCCCCCCAGGATAGATATAAGCAAAAATTCTATCAAGGAGATACCTTTTATACCGAAGGCCAGGGCGACAATCTTGGCCATTATCCCCAGATATAAAGCAGTAGCCAGAGTCAGGTGGAGAGAGGCATGGGCATTCTGGTAGCTTAATTCTTGACGGGTGCGGCTCAGACGAAAGAGTCCCATATGCTGCAGGGTTCCCAGGCGGGAGCCCAGGGCACCAAAGACATTCCCTCGCATGCCTATAGCCGCCGGGATCAGGATAATTAGGCCCGGTAATAGTTCTAAGCGCTTCACCATGGCCCCTAAGGCTAAACCCGCTACCAGACCACCTAAAGAGCAAATCCCCAGGGCAATAAAACCTTGCTCTAAGGAGGTCTTTTCCTGGCGCCAAAAATTCCAGGTCTTTTTACACAATAACCAAAATTCTTTATATAGCCTCATGATATATAGTATCTAGGCACCCGATTACCCTTTATCTGCCACTAAGACACGAAGACCACTAAACTGTGAGCAGTAAGGAGTAAAGAGTAAGCCGATAGCTGTTAACTCATTACTGCTCACTCTTCACGGCTTGTTCTTTAGTGACTTAATGCCCTGGTGGCGGAACGGCTATGGTTTATTTATCCAGGGAGAGGGGTCTGGTAGGATAAAGGATCTGGGCCTCTATCTGACCAGTAGAGAACATCTGGGCCAACTTGAGCCGCTGGAT
>MHDQ01000081.1 GCA_001803565.1 Nitrospinae bacterium RIFCSPLOWO2_12_FULL_45_22 | reverse complement strand
GATAGTAAAATAGTAACCGTTCACGAGGCTATGCTTTATCAGCCACAAAGACACGAAGGCACCAACAGATACGATCATTTATCCGGTGTATGACATACGCTGCATGCCTTATGCAGAGCAAGCTCTGCCACTACAGCCTACAAAAAAGTTTGTAGTGGTCGAGCTTGCTCGACTCTCTTCATGCCTTGGTGACTTAGTGCCTTGGTGGCTGATCTGAATTCTGTATTCTGACTCCTGAATTTCTCTGGGTAGTCAAGACTTTAGTTGGCTGTACTGTTACGAGATACCATGATGATCAGAAAGGACAAACCTTATGATTATCCTTATTTCAAACGATGATGGTATTTATTCGCCGGGATTAAGGGCTTTATACGATTCCTTAGTAGGGCTGGGGGAAATATATGTCCTTGCCCCGGATCGGAATAGGAGTGCAGCCAGCCATTCAGTTACCCTGTATAGCCCCCTCCGGGTAAAAGAGGTCGAGGATCATTGGTACATGGTGGATGGCACCCCTAGTGACTGCATCAATCTGGGGGTTAATGGCATTTTACGGGATAAGAAACCCAACCTAATAGCCGTAGGGATAAACGAAGGAGGAAACCTGGGGGATGATATAACCTATTCTGGCACGGTGATGGCTGCTATCGAAGGGAACCTTCTTGGCATCCCCTCCATCGCTGTATCGTTGGTAACGAGAAATAATTTCCAATTTCAGGTAGCTGCCGCTTTCAGCCAGAAACTCTGCCAATATATTCTAGAAAAAGGGCTACCACTCAATACCATATTAAATGTAAATGTACCCAATGTGGCTAGAGAGGAGATGAAAGGGGTATTAATTACCCGTCAGGGTAAGAGAAGATATAGTGGGGCAGTGATTGAAAAGGTTGATCCGAGGGGCCAGAAATATTACTGGTTAGGAGGAGGTGAAGATGGCTGGTATGGAGAAGAAGGGACTGATTTCCATGCTATAAACACAGGCAATATCTCTATTTCCCCCCTCCATATAGACCTTACTAACTATTCTGCCTATAAAGATTTATTGGATTGGGGGATTGAGTTTTGATAATGGGCCAATAATGGAATTTCCTTCTTCCCGCCTCAAGATGGTAAAGGAGCAGTTGATCACCCGGGGGATCAAAGACCAGCGCGTATTAACGGCCATGAGAAAGATCCCCCGCCACTTATTTGTCCCGGAAGCACTACGCAGTAAGGCATATGGGGATCATCCCTTACCGATTGGTGAGGGGCAGACTATTTCCCAACCTTACATGGTAGCCTTTATGGTAGAGACTTTAGAGTTAAAAGGGACAGAAAGGGTCCTGGAGATTGGCACCGGGTCCGGGTATCAAACCGCGGTCCTGGCCGAATTAAGCGAGAAGGTCTATTCTATTGAGAGGATCAAAACATTAGCCCTTAAGGCCAGGGAACTGATAGAAGGCCTGGGATATATCAATATCCTTATGAGGATAGCCGATGGTAGTTATGGCTGGAGTGAGGACGCCCCCTTTGATCGGATAATTATCTCGGCTGCCTCCCCAACAATACCAGAACCCTTATTAAGTCAATTGAAAGATAAGGGTATCATGATTGTCCCCCTGGGAACCGAAACCTCCCAGACCCTGGTCAAGGTCATAAAAGATGGGGAGCGAAAGAGAGTAATAACCCTCTCCCCCTGTTTTTTTGTGAAGATGATTGGGCAACACGGTTGGAAAAACTGATCCGTTCTAAGCCCAAGCTGCTGGACAACCGGCAGTTAGCAGCAGCGTCTCACGCTGCCATCTTAGCAGCACCTATGGGGCACCCGGGCCCTGTGGCTACATGAGGTCTTTGGGTCCTAGTGGCAAATAAAGGATTAAGCGGGTGAACGGGTACGGATAATACATACCGAACATCTGCAATTGATAGAGATCGGGACGTAGCGCAGCCTGGTTAGCGCACCTGCTTCGGGAGCAGGGGGTCGGAGGTTCAAATCCTCTCGTCCCGACTCTGAAATCTGACATTCGAGAGGTTTCCCTTAGGAGTCGAATAATTTTTTGGGTGGGTTCATCCCCCCATTTTCTAACCAACAAAGGTACAAGAAAAGGGGGCATCCTTCACTTCGGCCAAAAGTAGTTAACACTTTTCGTCAATAAAATAATTTTACTAATTTGCCACAGAGCACGCAGAGATCACAGAGATACGTACATCGTAAGGAGTGAGAAGGGAGGAATCTTTATTTACCTCCGGTCTCGGAAAGATTTCTCGCTGCACTCGAAATGACAAAGAACCTGAACTGTTACAAAATATTTTGCTCTTTCAAATTGTTAACTACTTTTGCAGGATGCCCCTTTTTGTGGCTAAATTTTTACTGATTTTTTTTTGCTTGACTTTTTTTACCCGGTTAGCTAAAATACTGACCGTTTAGTATGAAAGGGATATACCCACCCATGAATAAGAAAGACATACAGAGCGAGAAGACCAAGGCCACCATCATCAAGGCGGCCATTTCTCTCTTTGCCAAGAATGGGTTCCATAACACCTCTATTGCCCAGATTACTGAGATGTGCCAACTGAGTAAAGGGGCTCTTTATTGGCACTTTGAGGATAAAGAAGACCTCCTTATGGCCGTTATAGATCAGGTAAGGCAGGAATGGAAAGATGTCTTGCGGAAAAATCTCAAGAGGAACTGGAGTGCTCAAAAAAAGATGGAGAATATCCTGGATCTCTTTGTAGAAACAACTTTAGAAAATAAAGAGAGATACGTAATATTTATCGTCTTAATAGCGGAATTTACTGAGGTAGATGAGAGATTTGAGCGCGCCCTCAGAGAGGGTTTTATGGAATTCTTTGAGTTTATCGCCCAGATAATCGATGATGGTAAAAGCGAGGGGAGTATCCATAAAGATATTAACACTAATTTAATGGCTATAGCCTTTATGGGGGTATGGCAAGGGATATTACTACAATGGCTCCTCAACCGCAACGAGGTAAGGTTGGAGAGCCTGGTAAATTGCTTGCGCTCTATGGTGTTTGATGGATTGGCTCCTTCTCTCAAAAGGGAGAGGATTATAGCAAAAAATTAGGGAGGGACGTTATGACAGCAGTACCAGAATCTATGGCTAAGATAAAGGATTTATGTAATGACTTTCCTCAGTCCAGGGCCATCCTGGATTGGAAAAAGGAAGGGAAGAAGGTTGTTGCCTGGGTCTGTACTTATGTGCCGGAAGAAGTGATAATGGCCGCAGGGATACTCCCTATCAGGATGGGCGGTATAAACCGGGAATTGGAGTTAGAACAGGCTAATGCTTACCTGTATATTAACACCTGTTCTTTTGCCCGCTCTTGTTTGGATCTGGCCTTGCGGAAACAGTATGACTACTTAGACGGGCTGGCAGCCGGAGCTACCTGTGATGGTTCCAGGCGCCTCTTTGACGTCTGGAAAAACTATATACCCACCCCTTTCCTCCATATCCTTAGTGTCCCCAGGAAATTTACTGAGGATGCCCACCAGCTCTACCGGGAGGAGGTAGAAGAGTTTAAGGGACATTTGGAGAAATTTGCTGGTATCAAGATTACTGACCAGGGCCTGAAAGAAGCCATCCAGGTATGTAATGAAACCCGGCAGCTATTGCATCAGCTCTATGCGCTTCGAAAAGTAGACAACCCACCCATTAGCGGGGCAGAGGCTTTAGAGATAACTAATGCCAGCTACCGCATGCCTAAGCCCCAGTTCAATGACTTATTGCGACAATTGCTGCAAGAGTTAAAAGGGAGAGTGGCCTTGCCCGGTCCTCGACCCCGCTTAATGATAAATGGCAGCATCCTTAATAATCACGAGTTTATCCAGGCCGTAGAAAAGGCCGGTAGTATAGTAGTTATTGATGAGCTATGCACCGGTACCCGTTATTTCTGGCGCCTGGTGGAAAACAATAAAGTAGACCCCCTGGCGGCTATCGCCCGGCGCTACCTGGATAATACCCCCTGTGCCCGGATGAACCCCTGGGATGTCCGGCTAGAGCATGTCCTTAATATGATTAAAGAATATCGGGTACAAGGCGCCGTGACCGAGATAATTAGGTATTGTGTCCCTTATGCCCATGACGAGCCCTTGCTGAGGGAAAGATTGAACCAAATAGGGGTCCCGGTCCTGGAGTTAGATGTAGAATATGGTATGGGAGAGACTGGTCAGATAAAGACGAGGGTAGAGGCATTTTTAGAAATGTTACAAGGGAGGGAAGCAAGATGACGGTAGCGACTCTGGCTAAACCTAGAATTCAACAAATGGTAAAGATTTTGGAGAATATCCTGGCCCATAGGCATAAGAACCCTACTTATGCCAGTGAAGAGTTATACTACGAGCTGATGGTTAAATACTACCGTAGGATCATGGAGGCAGTTGAACAAGAAAGGACCATAGTAGGGCATACAGTCATGTCGCCCCTGGAGGTCTTTTATGGTATGGGCATAGTACCCATGCATCTAGAATCCACCTCCATGATGATGGCCATCTTGCTCGGTAACTATGCCGAGTTCTTTGATGCTGCCCGTAGCTTCGGCCTGACACCGGAGACCTGTTCTGCCCACCGTCTGCTGGCAGCTACCGTGATTCAGAATTCATTGCCCCGGCCAGATTTTATTGTCTGGACCAATCAGGTCTGTGACAATACCTCCAAGAGTGGGGATGCTATCCTGGACCTCTATGAGATTCCCGGTATCTTTCTGGATCGCCCTTACCGCTATACCACCAGAGAAGTAGAATATTTTACTAAAGAATTGAAGAGGCTTGTTCAATTTTTAGAAGAACAGACCGGTCAAAAGATGGATTATGATAGGTTAAGCGAGGCAGTTGCCCGCTCCCAGCGGGTCACTGAGCTGTATCGAGAGATAGCCGAATTAAGGCGGAATATCCCGGCCCCAGCCCGCAATCGCTGCTTCCTTAACTCGATGGTAGTTGAATGGCTCTATGCCGGTACTCAAGAAGCGGTAGAATATTTTGAACTGGTACGGGACGAGATTAAGGAGCGGGTAGACAAAGGTGTAGGTGGTATTCCGGAAGAGAGGTTCCGTATCCTGACCCTCTTCTTGCCCCCTTCTTACGAGTGGAAGCTGATGGATTGGATGGAGCAGGAGTATGGTGCGGTAAGTGTTATGGAACCATACTGCTCCTGGTGGGCAAAGGGGGATATGGACCCCGCTAAGCCGTTAGAAAGCATTGCTGAGAAGTCTTTTTACCGTTCCCTGGTCCGGCAGATGCATGGGCCTTCAGAAGGTATTATTGAGGATGCTGTGCAGGCGGCTATAGACTATAAGGCTGATGGGTCCATATATTTTGCCCATATTGGTTGCCGCCAGGCATGCGCCCTCATCCGTAGTATGAAAGATGCCTTAAAAGATGATGTCGGCATCCCCATGATCGCCCTCGATTGCGACATCATTGATCCCTCCTTAAGCCCAGGGGAAGAGATGCGAGGGAAATTGGAAGGGTTCTTCGAGATGCTAGAAGATACTAAGTAAGTATCAGTGTAAGTAATTAGTGTCAGTAAAGGAAAATGGAGACCCCATATTCAGTAAAAAATACCTGGGACCTGAAGGGAGAAAGGACTAAACAGGAGATACTGGAAGCCGCGGTGAGCCTCTTTGCCAAAAATGGCTTCCATAACACCACTATCTCCCAAATAGCTGAATCGGCCCGGATGACTAAAGGGGCCTTCTATTGTCATTTCGAGAGTAAAGAAGCCATCTTTTGCGAGGTAGTGAGGGAGGTAAAGGCCCTATGGAATAGCTTAATAATTAAGGAAATCGGTAAAGAAGGAGGAGCCCTAGAGAAGCTGATTAAGATGCTAGATATCTTTATGGAGCTGACCCTCAAAAATAAAGACCAGTTCGTTATCTTTATTGTGTTGATTGCTGAGTTTACCGAGGTAGATGAAAAATTCGAAAGGGTATTAAAGGATGCCTTTGACGAATTTTTCTCATCTGTGTCTGAGATAGTGGAAGAAGGCAAGCGAGCTGGTAGCATAAGGACTGATATTGACTCTCGACTTCTGGCTGTAACCCTGATAGGTGCCTGGCAAGGTATCCTCCTCCAGTGGCTCTTAAATCGCAACCAGGTTATTTTAAATGACCTGGTGAGCATCCTTAATAGGTTCATCTTAGAAGGTATCAGCGTAAAGGGAGGTTCAAATGGATAATTCCTTAGAGGCATTGACAGAATTGAAAAACCTGGCTACGCCTTTCCCGAAAAATACTGCTATCAAGGAATGGCAGAAGCCAGGAAGAAAGGTTATAGGTTATGTCTGCATCTACGTCCCCGAAGAAATTCTCTATGCCGCCGGGGTGCTTCCTTTCAGGGTCAGTGGCGACAATGAAGAACTGGAGCTAAAAAAGGCTGAGGCCTACCTCTATATCAACACCTGTTCTTTTGCCCGTACTGGCTTCCAATTAGCCATAGAAGGACAATACGACTTCCTGGAGGGCTTAGTGACGGCTGAGACCTGTGATGGTGCCCGGAGACTCCATGATGTATGGCTCCGCTACGGCAACAATAACTCCTTCACCCATATCTTCTATATCCCCAGAAAATGGACTGAGCGGGCACACCAATTCTACCGGGCTCAACTGGAGGAGTTAAAGGGAAAATTAGGAGAGTTTGTGGGGAAAGAAGTTAGTGACGAGGCCCTACGTCATGCTATCAGTGTCTATAACAGGAGTAGGGAGCTTTTGCACAGCCTATATGAATTTAGAAAGAGGAATAATCCCCCAATAACTGGTGCAGAGACCCTGGAAGTGGTCAAGGCCGCTATGCGTATCCCCCGGGAGCAATACAATAAAATATTAGAGAGATTGGTGAATGAGCTAGAGCATACTGATCGCCAGATAAACAAAAGAGTAAGACTGATGATCCTGGGTAGTATCCTCCACAATTCTGAATGGATCAAGGCCATTGAGGACCTGGATGCCGTAGTGGTAACTGATGAGTTATGTACTGGCACCCGCTACTTCTGGAACATGGTAGATACTGATTTACCACCTATGGAGGCCCTGGCCCGCTACTATTTAAATCGGCCACCCTGTGCCCGCTTCCAGCCCTCTGAACGTCGCTTTAGTCATATCTTTGATATGCTGGATCAGTTTAAGGTACATGGGGTTGTCTCCGAGATTGTGCGCTACTGTGTCCCTTATGGGCATGATAAACCCCTACTGAAAGAGAGGCTAGAGAAACGGGACATACCGGTCTTAGAGCTGGACCTGGAGTATGGTCAAGGCGGTACTGGTCAGGTAAGAACCCGGGCCGAGGCCTTCGTAGAGATGCTCCAGACTAAACATTTCTAGAATTGTTAGGAGGATAAAGGCATGAGAAACCCTACTATGCAAGAGCTAATAAATAAATTAGAAGGGGTTAAGGAGTTATATAAAGATTCCAGCTTCAGATCTGTTCTCCCATATCTCGATTTAGTAATTAAGTATTATGAGCGGGTCATTAGTGCCAAAGAACAGGGCAAATTCCTGGTCGGTCATACTGTCATGTGCCCCATCGAACTATTCTATGCCATGGATATTGTCCCTTTGCATATTGAGGCCTATGCGCTGTATAACAATTTCTTTGGCGACCTGAAAGAGTATCTGGAATTAGCAGCCCAGGTAGGCTTTCCACCGGAGATCTGTTCGGCCCACCGGGTCACCGATGCCATGGTCTTAGCCCAGGCCTTCCCTAAGCCAGACTTCTTTGTCTTCTCTTCCCAGGCCTGCGATAATACCCCTAAGAGTGGTGAGGGTATGGCCGAGATGTATGGCTCTCCCGGTTATTTTTTGGATCGGCCTTATGTCTATGATGACCTGAGCTTGGCCTATTATACCGAAGAATATGAGGGCTTGATACAGTTTCTTGAGGAGCAAACTGGGCGTAAGATGGATTATGATCGGCTTAAGGAAATAGTAGCCCGGTCTTATAGAGTTACTGAGCTTTGTCTGGAGCTCAATGAATTACGCAAAGCAGTACCTGAGCCTTTTCCCTGTGAGGGCCTCTTTGCCCAGGTAGCGGTCATGTGGCTCATGGCCGGTACAGCGGAAGCAGTGACTTTTTATGAGCAGATGCGGGACGAGGTGAAAGAGAGGGTAGATAAAGGGATAGGGGTACTACCCGAAGAACGATATCGCCTAATACTCCCTTTTGTGATACCATTTTGGGATATGAGTATTATGGATTGGATGCAAGAAGAGCACGGGGCAGTTATAGTAGCAGATATCCTTAATGCCTGGGGACATGATCCTTACTGGCTGAAAAATCCGAATAAGCCAGTAGAAAACCTGGCCCGAAAGACCTTTGTCCACCCTGCTTGCTACCAACTGCATGGCCCTATGGAACCTTTTATAGAGAGTATGGTAAAATCTGCTCAGGAATACCGGGTGGATGGAGCTGTGTTCTTTGCCCATATCGGCTGCCGGCAGGCCTGTGCCTGCATCCGGGCAGTAAAGGATGAACTCCAGGACAAACTGGACCTGCCAGTAGCAGTGATAGATTGTGACCTGGTAGACAAGTCTTTCACCTCTACCGAAGAGGTTAAAGGTAAACTAGAGGAATTTTTTGAGAGGATGGAGGAAAAAAAGGGAATCGGCGTACGAAATTAATTGTAACCGTTCAGCCACCAAGACACTAAGTCACCAAGGCATGAAGGGAGTCGAGCCTGCCTGCGGCAGGCAGGTACAAACTTTTTTGTAGGCTGTAGTGGCAGAGCTTGCTCTGCATAGGGCATGCAGCGTATGTCATACACCGGATAAATGATCGCATCTCTTGGTGCCTTCGTGTCTTGGTGGCTGATAAAGCTTAGCCGGGTGAACGGTTACAATTAATTTAAATAACTTGGCTTGAGTACAACTTGAGTATAAGGAGCAGAGGTGATGGAGCAATCTCTAAAGGTATTGGAAGAATTGAAGGAAGCCAGCTCTCCCTTCCCCCAGAGTAAGGCTATCCAGGCCTGGAAGGCCCAGGGGAAAAAGGTTGTTGGCTGGATATGTACTTACATCCCCGAAGAAATCATCGAGGCTGGGGGTATGCTCCCGATAAGAGTTACCGGGGCTAAGGCAGAAGATATCACTGAGGCCGATGCTTATCTGTATGCCAATACCTGTACCTTTGCCCGGGGTTGTCTCGAGCTTGCCCTGAGAAAGGATTATGATTTTCTAGATGGAGTTGTCTCTGGGACCAGTTGTGACCCTATCAGGCGACTATTTGATGTCTGGAATAACTATCTACAAACCCCATTTAGGCATATCGTCAGTGTCCCCCACAAAATTACCCCCGAGGCAGAAGAATTTTTTGCCCAACAGCTTCGGCATTTAAAGCAAGAATTAGAGGAATTTTTCCAGGTAGATATTACTACGGATAAGCTTAGGGAGACCATAAAGCTCTATAATAAGAGCCGGGAACTTTTCAGAAAATTATATGACTTCAGGAAATCAGGTGGGCCTTTGATCAGTGGGACGGAGACCATGGAGATTATCCAGGCGAGTATGCGTATGCCGCGGGCAGAGTTCAATTCGCAATTAGAAAGGCTTTTGGCTGAGCTGCCTCAGCGTCAGGCGCTATCCAATGGCGACCGGCCAAGATTAATGGTTGTTGGCAGCATACTGGACCGGCCAGAGTTTATCAATGCCATAGAGAGCCTGGGGGCAATTGTTGTCACCGATGAGCTCTGTACTGGCACCAGGTTCTGGTGGAATCTGACCGATACCACATTAGAACCTATCGAAGCCCTGGCTAAACGCTATCTCAACCACCCACCATGTGCCCGCATGCGACCTTTCTCTATGCGAATGGATTTTGTCATGGGGTTGATTAACGAGTTCAAGGTGGAAGGGGTGATTTATGAGATAATTAAGTTTTGTGATGTCTATGGCCATGACAAACCGGTCATGAAACAGAAATTGGAGGACGCCGGAATTCCTGTATTAGAGCTCGACCTGGAATATGGAATGGGTGGTATTGGTCAGATAAGGACCCGGGTAGAGGCATTTTTAGAGATGATGAAGGTAGGTAAATAATTTGACAAAGTAAAATTCTAAATTTAAAATGCTACCACCTAAACAAATCCAAATAACCAAAATTCAAAACAGTCAAACTTGTTTTGAGATTTGGATTTACGATTTTGATATTGTTTAGGATTTTGTGCTTAGGATTTAGAATTTGACTGCCCGTTTGTTATCAGTAAATATAGCATTGTCACAATGTAATAAGGGTATAAACTTTAGTAAGAGGAGGGAATTAGGTATGGCGGTAGCAGGTATTGATATGGGGGCTTTGTCTACCAAGGTGGTGATTCTTGAAGGTGACAAGGTCTTGAGTAGTGCCACAAGGGTCAGTGGGGAGGTAGGCGAGATAGAGGCCAGGCACGCCATGGATGAGGCATTAGCCAGGGCGGGCTTGAAGCTAGAGGACTTGAAGCTGGTGCTCTCTACCGGTACTGGCCGTAAGGGGATCTCTTTTGCCCAGAAACAGCGTACCTCCATGAGCTGTCATGCCAAAGGGGCATACTGGCTCTTTCCATCGGCCCGTACCGTGATAGATATCGGGGCCGAGTCTTCCACGGTGATAAAGCTCGGTGCCGATGGTAAGATAGAGGATAGTGTAGGCAATGATAAATGTGCGGCTGGTACGGGGGTATTCCTGCATGCTATGAGCAAGATGATGCGGGTACCGGTAGAGGAGATGGGTCCTGTATCTTTAAAGCACAAGTCCAAGGCATCTATCAGCAGCATGTGCGTCATCTTTGCTGAGTCTGAGGTAATCAGCCATGTCCATCGGGACCCCCCCACCCCGAAGGAAGATATCCTGGCGGGTATCCACGAGTCCATAGTGGATCGGCTCTTTGGTATGACCCAGCGGATCGGAGTCGTGCCCGAGGTAGTGCTGACGGGTGGGGTAAGTAAGAATTTAGGGATAGTGCGGGCCATAGAGGAGAAGTTAGGGCATAAGGCATTGATACCTGAGGACCCACAGATAGTAGGGGCCTTAGGGGCGGCCATCATTGCCCAGCAGTTGGCCGGCTAATCATTATCAATATAAACCATAAATTCGAAATCCTAAATCCTAAACAATTTCAAATGACCAAAATTCAAAATATAGAAACATAAATAGTTTTGGGATTTGGGATTAGGATTTCGATATTGTTTAGAGCTTCGTGCTTAAGATTTAGGATTTGTTTAGAGGCGTTGCTATCAGAAAATGTAACATTATCAGGTTAAGAGGAGGAAATAAAGGATGCTAACCGCAGGAATAGACATTGGCTCCCGCAGTGCCCAGTGTGTCATTTGTGATGATGGGGAGCTTATCACCTATAGCAACATAGAGACCGGGCCAGAGAGCGCCAAGACGGCCTATGCGGCCTTTGATTGTGCGATCCATAGGCGCTCGGAGCTCTGGGGTGAGTATCGGATGGAGCTCCCTGATGTCAAGACTGACCATATAAAGATAGAGGATATAGCCTATATCGTGGCGACCGGTTATGGCCGGGTAATAGTACCCTTTGCCCATGCCAATATTACCGAGATATCCTGCCATGCCAAAGGGGCATACCGCTTTGTCCCCGGGGTAGCAACTATCCTGGACATGGGTGGACAGGACTGCAAGGGTATTCGGGTAGATGAGAAGGGTAATGTGACCAATTTTATCATGAATGATAAGTGCGCCGGTGGCACCGGGAGATTTATGGAGATCATTGCCGATATCTTACAGCTTCCGCTGAACAAGATCGGGCCGATCTCCCTGGAGTCTACCCAGAAGATCCCCTTTAATACCATCTGTGCCGTATTTGCCAAATCAGAGGCAATGGCCTTGCTGAAGAAAGGGACGTCCAAGGCGGATATCTTGGCCGGCCTGCATGATGCCATCTCCAGCCGGGTCATAGCTCTCTTGAAGCGGGTAGGGATCGAAGAGAAGTTTGTCGTTACTGGTGGTATTGGTAAGAATGTTGGGGTATTGAGCAAGGTAGAGGAGAAGGCCGGGCTCAAAGCTAGTATCCCGCCCGAGCCCCAGATCGCTGGGGCCATGGGTGCCGCCTTATTTGCCCTGGAGCGGGCCAGGAAAAAGGCTGCACAAGGCTAAATAATCCCGTTAGCGTTCAGCTATTAGCGGTCAGCTTTCAGCTAAACTAATCGTGCGGTGTGAGGGGTAAGAAAAATTTCTCTTTACCTTTTACTCCTAACGCCGGACGATAAGTTTTGCTGACTGCTGATAGCTGACGGCTGAAGGCTTATATTATCCCTTTGCCCTTTAACTCTTCCATCTTCTTCTTATCGAATCTCAACATACCGCCATAAATCTCTTCATTATGCTGTCCCAGCATAGGGGCAGGGCCTTTCACGTGGGCTGGGGTCAGAGAGTATTTCGTTGGTACGCCATAGAGTTTTAGCTTGCCGGCCACCGGGTGTTCCACTTCTGCTATCATGTCTCTTTCTTGAATATGCTTATCCTCTAATATCTGTTTAAAATTAAGGATAGGTGCAACGGCTAAATCGGCCTCTTCCAGGATTCTTACTGCCTCAGCAGCGGTTCTCTCTTTGGCCCAGTCGCCAATGACGCCATTTATCAAGTCAGCATGTTCAGCCCGGGCGGTTAAATTCTTGGTCCGCGGGTCTTCAATAAGGTCTTCCCGGCCCATTAGCTTACACATCCTCGCCCAATGGCTATCTAAGGCAACTAATAGGCAGATATACTCATCCTTGCACTTTACTACCGGGTCCAACCCTACCGGGCCATAGGCATTGCCTCTTCGCTCCCATAATAGGTCCAAATTAGCGGCCATCATGATCCCCCAGTCACTCACCCCCAGCATAGCATCTACCAGAGAGCTTTCTACATGCTGGCCCCTGCCGGTCTTAGCGCGGTAATAGAGGGCTGCTAAGGCGCCCATAGCACCCTGCCAGCCCGTAAGATTATCTGCCAGGGCCCCACCGGACTTCATAGGTGGGCCGTCCGGGAAACCAGTTATGCTCATGAAACCGCTCATGGCCTGGCCTATCGGGTCATAGCCGGGCTTGTGTTGATAAGGGCCAAATTGCCCATAGCCCGATAAAGAAACATAAACTATATTAGGATTAATTTTCCTAATATCTTCATATCCCAGGCCCCACTTTTCCATAGTTCCGGGCTTATAGTTCTGGATAATAACATCCATCTTCTCCGCAATTTGCCGAAAGACCTCCTGGCCTTCGGGTTTATTGAGGGTCAATGTTATTCCCCTCTTACCCCGGTTAAGGGTCAGATAATACGTACTGGCCTCCAGTTTATTTGGAATATTCAGGTGGGGTGGTACATGCCGACCCAGTTCACCCATTACCGGGGCATCTACCTTGATAGACTCTGCACCCAGGTCTACCAGGATAGCCCCTGCTACTGGACCAGCCTGGGTAGTAGTGGCCTCCAGCACCTTAATCCCTCCAAGCGGCCCGCGGGAATTAGGTATAGCCTCTTTATAAAATTCTTCTTTTCTCATATGCGGTTCTCCTTGTTTTTGTGTCCCATTCAAGGGTTACCCTTAATACCCCTTCGGCCTTTCTCAAAAAAAGAAAGGATTGTTAGGGGACTAATTTTAATCCTATCTGGGGGTAAGGTCAATGAAATTTTAGAAATGGAGGTTTCCCAAAAATTTTTACAACCAAGTATCATCCCTTTCAAAATTTCACCGCTCCACTTTCCTACTCTTCTAAAACCATCTACCATACGCTAATTTACCCTTCCAGGGAATAAATTTTTGGTAACCGTTCAGCCACCAAGGCACTAAGTCACCAAGGGATGAAGGGAGTCGAGCAAGCTCGACCACTACAAACTTTTTTGTAGGCTGTAGTGGCAGAGCTTGCTCTGCATAGGTCATGCAGCGTATG
>MHDQ01000080.1 GCA_001803565.1 Nitrospinae bacterium RIFCSPLOWO2_12_FULL_45_22 | reverse complement strand
ATTGATCCAGGCATAGATTTTTTCGCCGATCTCGGCCCTAACGGCATTTAAGGTAACGGTAATGGTAGAGATATTATATTCTTTCAACTGAGAGAGCTTGTCTGCCAGAAGTAAACCATTAGAGCTGAGGCATTTGATCAGATGGGGAAATTTAGCTTGAGCCAGTTCAAGGGTGACGAAGGTCTCTTCATTAGCCAGCGGCTCGCCCGGGCCAGCAATCCCTAAAACCCGTATCCCTGGATAGGTTTCTACTACTACTTCTAATTTCTTTAGCGCCTCTTCAGGGGTTAAGACCCGGCTGGTCACCCCGGGTCTGGTCTCATGAACACAATCAAATTCCCTGATACAATAATTGCACCCTATATTGCACACCGGGGCTACCGGGAGATGGACCCTTCCATAAAGATGACGGGCGGAAGGATCATAACAGGGGTGCTCCTGGATCTTCCTCAGGTGCTCCTTCAACCAGGGGTGATATTGCCCTATAAACTTTTCTAGCATTATGTCCTAGGCCTACATAACTTGCATTATCTTTTCTGGGTCTATGTATTCCCGAAAGCTTTGTATCTTACCTTCTTTGTTGAAGACAAATATATTTACTCCATTATTCTCATATCTCTTGCCATTAGCTACAATCGCCCAATCCTCCCATTCTGCCATCACAACATTACCCTCAGCCAGGATATGTTTAATATTGAAATGGATGCCGTTACAGAAAAACTGACTAACCTGTTTAAAGAGGGCTTCGATCTTTTCCTTTCCTTGATGGAGGCCAGACATGGGTGTAGAGCCGATAAGCCAGACTGAACCATCCTCGGCCATCAGGCTTATCAAGGCAGTAAAGTCTCCCTTATCCATAGCTTCATAAATTCCTCTTACCTTCTCTATGTTTTCTTTCTCTCTCATAAACTGCCCTCCTCTTATTCTTATTGGGGTTATGAAGTCAATGGTAAATATTTCATGAACCTTATTCTCCTGAGATAAAAAATGGGATGCCTAATTTCCTGCATATTTGCTGATGATAGACTTGATCTCTTCCATAGTAAGGGGTTTAGGTATATAGGTTTTATCGTTATTTAATATTCTCTGGGCAAGGTTTTTATATACCTGGGCCTGGGGAGAATCGGGAAAGGCTTCAGCTACTGTTTTAGCCTGTAGTTCTGCATCTTGGACGGTAGATGAGCGAGGGATGTGCATCACTACTGGCAAACCCATTAATGCAGCTACTTCTTCCACAATCTGTTCTTCATGAGGCAATCCCCGCATATTATTGATAAGCCCGGCACAGGCACATTCGCTACCCCGCTCGGCCAGTTTTTTTATACTCTTGGCAATATTGTTGATCTGCAAGAGGGTAAGCATCTCACCACAAGTGATGATATAAACCTCTTGGGCATAACCGGCCCGCATGGGTTGAGCAAAGCCACCACACACAACATCCCCTAAAACATCAAATAAGGCAAAGGTTATATTATATTCCTCAAAAATACGATATTCCTCTAGTAAACGTAGGGCCTCCATCACCCCACCACCTGCACAACCCACACCCGGCCTGGGTCCCCCGCTCTCTACCCCCCAGATACCATTAGCTCCTTGATGTATAACGCCTTTGAGGCTATCTCTATTCATGGGACCCTTGCGTAATTCGTCTAAGACAGTGGGCATCAGCCTACCAAACAGGGTAAAGAGAGAATCCCTCTTGGGGTCACAGCCTACTTGCATGACCCTTTCCCCCATTTGGCCTAGGGCAGTACTGATATTGGCAGCAATGGTAGATTTTCCTATCCCACCCTTGCCATAGAAGGCAACTTTTCGCAATAGGCCATTGGTAGCTTTTCGGGAGGCAGTGGAAGACTGTAGAGGGGAGATGGGGATGGATGGCTCCGGTTTCATTATAGGTGACGGGGCTCTTTCTACCTCTTGATAGCGCCTGAGCAATCCTAATATATCGTCTAATTCCAACGGGGTAGGAATTCCGAGGAAGGTATTATTAATGATATTCTCGGCTAACTCACGATATATGAAAGCTTGTGCTGAGTCGGGACGTTTCTCTATTACTGTGCCTCCCTCTGCCTCTGCTTCTTGAACAATTTTATCTCTAGGGATATTGGCTAAAATAGGTATATTTAATCGCTGGGCAAATTCTTTCATCAACTCCCCCTCTTTTGGGACTCCTCGCATATTATTGATTAGTCCCCCTACCCGCACCGAAGCCCCCTGGCTACTCAGCTCTTTTATAGCGATACAGATATTGTTAGCAGAATAGATCGACATCAGCTCTCCACTAGAAGCAATATATATCTCCTGGGCATAGCCGGAGCGCATAGGTTGGGCAAAGCCACCACATACAACATCTCCAATAACATCATAAATTACAAACTCTACCCTTAATTCTTCTAGCAAGCGTGTACGAGCAAGGATATCCAGGGCGTGGGAAACGCCTTTACCAGCACAGCCAGTAGCAGGCTCTGGTCCGCCTGACTCAGCCAATAATACTCCCCCATACCCTTCAACTATACACTCCTTAAAACCATCTCTGGTAGCACCGACAGTCCGGATCTTGGTCAGGATATCTTGTTCCAGGATATTTCCTCGGTTTAACAGGGAGGTACTATCTATCTTGGGAGAGCAGCCCATCTGGAATACCTTTAATCCTTTTTCTGCTAATGTTGCAGAGATATTTGAGGCAATGGTGGATTTACCTATACCCCCCTTCCCATATATAGCAATCTGCCTGATTCGTGAAGACATCCTCTTCCTCCTTGCTTTTTAAATGTATGTTAATCAAATGTTTAATTATGGGCATTTTATTGGAGAAAAATATTCTTGTCAAGGAGACAAACTCTACCTTGCCCACCCCCATTGCAAAAAGCCTTGAAAACCGTGCATTACGGCTCGTTCGCACCTAATTTGCCTTGGGGTGAACATCGGATCTATTAAAGAGGTTCTATATTGAATAAAAGGGCCGATTTTTTGGCAACCTTTTGGGAAGAGTTTTGGACAAGTCGCGGAAAGCCTTGATAGGATTGGTAGGCGAGGCGGGACTCGAACCCACGGCCTTTGGTTCCGGAGACCAACGCTCTATCCACCTGAGCTACTCGCCCTTCCTTATCTAGCTTAAGATTGTGGGAAATGTAAAATAGCTACTTTGGACGGAGTAGTTAAAATAGTAGTTACTTGATCCAGAATTTTCACCGCAGCCTTTTTATGTTCCGGGGTAGGATGGCTATATCTCATAGTCATCTTAATATCCTTATGTCCCAAGAGTTCTTTTACGGTTACTAAGTCTATCCCTGCCATAACTAATCTTGATGCGAAGGTATGCCGTAAATCGTGGAAGCGTAACCCTCTTAAACCGGCTTTTTTTACCGCATTCCACCATCCGGTCTTTATATCTCTATATGGTAAGCCGTCTCCATTAATAAAGACATAATCGCTCGTGGAATCCTTTTTAACATTTTTCAAGGTATTTGTCAATTTGTCATTCATGGGTATTAGCCTTATCTCATTATTCTTGGTATTCTCCAGGGTGATATAGCCTTCTTTGAAGGTTACTGCCCCCCATTTTAGGCCAAGGATCTCTCCTTTTCGCATACCAGTATTTAGAGCGGTAATAACTATTGGCTCTAAGTGCCGGGCTTTGGGGCTAACCTTTATGACATCCATTAAGGTTATTTCCTCTTCCTGAGTAAGGATTCTCATCTTGCCATTGTTCTCTCTCTGGAGCTTTACATCTTTAAAAGGGCTATCGTACAGTTTATTCCACTTACGGGCTGTATTTAGCATATGCCTTAAGCAGGCCAGTTCTCGGTTAAGGGTAGCTACTGCTACCTCTTCTACCTTCCTTTTGGCCCGGTACTTTTCTATTAACCAGGCGCTAATATCAGCTAGCCTTTTTCCATTGAAATACTCCCCTAGCCGCTTTATGGAGCACTGATCCCGCAGGTAAGAGGAAGGTTTTTTATTAGGCTTGGAGTAGGTTTCTAAATACTGCTGGCAGAAGTTCTCAAAGATAGGGGTTAGTTTCTTCTGGTTCAGGTTGTAGCGGCCTTCTATAACCTCGGCCTTCCGCTTTGCTTCGACTTCCTTAGCCACTGTTTTACTTGCCTGGCCTACACATTCTTGAATTCGCTGGCCCTGGTAATAAAAGTTTATGTACCAGCTTTTACCTTTCTTGTAGACTCCCATATTATGCTCCTCCCTTAGCTAAGGTTGCTTACCCTGGCTTTTATGAATAAAGGGGAAAGATAGGTGCCAAGGTTTAACCTATCCTTATCGGGCCTAGGTTCCCTATCCCCTTTGTATTGCCAGACTATAAAGTATCCCCCCTACTCAGTATACCAACTACCCTTACTTATCTGAAGCATAAGGCGCTACAATAGTGAATGAATAATACTTCTTGTTGCCTAGTTCCGGCACCTGATAGACCTTCATACCTTCTTTAGTATCACGAGCAAATACCGGGATAAGTTCAATAACCCTGCCTCTGGCCAGTGCTAACAGGATATTGGTGAATGCTTCATTATCCGCTATGCCCAGGGCCTCCTGGAATAGGTATATAGGATATATATCCTTGGGCAGGGTCAGCCGCCGCCTCTCTGCTAACTCTTCTATCCCATCCAAAATTAACCCTAGGGGCCTCTGCCCTAAGTGCTCATCCTCAAAAAACTCATCCATGCTAACATCCAGGGCCAAGGCTATCTTTCTTAGGGTTATAGCTGTGAGGCCGGTTCTTATTCCAGTTTCTAGGGCCTGTATTTGCTGCCAATTCAAGTCAGCTTTTTCTGCCAGTTTTTTTAGGGTAAGTCCTTTGGATTTCCTTATCTCTCTTAGCTTTTTCCCAGAGAACATGGATATTGCCCCTCCCTAGGGGTTACAGATGGTAAGGCTAATTAACATACCGATCATGAACTGGAAACTTACCTAAAGGTTCATCCCTAGCTTCCCACTCAAATATCCTCTCTGGCTTGGCTAGATCAAGGCTTATTAACAAGTTTGCCTTATCGGGATCAACAGAAAGGTACGTCCCCGGAGGTACTTTTACGATTTCACCCCGGTGATTAAGCCCTTTTAGTGGTTGTAGTGTGCGAATAATCATTGTCACCCTTCCTCTCCTTCAAACTCTCCAACCAATCAATGACCAGGCTCCTCACATCTTCAATAATAACCTCTGAGAAGGAATGCTCCTCAATAAACTCTTTTCCCGCCTTTTCCAAGGGTACAAGTCCTCGTTCCGAGATCTCTTTGAGTATAGCGGCTTTATAGTCGTCCGGCTTGAACTTCCACTTCGAGTCAATATCCTCCCATTTCGCCCCTTTCCAATCATAAGCAAGGGCTTTTTGACCAGAATTGACCACGCCTATTTTCAGCCATTTCGCTACCAGTAATGCTTTCCGGTAAATTTCATGGTGCCTATTACCTATATTACTTATGTCCTCTTTTATTTAATATGAGTAATAAGCACTCTCAAAACCGACCCAAACCTTTTTGTAGCAACGATCTTGCGGTTTTGGCCGTGGTCAATTTGGGTAAACAGGTATCTTTTCATTACTTTGAGGGTCTTCTTCTTCCTCACTCTCTGGCTACCGGGGAAAGGCCTGTTTGCTATTACTAAGAAACCATCTTTACCAGCATACACTGTAATTGCTTGCTCCAGCCCTACTTTGGTCAGCCATCGGCTTAGCTGCCTGCGTTCCTTCTGCATAGTACCAACATAAAACCGGTCTCTACCTTCCCATGCTATGTCAATCTTAGCTTCCCAAATGCTCCAGAGGTTGTCCCTACACTCAACACAATCCCACCGGCGACACTCAACCTTAAATCTAATGAATCCATTGCGGGTTATAACAGTTCCAAAGGTACCGCAAGGAATACCTGAAGGTATTTCATAATGCCCCGTTCCTTCTACCTTCATCTCACAGTCCTCCTTATTAAATTACTGAAAGAGGAATGATACCGTTTCTATGGGTTTCGATCTTCATTTTAACCTTCTACCCCCATTAACCCTATGATACAAGCAATTGCATAATTATATAATAGCATCTTATTGTATTTTTGTCAAGAAAAGGATAAAATATTTTTGCCGGAATATTTTTTTACCATCGGGAGGTTCAGATTAAGCTGGCTAAAATTCCTCTTGACACCCAATGGTTTCTTTGATTTAATGGCCCGTAGTATGAGAGTCTCGCCCATGATCCACTCTGGCAATATCCCCATAGGAGGGCAGGATGGGCAGAGCATTTTCCCTACCTAAATTATCCCTGAAAGCTTGCCTGGCAATAGCAATAATAGCCTGCCTCGTGCTTCTTATCCCTAATAGCACCCTGGCAAATGTAACGGGTACCTTGAGCCTGGATAAGAGTATCTATCGATCTGGAGAGACTTTGTATATCCAGGTTACCGATATTGATGAGAATAAGGATAGCACAGCCAAAGATAGCCTAAGTGTGTCGGTGACAAGTGCTATTGAGAGCCAGGCTGAAACTGTTACCCTAACCGAGACAGATGTTTCTACCGGGGTTTTTCAGGGTTCCATAGCATTGGATGAGCAAGGAAGCATTGGGGCGGATGGGAAGCTGCAAGTTACTTTTGCTGGCGATAAGATAACGGTTACCTATAAAGACCTGGCTGACGACTGGGGCAATCCCAAAACTATTGTTAAGACAGCCGATTTCGTTGGTAAGGCCATTGGCGGCGGTATTTCTACCGACACCACCTGGACTGAGGCCAATAGCCCTTATATTGTCACCGATGATGTTTTTGTGAATCCCGGTGTTCTCTTGTCCATAGAGCCCGGGGTAGAGGTAAAGTTCATGGCCGGGTCAGGACTGTTTGTCCATGGTACTTTAAATGCTGTGGGTACTTCTAGCAAACCGATAAGATTTGCCCCCTATGCCGAGTCATCGGCCCCTGGATATTGGGACGGTATAAAAATTATTCGTAAGACTGCCGGAGGTGATAGTAATATCACGTTCGAATATTGCATTATATCGGAGGGAAGCCCTGGGATCCTAATTGGTACTGATTCTGGTTATTTATTCAAAAGGATTAATATAAACAATAGTAGTATATTAAGAAATAAAGGGTCTGGTATTTCTTCATCGCAATATCAATCTGTAAGCCCAGCCATCTACATAACAAATAGCATTATTTCTCAAAACGATGG
>MHDQ01000079.1 GCA_001803565.1 Nitrospinae bacterium RIFCSPLOWO2_12_FULL_45_22 | reverse complement strand
GAGTATCAGGCTTCATCGCCTCTTCTATATCGAAGATAGCGGGTAGCTCTTCATACTCCACCCGGATAAGGTCTATGGCCTCTAAGGCGATATCCTCATCTGTAGCCGCTACGGCTGCTATTTCATCTCCAACGTAGAGAACCTTATCAAAGGCCAGGGGATATTCATCGAGTTGAGTGGGATCGTCTATAAAACCCCATTTCTTATTATTGGGGTCTCGCCCGGTGATTATTCCTTTCACCCCGGGCAATCGCTCAGCCCGTGAGGTATCTATATTGAGAATCTTAGCGTGCGGGTAAGGGCTCCTCAAGAGCTTGCCGTGGAGCATCCCCGCTAGAGCTACATCACCCGTGTACTGTGCCGTCCCAGTAGCCATAGGGACGGCATCCACTCTAGGTAATCTCTTGCCGATAACAGCATATTCCCTCATCTGTCTACCTCCTTAATTTAATTGGACATAGATGAAACCAGATTATTAAATTGATAACAGGGGGTAATTATACATTTCCTTTTTAGCTCTTTCATCACAAATATATCCTTATTAATCTTCCATCATTCAATTTAAGCCACTATGTGAAAGTTGAGTGGATCTTTTCTGGGGTAATAGGGAAGCTTTTGATCCTAACTCCTGTAGCATCATAAACGGCATTAACTATGGCCTGGCCGATTGACATTATTGGCCCCCTCCCTACCTCTTTAGCCCCAAAGGGACCATAAGGCTCGATAGTCTCTACTATAGTAGTCTCTATCTCTGGCGCGTCCATAGCGGTAGAGAATTTGTAATCCAGGAAAGAGGGATTTAGATTCTGGCCTTCTTTTAATATCCTTTCCTGGAACAGTGTCATATCTCCCCCACTCCACACCTGGCTGTGGATCTGTCCTTCAACCGCCAGGGGATTTATAGCAAAGCCTACATCATGGGCGACATTGACCTTTTTTAGCTTTATCTTTCCTGTTTCCGGGTCTAGTTCTATTTCTGCCACTTGGGCGTCAAAAGAAAAAGTTATATGATCTGGCGGCTCGCTATTCGGATTATAAAAGCCTTTACCCATAATAGGCTGCCCTCTCTCAGACCTCTGGCTGGTCTGAACGACTCCTGAGACTGGCATCTCCTTTTCCGGGTTATTTTTAATGAAGATTCTGCCCCCTTGAATCTCTAAATCCTCAATATTGGCATCCATGCTTTCTGCCGCAACTTCCAAGAGCTGTCTTCTGGCCTCTTCTGCGGCGGACTTTACCGCATTTCCTGTTATGTAGGTACCCCTCTGGCCCAGGGCACCTAAATCTACAGGAGATAGCTCGGTATCCGCTGAATATATTAATATCTTCTCTAATGGTAGGCCCAGGACTTCAGCGGCAATCTGGGCCAGTATAGTATGGGCACCCTGACCCATATCAGGCAGCCCGGTCAATAATACCACCGACCCATCCTCCTGAAGCTTAACTGTAGCGGCAGAGATACTGTGGGTCAAAACTCCTTTGCCACCAGAAGAGGCTGAGCCACAGCCTATGCCAAAACCACGATGCTCCCTTCTGAGTCTACCCCGCTTTCCATCCCAACCGGCCTTTTCGACTACTTTTTGGATACATTCTGTAAGGCCACAGCTACCGATCTTTATCTTATTAGCCATAATATAACCTGGTTGGATGGCATTTTTTAAGCATATATCCAATGGATCAATCCCTAAATCTTCTGCTATTTGGTCCAATTGGATGCTGGAGGCGAAATTTGCCACTCGAATCCCTTCCCCGGATAAAAATCCCCTCACAGGATTATTGGTATAGACCGCTAGACCTTCAAACTGAAAGGCTGCGAGTTTGTAAGGCAACATATTACGTAGCCCGGCGATCTGAACGTCTAAACCTGTAAGACCTAAATACCCACCAGCATCAGCTATAACTTTGAGTTTTCGGGATAATAAGGTCCCATCCTTTTTTACCCCGGTTTTTAATTGTATAATCATAGAATTACCCCGGTTAAGGATTTCTTCCAGGTCCAACTTTAGCATTACTGGCCGTCCGGTCTTTTGTGCCAGGAGAGCGGCCAGACAATGATGGGGCTCGCCTGACAATCGACTACCAAAACTTCCTCCTATATGGGGTGCAATGACCCTTACTTTACCTTCTGCCAGTCCCAGAGTGTTAGCTATGTCTTTCTGGATTATATAAGTGGACTGGGTAGGAGTCCATAAGGTGAGTTTCCCAGAAGAATCAAATTGGGCCAGACACACATCGGTTTCTATGCTACAATTGGTATAATATGCGGTGGTATAAGTATCCTCGCGGATATACTCAGACTCTTTAAAACCCTGCTCCAGATCACCAAAATTTGCCGAGATTTGGTAAGCAATATTGTTATTAGCATGTCCGTGGATGATAGGAGCGCCCGCAACCATAGCTTCCTCAACATTAAGGATAGCAGGCAATAGTTCATACTCTACACTGATTAGCTCCAAAGCTTCCCTGGCCACATCTTCATCCTCCGCCGCAACCACTGCTACCTCATCTCCAATGTAGCGCACTTTATCCCCTGCCAAAATGGGTTCATCCTTAATGGGAGAGTACAACCGATTCAACTGAATGCCTATTACATCCTTCCCGGTAATAATGGCTTTTACCCCCTTAAGTCTCTCTGCCCTGGTGGTGTCTATATTAAGGATATTGGCATGCGGATAAGGACTTCTTAAGATTTTTGCATATAATACCCGGGGTAATACCAGGTCTCCTGTAAACCTGGCCTCGCCGGTAACCTTAGCCACCCCATCAATCCGGGGAGTAGGTTTCCCCACCACTGAATATCCCTTCACCCTCTTTACCCTCCTATGCTGTGAAAATATTCCTCGTGAAGTCCAGCCCCAACTCTTTGGGCCGTTGAATAGTAGGTAATCCTGTCTTAATATCCCATCCCCGAAGCTGGTAGTATTCATCCTTCATTTTTTCAAAGGATTTTCTGTCCACTACAGAACCCTTCCGACAGACTGGCTCCCCATCCTTCCCTGGCACTATCATTTCAGGGTTAACAACCTGTTCCGACAAGGGAGTAGTGTAGCAAAACTCTGGCAGGCAGTCATCCTGTCTCCCCCTGTGTCCCTCCCTTATCATAATAGCCCGCTGGAGATGGAAGATCTTTTCTCCCAGCCGGGAAAACCCATCCTCATCCATTTCCTGTCCAGTAATGGCAGAGAAGATCTTGCTCTCCAGGGTTGGGTCTCCTACATGATCAGCCGTGTTAGGCGATGTCATCAACGGCCATACCCAATCACAGAGGATCAAGCAATTCTTAGCATATTCGCGCTCCTGGATCATCTTTGCTGCCAGGGCTTTCCCTTCATAGGACGTAAAATCGGCCGCTGCTTCACTGCCCCAGAACCTTTTGGCAACGGACCGAACTACATCACTGGAGACGAAAGCCCCTTCACTGCCATGGACCCATTGCCGCCATTGCTCAATAAGTATAGATATTTCATGTAATTGGTCCAGCCGTTGTGTGGCCTCCATAGCATATATAATCCCATTCGCAATATGTATCCGGGGACTATATATATCGAATCCCGATTTATGAAGTAGATCAGAAATTATTTCTCCTGTCCCCTTACCGATAAGCTCGGCTGCCTTTTCCACCCCCAAGCGCAGGAATTTACCGATGCCCTCTCCATAAGCTATTTCTCTGAGTAAAGCGTCAGCGAATTCCCAGCTACCTATTCTAGAAAAGGGGATGCCGGTTTCTTCCTCCGTCAAGAGCCCTGCCTGGTAGCAGCGATCAAGCCATTTTATGATGACCTCAAAATGCATGGTATCCAATCCCAGATCGTCACAGAGCTTGGTTACCTTGAAGGGGATCTCTTCATCATCGTTATTATAATAGGGCCAGGCCCATCTGCGATAGAAAAGGGCCGATGAACACATGAACTTACCTTCTTTGCCGTCCTGAGCCTTGTAGGATTCTCGTATGCAGGGGCCGGCACAACCCCAGCAGTAGTCTTTACGAGTCGGTCGTTCCTTTGTTGTTTTTACCATCTGATGGTAGAAAGCAAGCTTGCCTTCTCCCACTAGCCAGCGGAAATGCCACAATAGCTCTTTAAGCCTTTCTGGGTATGCCGGAGAAAATTTCTGACTCCCTCTTCGCACAACAATGGCCTTAAGTTTCTTAGAACCCATCACCGCTCCAAAACCAGCACGGCCACTGGCATCCTGGTTAGCCAGGACAGTTGCCATCACCGCCATGTTTTCGCCCGCCGGACCGATGGCTAATACATTGACTGAATCCTCCCATTCGGCCTTAAGGATATCTCGGACTTCTATTGCCCCCCTGCCCCAGAGATGAGTAGCATCCATTATCCTGGTCCTGTCCTCCTCTACCAGCAGATAAACGGGCTTCTCTGCCTTTCCTTCCACCACTAAACCATCGTAACCGGCCAGCTTAAGGGCAACCCCCCAGCTTCCACCCAGGTTAGCATAAGAGAAATGCTCGGGATTAGCTATAGGGGATTTGGCCGCTATCTTCCAGCGGGAGCTGGCAAATCCAGAAAACCCGCTCAGGGGGCCGGTAATGAATATTAACTTATTCTCAGGGTATAAAGCCTTAACTTCGGTGGGGACTTCATCCCAATATATTTTAGCGGCAATGCCGATCCCGCCTACAAAGTCACCGTAGTCGCTAGTTGGTGTTTCCCTTATCTTACCTGAAGATAAGTCTACCCAAAGAAGCTTCCCAGCATAATATCTAGCTTCCATATCTTACCTCCTTATTTATTTAAACCTAAATCCAGAGCAAATGTTAATGAATAATTCCAGATAAAGATTTACTTATCATAAGATGTAGCTTGGAGTCACACCACTAGTGGTGTCATTCCGCCTAACTTTCCACGTAAAGATCGATTCGCCTTGGATTCAGGTTAAAATCAAGGAGTCTTTTCTTCTAAGGCCTGGAGGATCTTCTCAGGAGTAATGGGGAAGCTTTTGATCCTCACCCCTGTAGCGTCATAAATGGCATTACCTATAGCCTGGGCGACCGACATAAAGGGCCCTCTCCCTACCTCCTTAGCACCAAAAGGGCCATGGGGGTCGTTAGTTTCCACGATAATGGTCTCGACCTCCGGAGTATCCATAGCGGTAGAGAATTTATAATCCAAAAAAGAGGGATTTAAGGTTTGCCCTTGCTCCAAGATCCTTTCTTGGAACAATGTCATATCTCTTCCGCTCCATATCTGGCCATGGATTTCCCCTTCAACGGCATTAGGATTTATAGCAAAACCTACATCATGGGCAGCCGTCATCTTCTTTAGTTTTGCCTTTCCAGTTTCCGGGTCAATGGCTACTTCCGCCACTTGTGCGCCAAAGGAATAAGCCATGGCCAGATTACCCTCAAAAGTTGTAGGATCCGTAGGCTCACTAGCCGGATTATAGACCCCTTTAGCCATAATAGGCTGCCCTTTGCTGGATCTTTGGCTTACCTGTACACCCTCTGCTACCGACATGCCTTTCTCAGGATTCTCCCTAGAAAATATCCTACCTCCTTGTATCTCTAACCCTTCAATATTAACATTCATGCAGGACGCAGCTACTTCTAAAAGCTGTCCCTTAACCTCTCTAATGGCCGTTCTTACAGCATTTCCGGTAATGAACGTACCCCGCTGGCCAAGGGCACCAACATCTATAGGAGTTGTTTCGGTATCGGCTGAATGGACTATGACCTTTTCCATTGGTACACCCAGCTCCTCAGCGGCGATCTGGGCCAACATGGTTAGGGACCCCTGGCCTATATCCGGCAGCCCTGTCAATATGATAACCGAGCCATCCTCCTGCACTTTAACTATTGCTGCCGAGATATCATGGGCTAGAATTCCTTTCGCTCCTGAACAGACTGAGCCGCAACCTATTCCAAAGCCGCTATGCACTTTTCTGAGATTTCCCCGTTTGCCATTCCAATGGGCATTTTCTGTTACTTTTTGTATACATTCGGTAAGACCGCAGCTACCAATCTTGAACTTATTGACTGTGGTATAACCTGGTTGGACAGCATTCTTCAAGCAGATGTCTACTGGATCGATCCCTAAATTCTCTGCTATTATATCTAATTGGGTGCTGGTGGCATAATTTGTGGCCAGAATCCCTTCGCCAGAGACAAATCCCCTTACAGGGTTATTGGTATAGACCATGAGGCCTTCAAACCGAAAGGCTGAAAGTTTATAAGGCACCGTATTAAATAGTCCCGAAATAAGCAGGTCAACCCCTCCAATACCTAAATATCCGCCAGAGTCAGCTATAACTTTAAGGGTTCTGGCAACTAAAGTTCCATCTCTTTTTACGCCGGTTTTCATTTGGATGATCATAGAATTACCCATGTTGAAGATTTCTTCCTGACCCAACTTTAGCATTACCGGTTGTCCTGTCCTGCGCGATAGAAGGGCAGCCAGGCAATGATGAGGTTGAATTCCTACTCGACCACCAAAACCTCCCCCTGTATAAGGTGCAATGACCCTTACTCTACCTTCTCCCAGGCCCAGGGTGCTGGCTACTTCACTCCTGAGGATATAAGGAGACTGGGTAGGGGTCCATAAGGTTAGTTTCTCGGAAGAATCAAAATGGGCCAGGCATGTGTCAGTCTCTATCCAACAATTGGTATAGCATGCAGTAGTATATTGATCCTCGTGAATATAATCGGATTCTTTAAACCCTTGCTCTATATCACCGAAATTCATAGATATTTGGTAGGCAATATTATTCTTAGCATGCTCGTGAATGATCGGAGCATCTTGGGCCATGGCCTCTTCCAGATCAAAAATAGCAGGTAATGGCTCATATTCCACCTCGATTAGGTCCAATGCTTCCCTGGCAATATCCTCGTCCACAGCAGCTACAGCCGCTACCTCATCCCCAATATAACGGACTCTATCCACTGCTAAAAGGGGTTCATCTTTGATAGGACAAAATAACCGACTCATTTGAATGTCGGCTGTATCCTTGCCTGTAATAACAGCTTTCACCCCAATAAGTCTTTCAGCCTTGGTAGTATATATATGAAGGATTTTGGCATGCGGGAGGGGGCTCCTTAAAGCCCTCGCATATAACATCCGGGGCAGTACCAGGTCTCCAGTAAACTTGGCCTCTCCTGTCGCCTTAGCTACCCCATCGATTCGCGGTACACGTTGGCCGACTACGGAATATTTTTTCATCTTTTTCCCCCTTTCTTATCCCCCTATTACGGCCTGTAGCAGAGAAATAAGACCCCTATCCTTCAGTTCTGTATCAAGGGCACCATCTTTTATCAGATAGTCTGCTTCTCAGGTAGTTTTTCCCCATAAATGTTGTACTAGTCTCAATTGCAAGGCCACCAGCCGCATTAGAAGCCCCCAGTCCATTATAAACAGCCCTAGCAGTAACACTCATTCTCTTAGAAGGCGGTGCAAAGGTAACTCCTAGGGATTCCCAGAAAATATTCCCC
>MHDQ01000078.1:10816-12107 GCA_001803565.1 Nitrospinae bacterium RIFCSPLOWO2_12_FULL_45_22 | reverse complement strand
TTGCCCGTACCAGCCCCGGCCTCCACCACCACATTCTGATCAAAGGTAGTTACCGCCCGCTCCCGCTCTATACTATCCGGTAAGCCATTCATCTTATTATCTATTAGCAAACCAGACGACATATTCCCTCACCGACCAGTAATTTGGATCACTTTTAGGGGTTACTTCGACATCACATAAGGGGACATAGCCAACCTTTTTCTCTTCGCTAACTTTAATGATTACTCCATAATGAGAATCTTCACCAGCAATTTCTACTGCGTTCATAGTATGGCCTAACCGAAACGGTTTATGCTTTGCTACGTGAGTAAAATAAGCATCATCCTCATCCTCTTTCCTGGTAACCATAAATGGAAAAGTCAGCTTTTTCTTAAGCCAAGCCTCCCATTTTCTCTTTTCCCACTCAGCATATTTCTTATCAAAAAGCTCCTCATTATCTTCATCCCATGAAGAATCGTAACCCATATTCTGATTTGCCATGGTCTTATTCTTCCTCCACTCACTGTGGGTCATCTAGTATCCGATTTATATTATTCCGGAGGATTTATAGCGATCGAATTCTTCTCGGCTCATCTTTAACCTGCCCAGGTAAACCTCTTCATTGTGTTGGCCTAAGAGAGGGGCAGGCGATCTTACTCGGCCTGGGGTTTTGGAAAGCTTCGGGGCCACACCATAGATCTTTATTTTACCAGCCGCCGGATGTTCGGTCTCAGTGACCATCTCCCTGGCTATGATATGCTCATTTTTAACTATCTCAGCAAAATCCAGTACCGGGGCACAGACTAATCCTTCTGAGCCAAGAAGAGATATTACTTCATCTACGGTTTTATCCTTAATCCAGGTCTCTATTGCCTCTTCACATACCGCCTTGTTCTGCAGCCTCACGGTAGCAGCATTGGTCCTGGGGTCGTCAATAAGGTCTTCCCGGTTTATGAGTTGGCAGAGTTTTTTCCAATGTTGATCCAGTAGCGGCATCAGGTAGGCGTACCGGCCGTCTTTACACTCATACACCGAGCGGAAGGTGAGGGGATGGTGTCCTATCCTCTTTAAATGATAATTGGCATTAGCCGCCCCTATTATCCCTACCTCACTGGTATAGAGGATAGAATCTAGTAGATTAACATCACAATGCTGCCCTTCACCAGTATTTTTTCGGTAATATAAGGCACAGACGGAGACAAAGGCCCCTAGCCAGCCTGTAATATTATCAGCTATAGCATTGCCGGTCTTTACGGGCGGACGGTCGGGATAGCCAGTAATATTCATCAGGCCACCCATAGCCTGGCCTACA
>MHDQ01000078.1:0-10790 GCA_001803565.1 Nitrospinae bacterium RIFCSPLOWO2_12_FULL_45_22 | reverse complement strand
ATCAGGCCACCCATAGCCTGGCCTACACCATCATAACCTGCCCGGGTATGGAGCGGGCCATATTGTCCGAAGCCTGAAACCGAGGTATAGATGATTGCCGGGTGTATCTGTTCAATAGCTTTATAGCCTATACCCCATTTATCCATAGTCCCGGGCTTGAAATTCTCGATAATAATATCCATATGCAGGGCCAGTCTCTTGAATATCTCGGCCCCTTCGTCAGAGGATAATTTAAGGGTGATATTCTTCTTGTTCCTATTGATGGATAGGTGGAATAGGCCGGTTTCTTGGGGCATTTCAGGCTTCAAGAAGGGTGGGAGCCTTCTTACCACATCCCCGGCCTCTGGTTGATCAATCTTTATCACCTCGGCACCCATATCCGCCAGTAGGGTCCCGGCCCAAGGTCCTGCCCCCGAAGTAGTGGCCTCCAGAACCCTTACGCCTTCTAAAGGCCCGATAGTAGTCTCTTTCTTTTCTCGGTAAAACTCTTCTTTCTTCATCTTTTGCCCCTCTCTTTATTTACTTCGTTTTATATAATCCTGAATCCAGAGCGAATTTTTTATTTAACTGTAGGGACAGCCCTTGTGGCTGTCCGTTTTACCTGCCTGCCTGTGCTATGGCAGACAGGTCTGCCATAGCACAGGCAGAGCGGACGGGGATGAACCCCGTCCCTACATTCTGTGATAGCCGAATCATCATTTTATAAAGGATTTTCATCATTCGCTCTGGATCCAGGATAATATATTGCTGTCACCAGCCTTCTGATAACTAACAGTCTTTGGCATAACGTCCCTATATTATAGACTGTTATATTGGGAGTCAAGGCCGCAATTCTCTGTGAAATAACGAGGGACTGAGATTGCTTCGCTTTGGACTCAATGACAGAAAAAGGTTTCGTAATGTCATTGCAAGGTGCGCTAGCAGTTGCAAGGCGAAGCCGAAGCAAACCCGGCGCGAGATTCCTCACCCCGCTCGGAACAGCCTCCGCAATCTCATGAAGATTTTCACCGAGAAGTCGGTATAATACTTAAGTAGGTATAGAGGTATGAGGTTTCAGGAATCAACTTTCAGGCCAGTAGTCGTAGGAAGAGGCTAAAGCTTTTGATGTTATCCAGGGATACCTATTTATTTTGGGACAATATCAAGAGACATAAACGTTTTTATATCCAGGGCATTCTCTCCCTGCTGGCAGTAGATATCCTTGATCTATTCCCACCTCTGATAATCAAAGTAGCCATTGACTATATATCTGATATTACCAGCAAAAGGAGTGTAATGCCCCTTACGATCCTTTTCGTCTTGGTAGCCTGCCTGCAAGGTTTATTTCGATATGGCTGGCGGATGAATTTAGTCGGTGCTGCCTTCCGGATAGAATACGATATGAAAGCAAGGCTTTTCCGACACCTGGAGAAGCTTTCCAGATCTTACTTCCAATCCATACCTACGGGTGACATTATGTCTAGGGCTACGAACGATTCAGAGTCAGTTAGAATGGCAGTAGGCATGGGGATACTTATAACGTTGGACTCATTGTTCTATATATTAACCATCCCTATTATAATGATCTATCTCTCCCCTGGGCTTACCCTAGTGAGTTTTCTTTTCTTACCCTGCCTCCCCTTCTTCGTCAAAAAGAACCGGAATATTATAGATCGTAAATCTGATGAGGTCCTGAAGGCCTTCTCTGAGATAAGTTAGAAGGTAAGGGAGAATGTCTCTGGTATAAGGGTTATAAAGACATTCAATAGGGCTGAGCAAGAGGTAGCATCTTTTAGGCAGATTAATGATAAATGCCGGGATAAGAACCTGTCCCTGGCTTTTATCCAGGCATATTTCGTACCGTTTATGGAGTATTTCATGGATGCCGGGATGGTGCTCCTCATAATGGTAGGTGGTATATACGTTATAAATGGCGCTATAACCATCGGAACATTTGTCGCCTTTCAAAGGTATATATCCAGGCTTATATGGCCTATGAAGGCCGTTGGCTGGGCAATTTATCTATTACAAAAGGGATTGACCTCTATGAAACGGATAAGGGAGGTACTAGACACCACGCCAGAGAGACCAGAGGGCGATCATCACCGGGATATAAAAACTATAAAAGGCAAGATAGAGTTTAAAAACTTATCGTTTAGTTATCCCGGAGCCTCTAAACCAGTCCTTGAGGGTATCAACTTGGATATAAGTCCGGGGATGGTGGTAGCATTTGTTGGTCCCATAGGATCAGGCAAGAGTACCTTGGCTAGATTAATACCTGGACTTCACCCGGTTAACCAGGGAATGTTGTTTTTAGATGGAGTGGATATAACTGACATTCCGCTTGAGAGGATCAGGGAAAATATAGGATTTGTACCCCAAGACCCTTTCCTCTTTTCAGAAACTATCTATGAAAATATCGCCTTTGGCCTGGGCACGGATGCCCGGCCATCCTATTCGGTGGAAGAAGCCGCGAGGATTGCGATGATTCATGACGAGATACAGGGGTTTCCGTACCAGTATGGCTCATATCTGGGAGAACGTGGCATCAACCTATCTGGTGGGCAGAAGCAGAGGCTCACCCTAGCCCGGGCCCTTATAAGAAAACCACCCATACTCATACTGGATGACCCCTTCTCATCAGTGGATGCAGAAAAGGAAGAGGCAATATTGGAGTGCCTCAGAGCCGAGAGGAAGGGGTTTACAACTATTATTATTACCCACAGGCTGGCAAAGATAAAGGATGCTGACCTGATAGTCGTGTTTAAAGAAGGAGAGATTGTGGAAAGCGGCACGCATGACTGGCTGATGGTACAAGATGGTTTATATGCAAGACTCCTCAAGTTAAGCCAGCTAAAAGAAGTAAGGTTATAAAGTAAGTTAAAGATCGGGTCAGGAGACCCGATCCTATCCTGCGGGGTAGGGCTGGGTCTCCCAACCCAGCAAATAAGGACTATGCATAACAGTTTCTATCACGTAGATGATACCATAAACGTAAAGCTATATGATCGGGCCTTGGTAGGAAAGCTTTTTATCTACCTGAAGAGGTACCCTTATTGTGGAATCTTATCCCTTGCCTTAGTGGTGCTATCTACCGCTCTTTCTCTTATCCCGCCCTATATCATCGGTTATGTCATCGATGAAGGGATTTATAAAGCCGATAAAAGTATGGTTATCCTATTAGGCCTGGCCTTATTTGGCATATACACGGTAACCATGGCGGTTCTCTTTGCCCAGACTTATGTTTTGCAACTCCTGGGGCAAAACGTTATCCGCGACTTACGGATGGACTTGTTCTCCCATATCCAGACCTTACCCATACCATTCTTCGATAAGAATCCAGTGGGAAGGATCGTTACCCGGGTAGCCAATGATATCAACACGCTAAGTGAGCTATTTTCATCCGGTATCATCGTAGTAATAGGAGATATATGCCTGATATTTGGGGTAATTATATTCCTCTTGATCCTTAATTTAAAGCTTGCCCTTATTACACTGGGTATTTTGCCCCTCATGATACTTTCTACACTCTTCTTTAGCAACAGGTTACGAGGTATATACCGAGAGATAAAGAGGAAACTGGCAAGGATAAATGCCTTCTTGAACGAGAACATATCCGGGATGGAGATCATTCAGTTGTTTGGTAAAGAGGGTAAGAATTTTGAGAAATTCAAAGAGATTAGTAAAGACTATTATAAAGAACAAATGCAGGCAACCAGATACTATGCCCTCTTTCACCCTACTACCACCATCCTTACCGCTCTAGCCATCGCTATGATCCTCTGGTACGGTGGCTTATTACATAGCCAGGGGGAATTAAAACTAGGTATATTAGTGGCCTTCTTAGCTTATGCGCAGAATTTATACATGCCTATATGGGATTTGGCCGATAAGTATACCATCTTTCAGGCGGCTATGGCCTCGGCTGAGAGGGTATTTAATCTCATGGCTGAGCCTTCGGAGATGGCTCGGCCCGGACAGGGCAGGCAAAGGCATCATAAGGACTATCTAGATGATGAAGCAGGGTCAGGTGTTAAAGTTTCAGCAGAAGAAGGAATTAGCATAAGAGAAGATAAAATTGACAAGGGTAGGATAACTATTGAGGATGATTATACAAGAGGAAAAATAGAGTTTGATAGGGTTTATTTTGCCTATTCTGGGGAAGATTACGTGTTAAAGGATATAAGCTTTGCGGTGGAGCCCGGGGAATCGGTTGCCGTGGTTGGGGCAACCGGGGCCGGTAAAACTACCCTTATGAACCTCTTGTGTCGCTTTTACGAACCCAACCAAGGCAGGATTTTATTAGACCAGATAGATTTGAGGGAATATGATAAGACCTTGCTCCGCTCCCGGATAGGTATAGTGCAGCAGGACCTCTTCCTCTTCCATGGCACCGTAAAGGATAACTTAACCCTCTTCCGAGATATACCTGCGGAGGATCTGAAATATATATCAAAGGAACTGGGACTCAGCTACTATATAGATAAATTGCCAGAAGGGATTAATAGTAAAGTTGTCGAGGGGGGGGCTAATCTGTCTATGGGTGAGAAACAGCTTATATCGTTCGCAAGAATCCTCATTTATAACCCTGATATAATCATACTGGACGAAGCTACCAGTAACGTTGATCTAATAACAGAGTCAATTATACAAGAAGCCACCAAAAAGGTAATGGAGGGTAGAACAACCATAGTTATTGCGCATAGATTGTCTACTATCTTAAATTGCGATAAAATAATCGTCTTGCAGAAAGGTAAATTGGTAGAGATAGGGACCCATAAACAATTATTAAATAAGGACGGAATATATTCGAAACTATATCAACTCCAATACAGTATCTCTTATATATATCACCACCCACAGGACATCCCAAAAGCGACCGAAAATTTTGTATGCTTGAACTCTATAAATTATTATTAACCCAACTCAATGGAAAGGGCTATCCTTTCGGCTTGGCCTTCATCTATCTCCGTCTGAAGCGCCTTAACCAGGGTACGATCTATTACTTTTCCGGATTCAATCCATTCCAGTGTCTGAATATCCACCGCACCAGGCTGGTCCATGCCGACAATAATATATATTGACCTGGATCCTGCTTGCTACCTGGTGTGTATTAGCGAAGCCTGAACGTAAACCTATTCCGAAAGAAATAACGGGTGCGAAAAGGGTAGTGAAGATGAGGGGTTGTGCTGGGCTTGGGTAAGCCAAGGGGAAAAATAAACAATTTTTTAAACCAGAGAGGTATGTTTTTACCTGACAAGCCATTTAATGGATGACCCCTATTATACTATCGCATCGTTATCTCCATTTAGCAATTTGTAGGGGGTCATTGAGGGAATTAGAGACTTCTACAAGCCGGGACATGCGATCATCAGTAACCAGTATTAAATTGTATTGAATTGCTTGCGATGCTATCCATATATCATTTTCTTGGACTCCGAGTTCTTTGGCACTTGTTCGTTCAAAAAGGTCTTCTGGCCATTTTGCTGTTAGCCTTTTTCTCCGGACTTTTGGTGAATAAGTTTTAAACAATTCTGCACGAATATCCGAATAGGAAGAGACCGTGTGCTTATCCAGGTCAAGAACTTCGGGAAATTTGGCCATCTCATTCCTGACATCATTCTGACGACTTGTGTCCATTTTGGGAGCTGTTTTTAGTCCGTACTCAACCTCTGCCAGCACGATAATAGATATCCAGAGGAGGGACTGGGAATGGTTTTCGAGAAAAGATTTGATTTTGTTGTGATCCGTATGCCGGGCATCCCAAAGGATACTGGCTGCGTTGGTATCCAATAGGTAACCATTCATAAGGATTGCCTTCTCTCAATATCCATTACCAGTTCATGTATTTCTTCGGAATCAAAAGGGATGATTCTTTTAAGAAGCTCTTTGGCGCTGGCTTGTTTAAAATCCATCTTAAGGTACTTATGCAATGGAATATAGGGTCCAAATTTCGGCGGATAATAGTCAGGAAAACCAAATGGAAGGGGTCTGTCGTATCCTCTAAAAAACTCCAAAAGCTTCCGTTCAAGCCCTGGAGGGAGATCGTAGGCCTTTAGAATCAAACCGTCTATTTCCATTAGTGTTTTGATACATTCATTAATAGTTGTTGCTTTAACAGGGCCCTTTTTAAATTCTGATCTAAGTTTGGCATAGTACCTGGCGAGGAGAGTAATTCTATCTGTATCAATAGCCATCGAAAAAGGGATTGGGATTTTTTCCAATATATTAATCAGGTTATCACGTCCATACCCTTTAAGATAAAGCGCCGCATTGACCAAAGGGGAATTAATGATAGCTGAAAGCGCTTCTATATTTATATCTACTTTTGGCCACATCCCTAAAAAATTTGTGTAACAAACCAAGCCGCTTGAATCCGGACTACCGACAATCCTCCACGGCCCCCGGCTTATCCTGCGACTGTTAGCAACGACCTTGGGACTATCCCAAGGCAATGAATGCGAGGTTGTTCGGCGATACTGCTCATCCATATTGAGATATACGAATCCCTCGGTATAGTAAGGCTCTATTTTCCTTCGAACCTTGTCTATTCCTTTTTTGAAGCCGGGTTTTGGCTCAGAAGATATCAAAATACTTCTATTTTCTTTGAGAGAAATATTCCATTCAATACCCCTGTGAATGTCGGCCACATCCTTTAACTGGGGATAACTTTTGAGATAATCCCAAATTTCTGAAAGGGGAGCATTCCAAGGGGAAATAGGTCTCGTATGAGTTGAGCGATTTATGACCTTGCTAATCTCTTTGGGTAATCGCCTTGTTTCGAGCAACGATTGCCTATCATTTTCGCGTACCCAAAAGGTGCGAGTAAGAACGTTTGCATTGGCTGTCTTATCATGTTCATAAGCAAGGACTAACATAGCCTCTTGATCTGAAAACACAAAGATCCGATCCGGTAGAGCTATCGTTTCTATGTTCTTATAAGTACGGACAATTTGTTCTAGGAGGTCTCTATATCTTCCTCCCACTATAGCAGATTTTGGTAACACAAAGCCGAACATGGCCGGAGGATGTTCCAGGACTCTGCGAAGAATCTCATAAGGTTTGTGGACACTTAGAACTTTATTACTATAACGGATTCTTTCAAATGGGGTAAAATCTTCAAAGGGGGGGTTACAGAGAACAATTTGGGATGTTTTTAATTGCTTCTTTAGAACGTCGCTGGCGAAGATATCTTCAGGCATAATTTCCCAGCCGTCCGGATTGGGATAATCAGCTAATATCAAGGATAGGCGGCAGACCTCAGCGGCAAAAGGGTCAATCTCAATAGCAGTTAATCGGTCTTTTAGATACCTGTGTCTCTCCTTATCTCTCCAGGATATGGGCAATAATTCGCGAAGACGGCGCAAGGCTGCAACCAAAAAAACACCGTGTCCTGCACAGGGTTCGAGAACGTAACGTTCATCCTGAGGCAATGATTCAAAGGGAAGTCGGTCGACTATGAGTTCGGCTATAACAGGCGGAGTACTGTGTATTCCAAATTGTTTACGAGTTTCTTCTCTTATTAAAGTATTTTCATAAATAAACGCCAGATCATCCACAGAGGTATTTTGAAAGTTAAAAGCGTTTCGAAACTTATCCCACACAATCTGCTGTGTA
Organism: Nitrospinae bacterium RIFCSPLOWO2_12_FULL_45_22; assembly: GCA_001803565.1. Lineage (GTDB taxonomy): Bacteria > 2-12-FULL-45-22 > 2-12-FULL-45-22 > 2-12-FULL-45-22 > 2-12-FULL-45-22 > 2-12-FULL-45-22. The sequence goes on along the minus strand of MHDQ01000078.1, from coordinate 3,194 downwards.
CCCGGCTCATCAAGGATCTTTTGCATGTTAGGTGCAGTGAGCCCATAAAACCTTTGGATTTCTTCAATTATGCTATTTGCCTGGGGGGTCGCCCAGTTACCAGGATGTTTCTTGTCCTTTAAAATTTTAGCCGCAAGGAAACGGAAAATCAGGCGAAAGAGCAAAGTTTCGTCCGGTTTGACGCCTGAGGTGTTGCTCTCATAAGTAATGATGGCTTTCTGTAATATATCCTTTAGTAAACGATCCAATTTACCATGGATCATACCCTTTAGAGCAGGGAAAAGGCCTATATCAATAAAATCGAGCTGAACAGGACCTGTCAATGGCGTGATAGCTTTGGCACGGAAAATTGTGTCAGGGGCCCACTTCTCTCTGTTGGCCTCAAAGGCATTAGGGATATTTGGGGCTGGAATTGACTCCAAGAAAACAGCATGGCGAGAGGCTTCAACACGGTATCGGTCAATACGGTCCTGAAACGTCTCAAAAAACATTGGGGCTCCTAGGGTGCTATAGCTTGAAACATGCTCTGGACCCGGTTGACGGTTCGCAGTCAGCACACCTATACAAGCATTGCGATAAGATGGTGGCCATTGGGCAAAGGCTGCTAAGGGTATATGCAGCTCTCGGGTTCCTGTGGCGGATGCATCATCAAAGACGTAGTCTTGTCGTAAAAGTTTGTCAACATAACCTAAGCGATTTAACTCATCACGAACTCTTGATAAAATATCAACCTCATGTTGCTTCATGCATTCACCTCCCAACCGTTACCTATGCGGGAGCCGCATAAACTTTATTTGCCATGACGCTGAAATATTTTCTTTTCTCAACCATAATCATATTTATTCCGTCCATTTTTATCAAATCTACTTAGGTGTAAGCGCTAGAGCCAGAACCATTTTACCATTTGTGGTAAGAAAACAAAAGGATTTTCGCAATCCTGGCATGTGTTGGAGGATGGAGAGATGATCGGAGGGATACTTTCTGGAGTTACATTATGTTTCCAGTCTAATTTAATAGCATAGGAATTTTCATTTTATTAATGCGGTTTTGTGGTAGTCGCAGGCTTTAGCCTGCGTTAATTTAACCATATACCGATAGAAGTGTCAATTGAGGTTATTAATATAGTTTATCATCATTAGATATGATGATAAACTATGAATTTTAGGTATTTACTGTTTTTACTAAAAGTCCTTTCTCCGTGAATGAAATATAACCGGTAGGACCTATAATCAGATGATCCAGGGGGTCAGATCAACAGCGTGGCAGGCTTTGTTCAGTTTCTCATTTAGCGATAAGTCATATTGGCTGGGCTCTAAATTGCCCGATGGGTGATTGTGGACAAATATAAGTCCTGAGGCATTCAATTCAAAGGCCCTTTTGATGATCTCCCTTGGATAGACCGCGGATTGATCGATAGTGCCCTTAAATAGATCCTCGGCGGCCAGAACGACATTGGCACTATTGAGGTAGATAACCTTAAATGCCTCTTCTTTGAGATTCGACATTGATAAAGAAAGGTACTCAAGGACATCTTCGGGTCCATGAATGACTGTCTTACCGACTATTTCCTCTTTCAACTGTCGTTTAGCAATCTCGGTAGCTGCAAGTAATTGAGCAATCTTGGCAGTTCCTAACCCTTTAATTTCTTCCAGGTCCTTTTTGTTGGCATTCAATAATCCCCTAAGGCCAGAAAAGTGCTTAAGGAGTTCTCTTCCTAAGGTCACCGCATCCTTTCCCTTTATTCCGGTGCGGAGAAGTATAGCCACCAATCCTGCGTCGGATACATATTCAGACCCCTTCTCTAATAATAACTCCCGAGGTCGCTCTGACCTGGGCCAACTTTTTATTCCATCAGTTTTCTTAATCTCATTCATCTTATGAAAACTCTTTCTCATAATCTCGATGCCATCACGGACAGACAGTCACCCCGGTCTTCATCGGAAGATGAAAATTACCCCTGCCCCCAAGCTAAGCCGGGTTTTTGCTCTCTGTTAGATTTTTTGCCTGGCTATAACATAGAAGAAATAGGCAGCCTCGCTAGGACGACGGCTACTGGCCTCCCTTTCTTTGCTTATCATTTCTATTTCAAAATCTTCTTTTAGTAACTCCTCTAGCTCCTCGTGAGTAAAGTGATGAGTCAGGTAGAGTATTTCGCCAGTTTTTTGATCCCTGGAAAAATAGGTGTATTCCTCGCCGGTTAATGGCAGGTCTTTTTGGTAGAGGTCAGCATAGGTTGGGTTAATTTCATCAGATACACCAGAGGCGCTAAAATATAATATCCCAACAGGTTTTAACAAAGAGCTTGCTACTTGTATTAATCTCCACCGGTCTTCAGCTTTGCCTATTATAGAAATTACCAGTTGTAGCAAAACGGCATCGAATGAAGCCCTATCTAGTTCTACATTAAGAACGTCGCCGGCCATGAATCTTAAACGGCCTCGACGCTCAGCGGGGTGCAATCTCGCTGCTTCTAACTCTGCTGCCTCTATCGCCTCTGGATTGATATCAACGCCCAGTACCGAGTAGCCTCTTTTGGCTAAATCAATTGTGAACCTACCAGTGCCACAGCCTAGATCCAGAATCGTTTTCACCCCTTCTTTTTCCAGGACTTCGTATAGGTAATCCGGTAATTTATCCTTAGTTGGTATTTTATTGGGCAGGTATTCTCGCCAATCTTTTTTGAAATCTCTTTCCATAGTTTACATTATTTGCCCCCTCAATGGTATACAATTATCCCTATTACTTCTTGCCTATCTCCCCTCACAAAGTAGAGGGATAAAAAGGGCGGGTAAAGAGTGTTAACGGGAAGATAAAGGCTGTCTAAAGCGGCAGCAAAAATAGGTAGAAAGGGCAAAAATCCTGATAATACTGGTGCCGGAGGTCGGACTCGAACCGACACGGGCCGAAGCCCACGGGATTTTGAGTCCCGCGCGTCTACCAGTTTCACCACTCCGGCATCTCTTCCACTGATATTTATTTTTAGGTAATCTTGGCTTATGATCTGTATGGCCGAGGCTATTTTAAGTTTTTTGAACACCTCTGTCAATATCTCCCTCTCTTCCTTGGTTTTCCCGGATAAAAAACCTTGACATAAGCTCGAGGAGATGCGTATAATTTTTTTAAACTTATGTTTCTATATGAGAAACTTTGTTTTGGTCAGGTAATAAATTCACTGACTTAAATGAGTTATAGTA
>MHDQ01000077.1 GCA_001803565.1 Nitrospinae bacterium RIFCSPLOWO2_12_FULL_45_22 | reverse complement strand
CAGATAGCCGAGCAGAGCCGGGTACCGGCCGGCAGTGCCCTGGCCGTTGACCGGAAAACCTTTGCCGAACAGGTGACCGCTGCATTGGAAACCCACCCAAATATCGCAATACACCGAGAAGAAGTAACTGTATTGCCACCAGAGCAAGTAGTGATCATTGCCTCTGGCCCCCTGACTTCTGATCCCCTGGCCCAATATCTCTCGCAACTGACCGGGGAAAAAAACCTCCATTTTTATGATGCCATATCTCCTATAATAGATGGAGAATCTATTGACTACAATAAAACCTTTTTCGCCTCCCGCTATGATAAGGGTGGAAAGGATTATCTGAACTGTCCCCTGAATAAAGAGGAATATGATCGTCTGGTGCAAGAATTAATCCATGCCGGAAAGGTCCTGCCCCGGGATTTTGAGCAAAGGGCCTTTTTTGAAGCCTGTCTGCCTATAGAAGAATTGGCATCAAGGGGCCGAGAAGCCCTGGCATACGGACCCCTTAAGCCAGTGGGCTTAAAATATCCCGGCAGCAATAAGACACCCTATGCTGTGGTGCAATTGAGGAAAGAGAATCTGCAGGCTAGCCATTATAACCTGGTAGGGTTCCAGACCAAGCTCACTTACCCGGAACAAAAGAGGGTATTTCGCTTGATACCGGGGTTAGAGCGCGGGGAGTTTTTCCGCTTTGGCAGCTTGCACCGCAACACGTTTATCAATGCCCCCAAGCTCCTGCTCAAGACCTTGCAATTACGTATTAGATTAAATTGGTTTTTTGCCGGGCAAATTACCGGTGTAGAGGGTTATTTGGAGTCAGTAGCTACTGGCCTATTGGCCGGGATTAATGCCGCCAGACTTATACAGGGCAAAGAACTTACTGTGCCAAAAGATATTACCGCCCTGGGGGCCCTGGTAGCCTACCTTACCCAGGCCAACCCCAGCTCTTTCCAGCCCATGAATTTTAACTATGGCTTATTACCTCCATTAGAGGTTAGAATAAAAAATAAAAGAGAGAAAAAGAACCTCTTAGCCTTGCGGGCCCTAAAGGCTATAGAAGAATGGCAGCATGAGATTAAACTGGTCATTAGTCATTACTAGCAGAGCAAGCTCTGCCACTACCATTGTTAATGGATTTCTGACAAAGAATAGCCACACCCATAAGAATTTTCATCCACATCGCCTATAGACCTCGGCCAGGCATCGTTATTGATCCCAGGAGTAACACTTGTGAATGGAGTTATGTTATTATAATAACTGACCAATGACCCATGACAAAACAGAAAGGGGTTAAAAGAATTTGGAGGAATATATCCAGGCATTTAATGCCTATCTGGAGATCGAAAAAGGCTACTCGCCTCATACGGTAAGGAATTACCTGAGTGATTTAGGCCAATTCTATCAATTCCTGCAGGAGAGGGAACAGGTAGATATCTCTAAGGTAAACAAGTTAACCCTCAGGGCCTTCCTGGGCCATTTGCTCAGCCAGGGCAATAAGCGGAGCTCTGTTGGCCGAAAATTGGCATGTATAAGGAGCTTTTTTAGGTTCCTACAGCGGGAAGGCCACCTGGTAAAGAATCCTACGGCCTTAGTGGCTTCACCTAAAAAAGACCAGAAACTGCCCACTTTTTTGCCTATAGACGAAGTCTTTCAGTTACTTGATACTCCGGATACCAGATCGGTTCTGGGATTGCGGGACAAGGCTATCCTGGAGGTGTTGTATGCTACCGGGATCAGGGTCAGTGAACTCGTTTCTCTTGCGGTAGAGGATCTTAACCTGGAGTTAAGGGTAATAAAAGTTAAAGGGAAAGGGAAAAAAGAGCGGATAGCGTTTTTAGGTTCCAAGGCAGCCATGGCCTTGCGGGAATATCTCCTTAGAAGATCAGAACTAATGGGGGATGAGGTCTCTGGGGCAGTATTTTTGAACCGTTTTGGCGGCCCTTTAACTGATCGGTCTGTCCGCAATATTGTCAATAAATATGTCCATAAATGTGCCCTGAATAGACATATCAGCCCCCATGCCTTGCGGCATACCTTTGCTACTCACCTGTTGGATGCGGGCGCAGATTTGAGGATGATCCAGGAACTCCTGGGCCATGCCAGCTTATCCACTACTCAGCGTTATACCCATGTTAGTGTTGATAAGCTCATGGAGGTATATGACAAGGCCCATCCCCGGGCCAAACAATAGAGGGAGGAGGGAGTAATTTGTTCCATGGCACAACTATCTTATCTGTCAGGCATAAAGGTAAAGTAGTGCTGGCTGGTGATGGCCAGGTAAGCTTAGGCAATACCATCATGAAACATAATGCTTCTAAGGTAAGGCGTATGTATAATGGTCAGGTCTTAACTGGTTTTGCTGGAGCGGCAGCCGATGCCTTTGCCCTTTTTTCCCGCTTTGAGGCGAAGCTAGAAGAATTCCGCGGTAACTTACCCCGGGCTGCCGTAGAATTAGCTAAGGACTGGCGTACAGATAAGATACTACGCCCCCTGGAGGCCCTATTAGCCGTTGTGGACAAGAAAAACTCCTTCATAATTTCTGGCACGGGCGAGATTATTGAGCCGGAAGATGGCATCATCGGCATAGGCTCAGGTGGTGCGTATGCCTTAGCAGCCGCCCGGGCTTTGCTGGCACACTCTAATCTAGCTGCGCGGCAGCTTGTCCAGGAAGCCATGAAAATCGCTGCTGCTATATGTATCTATACTAATGAACACATCACTATCGAAGAGCTAGCGCTAGATTAATTGAAAGATTAAGATAATGGCTGAGGAGATTTTATCTTATGGAAACATTTACCCCCAAGCAGATCGTGGCGGAACTAGACAAATATATCATTGGCCAGAAAAATGCCAAGCGGTCGGTGGCTATTGCATTGAGGAATAGATGGCGCCGACAGCAATTGCCTGAAGGGTTGAGAGAAGAGATAGCCCCTAAAAATATTATTATGATCGGCCCTACTGGTGTAGGCAAGACCGAGATTGCCCGACGTCTGGCAAAATTGACCAATTCTCCCTTTATCAAGGTAGAGGCAACCAAATTTACTGAAGTAGGTTATGTAGGCCGGGACGTAGAGTCTATGGTAAGGGAGTTGGTAGAGCTGGGTAAGAATATGGTTAAAGAAGAAAAGATGCAGGAAGTCAGTAAACAAACAGAGGTCAATGCCGAGGAGCGGCTCCTGGATCTATTATTACCACCAAAACCATTTTCTAAAAAAGAGATAGAGGGCATAGAAGGGTTGGAAAGCCAGGAAGAGCAACAATATAAAAAGAGCCGGGAGAAGCTACGGAACTACCTAAAGGAAGGGAAGCTAAAAGAGCGCATAGTAGAGATAGAACAACCCGAGCAGTTCTTTCCTATGATTGAAGTAGTTTCTGCTACTGGCATAGAAGATATGGATATAAATTTGAAGGATATGTTAGGGAATCTATTACCCCAACGAAAAAAGCGACGGAAGATAAAAATACCTGAAGCCCTGATCATTCTCAAGGAAGAAGAGGCCAAGAAGCTGATTGATATGGATAAAGTCATCCAGGAAGCGCTAAGGAGAGTAGAAGAGTCTGGCATTATTTTCCTGGATGAGATAGATAAGATCGCGGGCCGGGGTATGAGCCATGGACCTGATGTCTCAAGAGAAGGGGTTCAGAGGGATCTTTTGCCTATTGTAGAAGGCTCTACCGTTACCACCAAATATGGCCCGGTAAAGACCGATCATATCCTTTTTATTGCTGCCGGGGCCTTTCATAGTACTAAACCATCAGATTTAATACCAGAGATGCAGGGCCGCTTCCCTATAAGAGTCGAACTTGAGTCCCTGTCCCGGGAGGACTTTATCCGCATCCTTACCGAGCCAGAGAATGCCTTAATCAGGCAATATACGGCCCTATTGCAAACCGAGGGGTTAGAACTCCAGTTCACCGATGATGCCATTGCAGAAATTGCCTCTATGGGCGAACAGATCAATCAGCGGACAGAAAATATCGGGGCCCGCCGGCTACATACTATCATGGAAAAGTTGTTAGAAGAGATATCTTTTGAGGCCTCAGATGGTACCGATAAGAAGAAGACAATAGATGCCGGGTATGTGAGGGATCAACTAGCTGATGTAGTGAAGGATGAGGACTTGAGTCGCTATATTCTCTAAAAGCAGGGGCCAGGGATCGGGGATCAGGGCATAGAGACCATAAAGCTGACATCTGATCCCTGTTAGGCTGCAGAGTAAAGGAGAAAGAGAGGACATGAAGAGTTTAGCGGAAAAGGCTGAGGTGCTGATAGAGGCCCTACCTTATATCCAAAAATTTCGGCATAAGACCGTGGTAATAAAATATGGTGGGAGCACCATGATCAAGCAGGAACTGAAGAATGCCTTTGCCCAGGATATTATCTTACTAAAACTGGTGGGCATAAATCCGGTTATTGTCCATGGTGGAGGCCCGCAGATAGGTGATATGCTGAAGAGATTAGGTAAAGAGAGCCGATTCTTCCAGGGTTTACGGATTACTGATGCCGAGACCATGGATATAGTGGAGATGGTTTTAGTGGGTCAAATAAATAAAGAGATTGTGGGTCTGATCAATCATTTTGGTGGTAGGGCTGTGGGCTTGAGTGGTAAAGATGGTCAGTTGATCAAAGCTGATAAACTCAATCTTAATCACCTCAATAGCTCAGGGGCAGTGGGTGAGCATGTTCGACTTGAAGAGGGGAATAATGCCCAGGCCCTAGAGATTCCGCTCGATATTGATCTAGGGATGGTAGGACGGATCGTACATATAAATCCCGAGATATTGTCTACGCTGGAAGAGAAGGGTTTCATCCCCATCATAGCGCCTATCGGTGAAGGAGAGAGGGGTGAGACCTATAATATTAATGCCGATGATGCTGCGGGGGAGATTGCTGCCGCCTTGAAGGCAGAAAAGGTTGTCTTGCTGACCGATACCCCTGGCGTTTTAACCCCGGATGGGGCGCTATTATCTACCTTGAAGGCAGACGAATTGCAAAGATTGATAGAGAGAGGAGTTATTAGTGGGGGTATGATCCCCAAGGTAAAGGCTTGCCTCAGGGCATTAGAAACCCAGGTAGCCAAAGCCCATATTATTGATGGCCGGACCAACCATGCCCTCCTCCTGGAAATCTTTACCGAAGAAGGGATCGGCACCCAAATCATACTGTAACTATTCCCCGTAGAGCAGTGAGCAGTAAACAGTAAGCTGTTAGGAGTGACTACTTACTGCCCACTCCTTTGTGTGGTAACAGATTTAACAGGATTGCAGAGGAATTTCCATTTTGGACGCAGATTATCAGGATATTATTTATCGTCATTGATCACTGGTCATTAGTCAATGATCAATGACTAATCTTATATTATCTGCGTGAATCTGCGTCCTAAACATAATTTAATGCTGTAAGATGAAAACCAATAGCTCTATGGTGGAAGAAGGGGTGGTTCTGTCCGCCGATATTTTTAACCTCAATGAACTGATCCAACCATTGATCGAGCAGAGGGAACCTGGTCTGATAAACTCCCACATCACTTCCCTCCTCGACCTATTAACCCCTTTGATAAGAGGGGGGCAAGGGGAGCTGATAAGTTTTTCCGGGTGGGGTTTTTTAGCCCTTTTTAATCTGGCTCCTGATTTAAGACAGGATATCAATAATGCCATAAAAACTGCTCTGGAGATAATGGTAGCCCTAGAGAGGTTAAATTTTCCCCTGAAGCTCAGTGCAGGAATAGATTGGGGTGATTTGTTTGGAGCGCGAAACGGAATTGATAATAATCTGCTGATCGGAGAACCCGTTATTACGGCTCAATTGCTCCAGGCTTTAGCCCGCGATAATGAGATTGTTATAACTAATTTAGTAGAACCAGAAGATCGGGAATTCATCAAAGAACTCATTACGGCCTTTGGGTTCAAGATGCTGACCCAGCGGGTTTCTTTACGAGATAAAAAGGGGAAGATCATTAGGATAATGGAGGGAGGCAAGGAAGAGCCCCGGGAGTTTACCGACTTCTTCAAAAACTTCCTTAAATAGTTACCACTGAGCAATGAGACCACGGAAGCACTGAAGCACAGAGGAAAAGCCCTTGAAGCTAGACCTTCATACTCACTGTCATGAGGCCACGCGGTTTACCCGACCTGATATTCGGATAGTAGAACAAATAATAGCTGCAGTAAAAGAGAAAGGGCTGGATGGCATCGCTATCACGGATCATGGTAATAAGGGTTATGCTTACCAGATCATGGAGATCGTAGAGCAATCCTTTGATAACGAGATTATAATTATTCCTGGTCAGGAGCTAGATCGGGTCTATCAACACGTCATTGAGCTGTATCTACCAGACAGCCTGGTCTTTCGCTTTATTGCTCACCCCGGCTATCCCACCAGCTACTGGACTAATAATATATCCGATATTCATGGGATAGAGATCAATAATGGCAACTATCAGATAAACCAGGGAGCAGTGAGGAGTTTAGCAGATAGGAACGGTCTTCTACCCTTATCAAACAGTGATGCCCACACGCTATCAAATATCGGGCTATACTATAATGAGATCGAGCTTGAGGAACTTTGTGCCAGAGCTAATAGTCTGGGGTTAAAAATAATATAAAAGCGTATACTTTTCTGTTTGACACTCCTCGATTCTTCTGCTATAAGCTCTATAAGTGGTTTTTAGTTGCGGTTAATGGTGTAAATGAGAATATGATTGATGAGGAGAAAGGAAATGGGAATAAGCGAAAAATTTCATGACCTGTTGAATAACCGCCACCAATATACCAGTGAATGGAAAGAGAAGAAAGGCGATAAGGTAGTTGGTTATCTTTGCAACTACGTTCCTGAAGAAATGCTTTATGCGGCTGGTATTTTACCGGTGAGGATCCTGGGCAGTCATGAACCCCAGGATATTACTGAACCCCATATCTTCAATATGTACTGTCCATTCTGCCGGGATTGCTTAGCGCAGGGCTTACAGGGGAGATATAATTATCTCGATGGTATAGTTACCGCCCATACCTGTATGCATATGCGCCAGGTCTTTGATAGCTGGACAAAGCATCTGCCGGTATCCTATAGTTATTACATGTATATGCCTGCCCATGTCCAGAGTAAATATGCCCAGGAACTTTTGTTAGAAGAACTGGTATGCTTTAAGCAGTCCCTGGAGGGATGGATCGGAAATACCATATCCGATAGAGCCCTGGATAAGGCAATAGATGCTTACAATACTAACCGGCGTCTCCTAAAACAGGCTTATGAACTGAGGAAGAGCGACCCACCGGCTATTTCTGGCGCCGAGGCTATGGAGATGGTACTCACCAGTATGTTTATGGATAAAGAAGAACATAGCCGTTTGCTCCAACAGGCCCTAACTGAACTCCCCAAACGAAAAAATAGTAGAGAATCCCAGATAAGGTTGATGCTTATCGGAAGTGCAAATGATGACGTAGAATTTGCGAGAATGACGGAATCGCTGGGGGCCGATGTGGTAATCGAAGACCACTGCACGGGCAGTAGATACTTTTGGCATGAGGTTGTTCCCGAAGAGAATCGGCTGGCAGCTATCGCTGCCAACCTTATCAAAAAACCACCCTGCCCACAGAAGGATTTAGTAGAGCGGGAGCGGTTCTCTTATGTGCTTGACTTAGCCAGAGACTATGATGTCCAGGGGGCAATTGTTATCCAGCAAAAGTTCTGTGACCCGCATGAGTTTGATATCCCCCCCATCAGGGCATTACTGGAAAAGAATGACATTCCTGTTTTGTTTCTCGAATTTGATTTGACTATTCCAGCGGGGCAGTTCCGTACCCGGATTGAGGCATTTCTGGAGATGCTTCAACCCAAAGTGGCCTGAGTTTCCTATTGTGATGAAATTTGCGAAACGATTCACCAGTAACCAATAAGTGGATAACTTTAGCAGGGAGGCAAGTAGTATGACAACTTATCAGAGATATCAGACCAAACCCCTGGACTGCTGGCAATTGTCCAAAGAATTAAGGGCCAAATTCTTTCAAGAGATTTGGACAGCAAAAGACGGGGGAAAGACCATAGGTATAGGCCTGGGGCTTTTCTCCAATTCTCTCCCCACCTCTTTCCCGGATGCAGTGTTTGCCGAGATGGGAACTTATTTTACTATCGTAGCCAACAATCCTGAACAGGCTATCCAGTGTGCTGAGACAGTATCCGCACGAGGCTACCCGGCTGATATCTGTCATGCTGCCCAATTGATCTGGGGTTCTATGTTTTTGGATCAAGGGCCGTTCGGCCCATTCCTGCGGCCTGATTTCTGCATTCAGTTACATTTTTGTGAAACCCAGGGAAAAGCTACTCAGGTGATGAGCGAATACTTTAACATACCCAGTTTTTGCATAGATGCTCCGCTCATCCCTCCAGGTAGGCCTCAAGAACACTTTAAGAAAAACCTTGTAGCCCAGATGCAAGAAGCCATTGAGTGGATGGAAAAGGTTACGGGCAAGAAGTTTGATGATGAGGCATTTGTCCATGGAGTACGCAATGAATGGGAAGTAGCGGTATTATGGGCAAAGATCTGCGAATTGAATAAGAATATACCAGCACCCCTGGATATAAGGATGCTGAGCAGCTTATCTGCCCCATTATTTCTGAAGAGAAATAGTGATGAAACGGTAAATTATACGCGTATCCTCTATGATGAGGTTCAGGATCGGGTAAAGAATCAAATTGCGGCCTTAGGCGCTGAGAGATGCCGTTTGCTCCATGAAGGGGTGCCACCTTTTTATTTCCTCCGGTTTTTCCGGATTCCAGAAAAATACGGTGCGGTATTCATCGGTTCATCCCTGGATTTTGGGGCATGCGGTGCCTTTGAGCGTCAGGAAAATGGTTCGTGGCGTATCGCTAAGACCCCTAAAGAACTAGGTATGGCGATGAAGACCCGGGAGGATGCCCTATATGCCCTGGCCCATTATTTTGTGACCAGTGCCTTTATGCGCTCCCTGCTTGTAATTGGAAAGACAGAAGAACAGATTAAGAGAGTTGAGGATTGGCAGGTGGATGGTGTGGTTTTCCACTGCGACCGTGGCTGTCAGGCATTACCTGCGGGGATGCCCGAGGCCAGACTGGCCTTTAAAGAAAGAGGTATACCTTCAATGGTTTACGAGGCTAGCCATGGGGACCCGAGGGAGCTTACGGAGGCGCAAGTGGTTGACCGGTTAGAGAGTTTTATGGAGACCCTGGGCCTGGATCCGCTGGATGATTAACAGTTTGACAAACCTAAATTCGCCAGAAAAATTGTAGGCACGAATTCTATTCGTGCCATTCAGCGCACGGATAAATCCGTGCCTACAATAATAATCCGAGCAAGAAATACGCCCTTCTGTGAGGGCGATAAATTTATCTGTCTTGCCAAAAGAAGGCTTGAACCTTTCCTACCAGGAGAGTTGTCCTCTCCCACTCCTTCTGCTATACTTTTTATTCATAATAGCGTATCCAGATGTTTAAAATCCATTTATTTGCTCAAAAAAATAGCGCTCTCATGTTCCATGATGTTTTTCTGAGAACATAGGGTTTTGTAAGGGATAAATATTTTAGAGCATTTATTTAGTAAGCGGTTGCTTTTTATAATAGGCAAGGGAGGTGTAGGCAAGAGCACTATTGCTGCCGCCTTAGCCCTACTGGCTGCTCAGAGGGGTAAGAAGACCTTGCTGGCAGAGTTAGATACCGAGGAGAGCATTAGCTTTCTCTTTGGCTCACCCAGTATAGAAAAAGCTAATAAGAAAGAGCTCTATCCGGGTATCTATGGTCTGCACGTGGATGGGAAAGCTGCTTTAGAGGAATATTTAGGCATCATCCTTAAGTCCCAGCGGTTAAAGGAGCTTATTTTCAGGAGTAAGACATATAACTATTTCGTCAGTGCGGCTCCTGGGCTAAAAGAATTAATGGCTGTAGGAAAACTCTGGTATGAAGAGCAGCTCCAGGATGAAAGAACCGGAAGTCCCTTATGGGACCTAATTATTGTTGATACCCCGGCTACAGGTCATGCCTTGCAATATATAAGAATGCCCAAGGCTGCTTATGATTCCTTTGCTACCGGCGTGGTACACCGGGAAGCTAAAAGGGTCTTAGACCTTATTGCTGATCCGGAGAAAACATTGCTTAATATAGTTACTACCGCGGAAGAGATGCCTGTTAATGAGACTTTGGACGTGGTAGATAAGATCCGCAAAAAGGCAAATCTCCCCTTAGGTTATATCTTTATAAATAAAATATTCACCCCCCTTTGGTCAGGAGAGATGCCTTCTTTACCTAATCCGTATAATTCTCCGGAAAATGGTCTGCTACGCTCTATCTGCCATTGGGCAGAGGTGGTGATGGAGCGCTGGGTGCGAAATAAGATACAGATTGACAGATTGGAATCCAAACTGCCCGCTCCTTTGATCAAGATACCCTATATATTTTCTGCAGAGATTACTATGAAGGAGCTCTTAATAATTACCAGAGAAATAGAATCGCAGCTAAAACAATTAGTCATCAGTCATTAGTCACTTGTCATTTGTTTTTTACCAATGACCCAATGACTAATGACCAGGTAAAAAAATGGGTCTGACAGATCTTTTAGAAGAAAAAAAGGTCATTATCTGTTGCGGTAGTGGTGGTGTAGGCAAGACCAGTATCGCTGCGGCATTGGCTATTAAAGGGGCTATGATGGGGAAGAAGACGATGGCCTTGACCATAGACCCCGCGAAACGCCTGGCTGATTCCCTGGGCTTGAAGCCTAAAGGGAATGAAGAGACCCCTATACCCCTAAAGAACCTTGGCCTGATACCAGGGCAAGATTCGGGCTCCCTTCATGCTATGCTTCTGGACCGCCGGGCTAGCTGGGATGAGTTAGTAGTCAAATATGCCCCGAATGAAGAAATCGGCAAAAATATCCTGAATAACCAATTCTATAAGAGCCTTTCTCATACCTTTGCTGGCTCCCAGGAATATCTGGCTATGGAGAAGCTTTATGACCTTTATATAAATAGAAAATATGATCTGATTATAGTAGATACTCCGCCTACTAAGCATACCCTCGATTTTCTGGAAGTGCCGCAAAGGATGACTGATTTCCTGGATCGAAAGATCATCAAATGGTTCATGCTGCCTTACTTTTCCGCGGGCCGGCTAGGCCTTAAACTTTTGGGCAAGACCGGGCTTTTTATCTTCCGGAGGCTGGAAGATGCGACTGGGATTTATGTATTGAAAGATATCTCAGAATTTTTCCTTAATTTGAGTAGCATGATTGATGGTACTATTGAGAGGATGCGAAAGACTTCAGAGGTCCTCCGTAATAAACAAACTGCTTTTTTCCTCATAACCAGCCCCGAGGCATCGGTCCTGGCTGAAGCTAACTACTTCCTTAGACGGGTAAAAGAGCTTAATATACCATTAGCGGCTGTGATAATAAATAAGGTCAATGTGGTCCCCGAGGGCATTGTTAATGATAACGGGCTCAGAGAAATTAAAGCCCTGGTGAAAGAGCGGTGGGGACTAGAAAAAGGGCTGGGAGAAAGGCTTGTGGATAACTTTCTTCAATTTCAGCTCCTGGCCCGGGCAGACAAAAAGCGGATCCAGTCCTTTAAGCAAACCCTACCCTCTAACCAGATAATGATCTACCAGGTACCCTGTCTAGAGAAAGACCTGCACGCAATAAACGGGTTATTAACACTAAACCAATACCTTTTTGCCGGAGGAGGTAATTATGGGAATACCTAGAAGAGACGCTCAATGTACAAAATTTTCCGAGAAGACTACCTTCAAAGAGATCATAGAATTTGCCCTGGAAAAAGAGAAGACCGCTTATAACTTCTTTTGCCGGGCCTCGCAGTTAGTAAAAGGGCCGGGGGTAAAGGCTATGTTTAATATCCTGGCAGAAGAAGAAAAGAGCCATATAGAGTGGCTCCAAGAGCCTTTATCAGCGCAAGAGCTTATACAGAAAGACTTAACGGGGATAGATATACCTGATATGGAGCTAGATAAATTTGTTCTAGAAAAGGAAATTACTGAACATACTACCTCGCAGGAGATCATGGCTACCGCTATCCATTGGGAAGAGAGGGCCAGGAATTTCTATGAAAATGCGATTAAATTAGTAGCTGACCCCGTGCTTAAAGGGGTATTCCAAAAATTGGCCTATTTTGAATTAG